>JBDNAG010000102.1:0-2798 GCA_039768565.1 Akkermansiaceae bacterium | reverse complement strand
TATCGATCGTTGGCAAGAGCTCATGGACTCAACACTTTCCAAACCCTATCTCAACACCTTGATCGACCAAATGGCTGCCGAGGTCAACGAGGCAAAGGACCGGAACTTTCAACCTAGTGGCGGCCCATGGCCACTGGCAAACGTCACCCGCAGTCATCTGACCTTCCCAACTTATGCCGAACACGTGGACTATCTCCGTGACTGGCTCGGAGACCGGCTGGATTGGGTGGCAAGGGAATGGACTGACAAACCGACTTTTGAAATACCCCCGGGGAACTATAATGGAATGTTGAATCTTACGCTTAATGCACCAACAGGCGCGATTTACTACACCACCAACGGCACAGACCCACGGGCTTCTGGAGGAGGAATTTCCGGCGCCTCGTACAGCGGAGCAATTCCGATCACTTCAACCACACAGGTGACCGCTCGTGCTCTCGACAATGGAGTTTGGAGTGGACCATTGGAGGGAAGTTTTATCTTTGGCGAGCCCGCTTCCGCGGCAAATTTTGTGATTTCGGAAATCATGTATCATCCGTCTGACCCGACTTCTGTGGAAATCAGTGCCGGGTTCACAGATGAAGAAGACTTTGAGTATCTCGAGTTCATGAATATCGGAAACAACCCGATCGAGTTGGCCGATGTCGTCCTTAGTGAGGTTTTTGACTTTACCTTCCCCGTGTATCAACTGGCTCCCGGAGATCGTATTCTCCTTGTTAAAAATCAAGCTGCCTTCCAATTTCGCTACGGGAATGGCCTTCCCGTTATTGGAGAGTATGGTCCATCCAACCTGAAAAACAGCGGCGAGAGAATCGTAATGACAGCTGCCAACCTCAGCCTCATTGTAGATTTCAGCTACCTCGACAGTTCTCCTTGGCCACTGGCTCCGGATGGAGGTGGATCAAGTCTTCAGTTGATCAATCCCACCGGAAATCCTGATCACAGCTTAGCAATTCATTGGCGATCTGGAGGCTCTCCGGGCCACAGCGGAACGTCCCCATTTACTGGATCAAGTGGTGATGAGTTGCTGAGCTACGCATTGATTACTCCTAAGCCGCAGGCCCGCCTTGTCGGTAATGAACTGATCTTTCAGTTCGTAGCGAGCCCGACCGCCGAAGGGGTAGAATACCATGTAGAAACTTCGACCGATCTGCAAACCTGGCAGCGCGACGCCATATTCCTTGGTGAAGTAGATCTCGGAACCGGAACTTTTGGTCGAAAATTTAGTAAATCGAAGGGAGCGGAGGACTCTTTATGGATGCGAGTCCGTATCGAACACCGCTAGAGAAAAAATCGCCATCCCCCAATTAAGAGCTCATGATTCATGACGGACTGAAAAACCAAGCCCTTGCTCTTGCTCTTTCTCTTGGCTGATTTACTGGCTCTGTTCGCAGCACGGCTCTTGGGAATAAGAGCCCAAAACCTGCTCACATCTAGCCTTTGTTATCGAGATATTTCCATTGCCCCTTGTGTCTTTTGAAGCGGGAATGCTCTTCGAGCTGGCCGGGTTCCCCTTCGAGGTAATAATCGGCCACAAATTTGACCTTCCCACGGGTGTCACTGGGTCCACCTTTTGAGGCCTGGAGGATGGTGAGAAATTTCCAGCTGATATTATGAACCGTTTTATCGAGTTCCTTTTTTAAACCAGGAGGCCGGGTGTCGGGATGATGGGTATCGATGAGATAACCGACACGACGAAAAAAGAAGGCGCTGTAGCGCGACCGCATCAATTGCTCAGCGGTCTGAGGCTTTCGCTTTCCGGTGTGAAAGTCCTGACAACACGACATGTATGTCTTCTTGCTTTTACAAGGGCAGAGAGATTCTTCGCGCTCCGTAGGAAGGCGCTCTTCTGCATCGTTTGGAATTTTTTCGTCCATGGGATTATTTCGGGGTGCCGATCTTACGATCGAAGAAGTCGGCCATTGTTTTCATCATGTGGAGGCGAGCACGTTCATCTGAAATACCATGTTTCTCGCCGGGGTAGGCCATGAGTTCAAAGAGCCGCCCTTCATCTTGAAGCTGGCGTATGAGCTTAGTGGTATTTTTAAAAAGGACATTATCATCGGCCATGCCGTGAATGATGAGGAGATCACCTTGAAGGCCGCTGGTGTAGGGAAAAACAGAGCTTTCTTCGTAGCCCTTTTCGTTTTCCTGAGGGGTTGAGAGGTAGCGTTCGGTGTAGTGGGTGTCGTAGAGACGAAAATCGGTGACGGGAGCACTGGAGACGCCCGCAGCGAAGGTGTTTCCAAAGCGAAACATCGACATGAGCGTCATGTAGCCACCGTAGCTGTGGCCGTGGATGCCGAATCGTTTATTGTCGGTCCACCGTTGCTGCTTGAGCCAATTCACTCCTGCGAGTTGGTCGTAGAGTTCGTTTTGTGCGAGCTTTTTATAAATCACATCCTCGAATTTTTTTCCGCGATTCGGGGTTCCACGATTATCGAGAGTGAAAACAACATAGCCTTTTTCGAGGAGATACTGCGCCCAAAGATTGTGCGAACTCCAAGCATTACGAACTTGCTGGCCAACGTGTGGACCACCGTAAAGAGAGACGATCACGGGGTAACCGCCCTTTGGCATTTCAATACTGGGGCGGTAGTAGCGATAGTAAAGCTGGGTGCCATCGCGAGCCGGCAGAGTCCCGAAGGCTGGGCTCACCCAGTCTTTAAGATAAGGGAAGAGCGGATGTTCTTCGCCGAGCTTATTCTCCAAAAGGTATTCGAGAAGGGAACCGTCTGATTTGTGAAGAGAAATTTGGGTTGGCTGCCGGATAGTTGAGTAGTGGTCGAAATAGTAGG
>JBDNAG010000101.1:0-12526 GCA_039768565.1 Akkermansiaceae bacterium | reverse complement strand
TCGTAATCATAAACCAGCGCAATCGTGTTCTGTGGAACGGACATTCGGATCATAGAATGACTCCATCGAGGAAGACTGTCAAAATCCAAGATGAGCAGAAAGTCAGGTCTCGCAAGGTGTCGCCAAAACCCATGCCCTTTCTTCTCTTTTTTCGAGCCATACGTGGCATCGAAACGATCGAGCTCCGGATCACCGGTTCCTTTCTCATTTCCCTGCCCAGCAACTGATTCAAGCGATATCACAAACGTGTCCCTCGTGTTCCAGCACTTAGAGAAGGGTCAACAGAAAATCAAAAAACTCGACCTAGATGGTTCCTTTTCATCTTTTAGAAAATGACGATCTTTCCGCTTACTTCCCCTCCTTGGGTTTCTTCGACAATTTGTAATCCACTGGCCCCCTTCTTTTTTCGTGAGGTTTTTCGATTCCCGCCCGACTTTTCAATTCTTTGATCTGATCACGGAGGTGGGCTGCTTTTTCAAATTCAAGCTTTGCCGAAGCCTTCTGCATCTCATCCTCCATCTCGCGAATCACCTCGACAGCGTTAAAGACCATCTCATTTTCTGCGACGAGTGAAGTATTCACATCTTTAGCAGCTTGATGACTGCTTTCACGATCGTGAAGGCTTTTCTGCACCGCGCGTTTCACACTTTGGGGGGTAATTCCATGTTTATCGTTATATTCTTTTTGAATGCCTCGACGATACTCTGTGACATCAAGGAGACATTGAATCGATTCTGTCACGGTATCGCAAAAGAGGACGCACTCACCATTCACATGTCGGGCGGCACGACCCGCAGTCTGTATCAAACTTGTCTCATTTCGAAGGAATCCCTCCTTGTCAGCATCAAGAATACAGACCAATGAAACCTCCGGAAGGTCCAATCCCTCTCGAAGCAGGTTGATCCCGACCAAAATATCAAATTCAGCTGCCCGGAGAGCCCGGAGGATTTCGACACGCTCAATGGCATCAACGTCTGCGTGAATATAACGAACCTTAAGGTCAACTCCCTGAAGATATTCCGTTAAATCTTCCGCTGTCTTCTTGGTAAGTGTCGTAATGAGAATCCTCTCATTTTTTTCGACCCGTTGTTGACAAAGTTCGATTGTCTCATCGATTTGAGACTTGAGCGGTCTCATCGTCAGAATGGGATCAAGCAAACCTGTCGGACGGATGATCTGCTCCACGATTAACTGTCCCCCGCTTCGGGAAACATCGAAATCTTCCGGATCCTCGCTAGATCCGCTGGCCTTGATGGTGAGACGTTTAAAAAAGGTGGGATCAAAATCAGCTTCATTTCGAGATTTGATTGGAATGAACGTAGTATTGTCAGAACGCGAATTGACGATTTCGAAGGGCCCCGGTGTCGCACTTACGTAGAGGCGCCGGCGCGTCATTTTCATGTATTCATCAAAACGTAAAGGGCGATTATCCATTGCGCTTGGCAATCGAAAGCCATGATCAACAAGTACCGATTTCCGACTTTTGTCCCCTTCAAACATCCCCCGAACCTGGGGAAGAGTGGCATGACTTTCGTCAGCCAACAAAAGGTAATCATCAGGGAAAAAATCAAGGAGCGTATAGGGGCGCTCCCCGGGCTTTCGACCGGTGATGTGACGGGAATAGTTCTCAATACCCTGACAAAATCCCATTTCTTGCATCATCTCAAGATCGTATTCGGTCCGCATGCGGATCCGCTGTGCCTCGATCAGTTTGCCATTCTTCTCGAACCACGCGATGCGATCGTCCAGCTCTTGCCGAATTGCTACCATCGCGCCTTTCAGTTTCTCCTTTGAACTCACGAACTGCTTGGCCGGATAAAAGACGTAGCGCGCGACCTCATCAATGACATGTCCGCTTCGGGTATCGATGGATGTTATACGATCAATTTCATCACCAAAAAATTCAATCCGAATGGCAGTCTCCTCCAAATAGGCAGGACGGACTTCGACTACATCTCCCCTAACTCGAAAATTCCCCCTCTCAAAAGCAATATCGTTTCGTTCAAAGAGCAGATTCACCAACTCGGTCAAAAACTCATCACGCCCCACTTCCTCTCCCTGGCGAATCCCGAACATCATATCCTTGTAGTCTTCCGGGTTTCCTAAACCGTAAATGCAGCTCACACTGGCCACGACGATCACATCTTCGCGCGTGATCAGGGAACCCATTGTACTCAAGCGTAGCCGCTCAATCTCCTCATTAATTGATGAGTCTTTCTCAATGTAGGTATCAGACCGAGGAATGTATGCTTCCGGCTGATAGTAGTCGAAATAGGAGACAAAATACTCAACCGCATTCTCTGGGAAAAATGCCTTAAATTCGGAGTAGAGTTGTGCGGCCAGTGTCTTATTATGACTCATAATCAGAGTCGGCTTTTGTATCTGGTCAATGACGTTGGCCATTGAAAAAGTCTTACCTGAGCCAGTGACGCCTCGAAGAGTCTGGTGACGGTTTCCAGCCCGAATCGACTTCACCAATTTGGCGATCGCTTGTTCCTGATCCCCCTTAGGGCCAAAATCACTGACGAGGCGAAAATCCACGAAAGGAACGTAGGGGATCTTTGCGTCTTGTCCACCCCTTCAGAATATGAGATTCTTCTAAGCCGCATACGCGTTCTCATGAAGTTATTCGCATTTCTCCTATTGGCTCAAACAATTACTGCCCAAGCCAATTTTAAGCCCATCATTCAGATCGGGAGTGACAATAACTCAACATCAGAATTTTCCAAAGAGAACGGCTCAGAAGACCCCGCGCCTGGCTTGGCAACTGTTCGGGATGACCACTATTACCTTTCTGGAACCTATCCCGCACCTGTTGGCACTCTCATCGAAAATGAAGATGTTGATGACTACGAAAGGGCTCTGACCTCTTCCGATCCCAGAAACGTCATTCATTTTAATCTCGATTCAGCGCAAGCAACAAGCACCGGCCTTATGAGGGTCGAGCTCGACTTCATCTGGAGTGGCGCTTCTGTAAATGGAAACGAAGCTCCTTTTGAAAACGTTGTTGAGCTTAGTCTAAATGGCAAACCGGCGTCATTCACGAGTGAGGCTTTTCAAAATTACATCGTGATCTCAGCTGAATTCCCAACAACCGGGCTCGGATTGTCAGCTGGGGCCAACACTCTTGAAATCCGGAGAATCGGAAACACCCCGGGCACTTGGCTGGCGATGGATCAGGTGTCAGCATCCCTCGACCCCACCGCCCTCCTCGACGCAGATGAAGATCAAATCCCTCTCTTTTGGGAAACCCTTTATCAACTTTCAGACTCGGATGCCTCGGATGCCTCGGATGATTTCGATGGTGATACCCTCACTAATCTTGCCGAATTTCTTGCAGGGACGAATCCACGCCTCGCAGACACAGATAGTGATGGACTGGGTGACCAAGACGAGACAGTGAGTGATCCGCTTGATCCGGATTCCGATGACGACGGTCTCCTTGACGGAGAGGAGACGAGCTCCAGCCCTATCTTAGTTGATACTGATTTGGATGGAGCCTCGGATGCATGGGAAATTCAGACTGGATATGATCCTGACGACGACGAGGTTACTCCGCCTCAATGGGCGGGCGCAATCGGAATCAACTTTCGCTCGGAAAGCCGTCGTAATGATGGGATCTGGCCTTCGACATTTCCCAATGGCTTGATTCCTCAAATCAACTGGAATCAGACCGAGTTACTCGAAAGCTCAGGAGTAACGGATGCCGACCCATTACGTCCTGGTAACAGCAGCCAAATGACAAGTCCCGTATCCAGAGTAATCGTTGATGCGGCGGGTAATACAACGGCCACGACGGCATTATTTACCTTTGACGGTACCAAAACTAGTAGAGCTTATGACACTCCCGCAGCCAACCTTTTAAACGGATACCTCTCCGCCGCTTCGGGAACTCCTGCCACCCTGCAAATCAGCAATATTCCGGCCTCTTTCGCCACTTACGATGTCTACGTTTACATGTCCGCCTCCTACCTTGGGCCGCTTGCTACTTTAAGAAGGGACGGGCTTTTTCTCGAGAGTGCACTCATGCGACCTTTCGCAACAGGAGGAGATTTGGAATTCCTATTACACCGTCCATCCACCGGGCCTGTGGCACCCCGTGCCAATGTTGTTCGTTATCAAGGACTCACCGGCCGCTCGTTTTTATTTGAGAGTTTCCGCACTTCCGACACCCCCTCGGGAATCGCGGGAATTCAAATCATTGACACCAGCGGCGACGTTGACACGGACGGTCTTCCCGACTGGTGGGAAATCTTACATAGATCTGACACTACCACTAATAATGACCCGGACGGAGATTCTCTGGACTGGTTTGCTGAGTTCACTGCCGGGAGCGACCCATGGAAAGCGGATACCGATGAGGATGGGCTGAATGATGCCGAAGAGGTTACCGCGGGAAGCGATCCCAATTTTGGCGATACCGATGACGATGGACTCTCTGATTTTGATGAAGTAAATCATCCACTCCCGAGCAATCCTACTCTCGCAGACAGCGACGGCGACGGGGTTGATGATGCCGGTGAAAGAGACAATTTTTCCGATCCGAAAGACGGGGATTTCGCTTCACTACCAGTTCCAGTTTACGTCAACGCGAACGAAGTCTTGTGGGAGGCCACCAACCTTCAATTTGTGAATGACCACGGTGACGGAATCCGGAGTGACGGTGGGACGAACCGAGACTTTATCGAATGGCGGGTCGACAACCTCACCGCCGATGCTACCAACACCCTCCGGGTTAGACTCCCTCGACGCGATGGGAAAATTGTTTTCAATGTTCTCACCAGTGGGCAGGGAAGCTTTCGACGGAATGGAAGTAATATCAACTACAACGATTACAACACCGACCTCACGTCGGCACTTGGGTTTGTTGGATTCGGGTCTTGCGATACATCGGACCCCCTCACCTTTCGAGTAAGGGCACTTAGTAATGGAAATGAGACAGCCAATTGGACCATCACCTTTTCCATTGAAAATCAAAAAACGGGCATAATTATCGCCGAAAGAGAAATTACAGGATGCGATGCCGTGCCATCGGTGGCCGATCAATCCGCAGTCTGGGGTGACAACGATATACCAGGCGCCTCTGAAATGTATTTAGGCCAAGGCATCCAGCTCTTCCGTTCCTCGACCCTCGTCGGACAACTTAACGGTCTCTCGCACTGCGCAGACGCTGACAATGACGGAATGAACGATCTTTATGAAACCTCCTACGGACTAAATCCAAACGATCCTTCCGACGCCTCGCTGGACGGAGATTTGGACGGACTATCCAACCTAGCCGAATCAATTCTGGGAACTAGCCCTAGCGATTCTGACAGTGATGATGATGGTGTTAGCGACTTCCTTGAAGCAGACCAGTTTACTGATCCTAACTCAGCCGACTCACACCCACCACTTTTCAATCAACCCGTCCTCGGAAGCTCTGACTTAAATAACAACAGAATGTCCGACCTCTGGGAGGCTCATTTTGGTGCGAGCGACCTCAACCCTGTCGACGATCCGGACAGAGATGGGTTTACCAATGAACAAGAAGCGAAACTGGGCAGCGATCCATTTGACGCCAACTCAAACTTCCGGGTCGTTACCGACGACTCGCAAACGCGGGGCGCTTTCGATATCTGTTTCCCCAGATTACTTCTTAAATCACAACAGGTCTTCTCATCTGGCGGTCTCAATGACTTTGCCCCATCGCAGCTTGCAATGAATGTGGACGGTGGCAATTACCGGGTCACCGCACCCTTTGGCCTATCACAGGAGTTTTACCGTATCGCGGTATCTGACCGGGATCTCGATGCAGATGGCTTGAGCGACTGGGATGAAAGCATCCTAGGTTCGGAGTCTTCGTCAGCAAATTCACTGGGTAGATCTGTCGCATATGATAGCAATAACGATGGTATCCCTGATGGCAGGATATCTGGAGATCAGGCGGTGTATCTCGAAAGGTTTGCAAACCGCGCAACTCTAGCGGTAGGAAGCGGAAGCCAGGTTCCGACACGAACAGAAGCCTCACGCCTTCTGATGCAGGGTTCGTTTGGGCCGACCCTTCCGGAAATTAATGTTGTGCGGAAACAGGGCATTGAAGGTTGGATAGACGACCAAATAGAAAATCAACCTATAACCCATCACGAAGACTACATCAGAGAGATTGAGAATGATTTAAATGGCCCACGGGTCGATACCACATACCGAACTAACAACGGTTTACGCGTTGAAGATGAAAACCTTCAATCCGCTTTTGCAAGGGCCGCAATTTCCGGCCCTGATCAACTCCGCCAACGTGTGGCGTTTGCGCTCTCCCAGATTCTTGTGATTTCACGTCAGGATGGAAGTATCGACCAGAATGTTCGAAGTCTTGCGCGCTACTACGACCGACTCGTAGATCACGCTTTTGGTAACTATTATGATCTACTTATTGGAATCACTTTTGATCCGAACATGGGGCGATACCTTTCCCATGTTGGCAACCTACCTCCCGACCCCTCCATCAATCGCTTCCCCGATGAAAACTATGCCCGGGAGGTCATGCAGCTTTTCTCAATCGGGCTATGGAAACTCAATCAAGATGGCACCCGCAAGCTAGATGCAGGTGGAGATCCAATCCCGACCTATGACAACAATACGATTACAGAGCTGGCTCGCGTGATGACAGGCCTCTGGTTCGCCAATAATGGCTGGGGATCCCAGACAAGACAGGACCAGGAACATCTCGTCCAGATGGAATTATTCCCTGACTATCATGATTTCGGCGAAAAAACATTGCTCAATGGTTTTATCATCCCCGCACGGAATCCAAGCATTGGAAATGGCCTGCAGGATATCCGAGATGCCATCAGACACCTCTTCGAGCATCCAAACTGTGCACCATTTGTTTGCCGTTCGCTGATTCAGTTCCTTGTTACAAGTAATCCAAAACCAGCTTATGTTGAACGAATCTCTTCTATCTTCGCTGACAATGGAAATGGCGAACGAGGTGACCTTGGTGCCGTGGTAAAAGCGATCTTAATGGACCCGGAGGCCCGCGATCCGGCCATTGCGACATCACCGACCTTCGGACTCTTCCGAGAGCCTGTCGTTCGAACCATGCATCTTGCCAAGCTAACTCGGATGAATCGTTCTGAAGATCTAGTATGGTGGGATTATGGAAACTACTTTGACGACACTCTGCAGATGCCTCTAAACTCTCCGACAGTTTTCAATTTCTATCGTCCGGACTACACACCACCCGGAAGTTTGGATGCCGCCAGACTTGATGGCCCCGCTTTTGAAATTGCAAACTCTTACACTTTGGTTTCTCTCCCGAACCGTCTTTGGGACATTGCCGACCGTGGGTTCCGGATTAGTGGTCGCTATCAATTCACTCCAGACTACTCAAGTTTCATGCCCTATCACGAGGACTCCGATGTTCTGCTCGACTATCTCAACGTCGTTGTCTGCGCCGGAGGTATGAGTGCTGAAACTCGGTCTATTATTAAAACCAATCTCGCCAACACTGCAATTTCAGACCCGGTGGAAAAGGTGCGGCTTGCCGTTTACCTAGCCATCATGTCCCCCGAGGGAGCCGTGCAGCGCTAAACACACGCACATCACCACACCATGTCCTCTTTTCATAATCTTTCCCGCCGTTCATTTTTGGGTGAAGGCGCCTGTGCTGCCTTGGGTTCGACATCCATCATGTCGACACTCTTAAATCTCAAGATGGCAAACAATGCAGTTGCCGCAGATTTACCGGCGGATACCGAGGATCGTAAGACTCTAGTATGTCTCTATCTTCACGGAGGCATTGATTCCTATAATGTTCTCGTCCCAAACGATGTGACTCGATATGCCGACTACGCTACCACCAGAACGAATCTCGCCCTACCGCAGCAGTCCCTTCTTCCGCTAACCCAAGCAGCCAATGGAGATGGAAAGGACTACGGTGTCCACCCTGCCATGGGAGGCCTGCAAACCCTCTTCAATGGAAATAGTACTTCCGAAGGCCCCAGAAGACTTTCCTTCATTTCCAATATCGGAACACTCATGGAGCCCATGACACTGACCGATTACAAGGACCGCCTCAAACCCCGACCCCGCGGTCTATTTTCACACAGCGACCAAAGCGAGCAGTGGCAAACATCCCTCCCGCAGGGGGACACAAACCTAACCGGATGGGCCGGACGGGTGGCTGATATTTTACACGACCAATCAAATGGGAGTTCCAAAACCTCGATGAGTATCTCGCTCGACGGAAACAATATTTTTCAGGTGGGTCGGGACACCCAACAATTTGTGATGACAAGCAAGGGAGCTTTAACCTTCTCAAGCGAGAGCGGAACCAACCACCCTACTGCACTCAAAAATCTCGCGCTACGATCAATGATGGATCAGCAGTATGCCAATATGATGGAACAAGCTTTTGCTGAATTGACTAATCAGAGTCTGGAACAGCAGGAGTATATTCAAACTGAGTTTAATACCCTTGAAGAGGACTTTGCTGGAGTCAGCTTCCCAAACTCCGGCATCGGTCGCAATCTTCTCGCAACGCTAAAAACCATAGCTCTGCGCGCAAAACTCGGACTGAGACGACAAACAATTTTTGTGGCCCGCGGAGGATGGGATCACCACAGCGCGCTTATCCAACCGCAACAAGACCTTCTCGCAGAACTCACTCCGGCCCTCGCAGCTTTTCAGGAAGGTCTCGAAAACTGCGGGCTCGCAGACTCCGTCCTGACGTTTTCAGCTTCAGATTTTGCTCGGACTCTGCGTTCGAATGGATCCGGCTCTGATCACGCTTGGGGCGGGAACAGTTTTGTCATGGGTGGTCCGGTGGCCGGAGGTCAGGTTCTTGGTCAGTATCCCAACCTTGCTATTGATTCTCCAGACGATGTGGGACGTGGTGGTCGCATTCTTCCCACAACTTCCGTCGACTCCTTGGTTGCTGAACTCCTCCTCTGGTTTGGACTTGAGGGAAAATCGAACTTTGAGAGAGTCCTTCCAAATCTCAACAACTTTTACAATATTGATGACGCCGACGCCTCGGATCCAACCACCTTACCCATTGGCTTCTTGAAACCCGATGCCTTTTAGATGAAAGCTGCTATCATCGGAGTATCCTTACTACTGGCCATTCTGATTTTTCTCTTCAATCAGCAAGAATCAAAACCGGTATTGAAAGACAATCGCCAAAAAGAGACAGTTCCGCTTATCTTCTCGAAAGAGCCCCGGGATCCTTTTCTCTCGGATAAGATGTTGGAGGGGTATGCGGGTGGCGACACTTCGGGTGCTGAGGATCTAAAGATGATGGCACGATTCATCGATAGTGTGTTCTTGTTAGTCAAAACGCGAGATACCTCGGATTATTCTACAAATGAAGAACTTGTCCTTTTCCTCCACGGCAACAATTCACACCGCTCATCTTTCCTTCCCAAGGAAGGACCAGCATTGAATGAAGACGGCCAACTCGTCGACCGCTGGGGCTCACCGTTAATCGTCCACCCGCTCTCCCAAAAAATTCTCGAACTTCGCTCGGCTGGGCCAGATAAAAGAGCCTACACCGAGGACGACCTTCTTTGGCCCAATCGAACCTAAAAAGCCCCACACACCGCGAGAGGCTATGAATTTAATGGGCAATCCAGACTACATCTCAAGCATCATCCGTGTCGGATTCTCAAGGCAGTCCTTAATCCGAATCAGAAAGGTGACAGCTTCTTTTCCGTCAACAAGCCGGTGATCGTAACTCAGGGCAAGATACATCATCGGGCGAATCTCCACCTTCCCATTCACCGCCATCGGACGCTGCTGGATGGTGTGCATTCCTAGGATACCGCTCTGCGGGGGATTCAAAATCGGCGTACTCAAAAGAGAACCATAAACGCCTCCATTTGAAATTGTAAACACCCCGCCTGAAAGGTCGGAAAGTTCAATCTTCCCCTCCTTCGAACGGACCGCGTATTCGATGATATCCTTCTCGATCTGAGCAAAGGATTTTTGATCACAGTCACGAACGACCGGAACGATCAGCCCTTTCTCAGTTCCGATCGCGACACCAATGTCATAAAAGTGATTCTCAATAATTTCGGTTCCTTCAATACGCGCATTGATCGAAGGAACGTCCTTAAGAGCTTGCACTACAGCCTTCGTGAAGAGTGACATAAAGCCAAGTTTAACGCCGTGCTTACCCACAAAGTCTTCCTGAACCGATCTTCTCAACTTCATCACTTCAGTCATGTCGACTTCATTGAAGGTAGTAAGGATGGCT
The DNA here is from genome assembly GCA_039768565.1 of Akkermansiaceae bacterium. Classification (GTDB taxonomy): domain Bacteria; phylum Verrucomicrobiota; class Verrucomicrobiia; order Verrucomicrobiales; family Akkermansiaceae; genus SW10. The sequence continues at coordinate 2,289 of JBDNAG010000101.1, read as the reverse complement.
GCGGTTTGCTGGGCATTGACCAAGTGCTGGGCAATCTTGCGCCGGAGTGGGGTCATCTTTTTACGGGTCACCCGGGATTCATCATCCTGAACCACCTTTAATTTCGGAGCTAGGGCTGATGCCGTAAATCTTGGAGCTGGGGCTGATGGCGTAGAAGCTTCGACCTTCGTTGGTTCAGGAGTCGGAGCAGTTTGAGTCGATGAACATGGAGCTGTAGAAACAGCGATAGAGCCCAGCTTTTCTCCAATCGAAACTTCAGTTCCTTCAGAAACGTCGATCGAGACGACACCAGATACTTCGGCTTCTAGCTCACTAGACACCTTGTCGGTATCCAGTGAAACAAGGACCTGTCCCTCTTTCACAAAATCCTTATTTGAAACGGCCCAAGCAGCAACGGTCGCCGAAGTGATTGACTCACCTGCGGCCGGGACGATTATGTCTATCTTCTCTCCGGTCGGACCAGCAGTCGCCGGGATCGGTGTAGGAACCTTTTGAGTAACAGGCGTTGCAGTTGAAACCGCTGCGGTGGCAGCTCCCTCAGCAATCGAACCGATTATCGTTCCAATTTCGACTTCCTCCCCCTCCTGCACAGTAATAGAGACCGTTCCAGAGACTTCGGCCTCGAGCTCGGTTGATACTTTATCGGTTTCCAAAGTAACAAGGACTTGCCCTTTTTCTACTGACGCACCTTGGGAAATGTGCCAACGGGCTACGAGGGCAGAGACAACGGATTCCCCGACGGGTGGAATTTTAATTTCGTGAGACATGGTCGCTTAAACTGAAAAGGCTTCTTCGCAGAGCATTTTCTGCTCGCGTTTGTGAACGGCTTTGGAACCGGTAGATGGACTCGACGCCCGCTCTCGACCAGCATAGCGGACACTTCGGCCAACTGCCTTCTTGAGCCGGGGCTGAATATATCCCCAGGCACCCATATTGAGAGGTTCCTCCTGGCACCAGACGAACTTCTTAGCCGAACTGTAAGGACTGATTGCCTGCTTGATCGCCTCGATGTGAAATGGATAGAGCTGCTCGATACGGACAATAGCAGCATTCCTAATGCCGTTTTCTTCACGGTAAGCGAGGAGGTCGTAGTATACCTTGCCAGAACAGAAAATGACGCGGGACACATTCTCGGGCTTTTCGAACTCATAGGTGTCCTTGAGTATTTCTTGAAACGAAGTTTCATCGAGAAAGTCCTCAATTTGCGAGACCGCTCGAGGGTTGGTCAACAAACTCTTGGGAGTCATGACAATCAGGGGCTTACGTGTCGGAGAATGCTTCTGACGACGCAATGCATGAAAATACTGCGCAGGAGTTGTGAAATTACCAACAATCATGTTCTTCTCAGCACACAACTGCAAAAATCTCTCAAGGCGGGCGCTTGAATGTTCGGGGCCCATACCCTCGTAGCCATGGGGTAAAAGCATCACGAGCGAACTTGGAGTTTGCCATTTCGATTCTGCGGAAGAAATGAACTGATCAATAAGCACCTGCGCTCCGTTCGCGAAGTCACCAAACTGAGCTTCCCACAAGATCAACATTTTAGGACAGCTGATAGTATAGCCGTAATCAAATCCAAGCACAGCAGCTTCGGAAAGAAGGCTGTTATAGACACAGAATTTTTCCTGTTCGTCGCTGAGATTGCTGAGTGGAACGTAGCGCTCACGCGATTCGTAATCATAAAAAACGGCGTGCCGATGACTGAAGGTTCCACGTCGACAATCCTGGCCGGAAAGACGCACAGGAAACCCTTCGGTCAGTAACCCACCAAAGGCCAAAGCCTCGGCAAAGGCCCAATCAAACGGTCCGCCATTCGTCAAAGCCTCGACACGGCGTGGTACGAAGCGCTTGGCAAGCGTCGGATGAAGCTGAAACCCCTCGGGAATTGTCGTAAGAACTTTTCCAACGTGCTGAAGCCGGTCGAGCGGAATCCCAGTCACAACCGGATCGTGGGAATATTGCGGTTGGACCTCTGCGGTAGAGCCAGAGTATACATCACGATTCCCTTCCTGTTCGTTTTTTCGCATCTCCTCAAGGCCAGAATCGAGCCCGTTCCAGATATCGTCATGAATTTCCTGACCTTCCCCTACGGAAAGAATCCCGGATGCCACCAACTCATCTAAATAGAGCTGACCAGCGGTTTTGCGACCCGAGATTTGGCGGTAAATATGAGGCTGGGTAAAGGCGGCCTGGTCGGTCTCGTTGTGGCCCTGGCGACGGTAGCAATACATGTCGATAACAACGTCACGCCCCCAGACCTGACGAAATTCGAGAGCGAATTCTGCCGCC
>JBDNAG010000015.1:0-25037 GCA_039768565.1 Akkermansiaceae bacterium | reverse complement strand
GCCTCAGCATTGTGGAAAAAGCCCGAGCCTACATGAATTCACCTTCGAAGTCACCGTCGTCTCCGTCATTTCCCTCAAAGTCTACCTCGCGAATCTCGGCGCCATCCCTGACCGCCCGGATATTGACCTCGGGGAGAGATCGATCTGAGGTCTGCAAAACGATGTTGGAGAGCCCAAAGATGCGAAGCCAAAAAGGCTTTTCCAGACAGGTGTCTTTTACACGGTAAAGCTCAACCTCGTTGATCTCCTGATTCAGGATTCCCTCGTAGACACGCATTCTCTCACTTGTAACCTCGAAAACCATTAACTTGGTCCCAAGCCATCGCCAGCCACCATACACAAAAGGCACAATCGAGGCCAAAGCAATCCACATCGACCAAGAAAATGCTGCCACCAGAATCAACATGATGAGCAAGATCGAGGCAACCAAAGGCCAAAAATTGACGATTTGGTGAGAGCGACCTTTCCAAACGATATTCTCTTCTACAGTGGGCATAGATAAAAAATGCCGTGATTTGGAGTTCTCCGCAAGTGCAGAAGATCTCTTGAATTATAACAGGCAATGCCGGATTGATTCGCGAACAACCGCCTGATGGCACCCCACCCTCTTTTCCAAAGCCATACTGCTGGGAGTTTCGAAAGTGAGGGAAATTGGACAGCCGATTTTCGCTAGATAAATCGCCTCCGGCCACCCCTCGGGTAGATCCGGATGCTCGGAATGGTAGATCCAGCCCAGCTCCGTGACTTCATGATCATCAATTACGATTGCTGGCTCCGGTGGAAAATAGGGAGCAGCAGCAGAAAGCACCTCCTGATGAGTGAGAGCAGTGCCTCCGAGATTAATTTCGTAGTAATAAAACCCGCTACTTTCCCAATCCTCGTGCAGAGAAAGAAAAAGCCGGGGAACCTTCTGCCTCTTTAACCAAGAAATATGCAGGCAGACCTCCTCGGTCTTGCAAACACAGTAATCGCGATTCTGATCAATCCCCCCCGAGTTCTCCCGTGTACCAGCCTCGAGACCAGTCGGATTGAGGGCAGGACAAATCAGCCAATGAAAGCGATCATCAAAGAAGTCCTCCTTCAGCAGCTTCAGGAGCGCCTGAGGACCGGAAGGTTCGTCCCCGTGCATTCCCGATGAAAGGTAAACGCACGGCTTTGATGAATGCCCCTTAGACGATGCCAACAAAGGGAACCCATCAACCTCGCCAAATGTTTCGCTTTGAAAGCCCCGCGAAGCAGCCTCATACGACCATTCACGAAGAAAAGCGCGCCAATCCATTACTTTTTAACAGGCATGGAGGGCCAATTGGGAGTGCCCTTGGGCTCAGGAGCAGTTGGAGTCTTGCCCAAGCCAAAGTCCTCTGCTTTCAGACCACGCTCTTTCCAAATTCCGGCGTTCTTACCGTTCCAGAACCCGTAAAAACTTGGGTAGAAGGCATCGACGAATTCCACACTTGCCTTTTTCGGCACGTCGATCTCCAACAAATGAAAGCTGGCATTCACGACCAAACGACGGAGGTCTTCGCTCAGAAAGTCCACTGAAGCACCCATCGTGGTACAGAGCGAGCGACCTGTCGTTTTACCATCGGGTGACTTGTAGGTGTGCAACCAAGCCAGTGGCATCATAGGACTATTCTTTGGACCATCGATTGGTTTGGAAGCAGGATCCAGCGACTTTGTCACTGCACCGCGCAGCAAAACCTTGTCCTGGTCCGTGAGGTGAGTGACTCCGTAAACATCGCTGGGGCCAAAAACATCCTTAACTGAATTGAGAACCGGGTGCTCATGATATCCTGCCTCAATCACTCCCCGGGCGCCCTGGGTTTTGTGCGCGCCGTGGTGATTTACCCAGCGCTCTCCGAGAACTTTTAACCCCCACTCACCGGCACCAATATTCCCCATTTTGTCTCCGCCTTTGAAAGCGTGGGTCGCAGTCCGGAAACCAATCACAGGCTTTCCAGCATTCAGAAATCCGCCCAAGTGCTTTACCGTCTCGGGCGTGTAGGCCCGCATCCGGGTTCCAATGATCATGAGGTCAGCCGAATCGAGCTTATCCCATCCTTGGATACCCTTAATGTTATTTGGGTCGATATAAGAACCATCGGCACTCCACGAAAAGAGGACCGTAGTATCAAACCCGTGCCGCTCCGAAAGAATCTTCGCCAACATCGGAGCACTTTCCTCAGAACGATACTCCTCATCTCCGGAAACCAACACGATGTGCTTCCCCTTCCCTGGCCCTTCCTTACCTTTAAAGCTGAGCCATTTTTCCTGTGCCAAAGCCGTCATCGAAGTGAGACAGACCAACGCGAGTCCGAGTGTTAGTTTCATCGGGTTTACTAATAAAGGGATTCCGCGTCGTGAAAAGGACGAAAGCTCCTACCGTCAACCTGTCTTCTCGCCACTCCAATCAAAAGGCTTTTTGATTTGCGAATTCCTGAACTATCCTGCGTCTATGAGACTCTTAGCGATTCTAATCCTGACGGCCTCCGTATTAGCAGCGGAAACAACGTTTCCGATGAAATTCTATAAAGCGCCGAAATCTCTGGCAAAAAACGCAGTCGTGGAAGATTGGCCCCGATTTTTTGGACTCAGGGATAATTGCACCACCAAGGAAGGCCCACTTTTGCAAGAGTTCCCCGAAGCCGGGCTCCCAAAAGTCTTCGAATTGGCTCGTGGCGAATCTTATAGCTCCCCCATTATTGTCAAAGGCAAGCTCCTGCATTTCCACGCCATCGAGTCAAATGAGACCCTCGACTGCCATCACGCCGAAAACGGAAAACGGCTTTGGACCTTCCAATACCCTATCAAATACCGTGATCGCTATGGCTTTTCAAACGGCCCGCGCTCCAGCCCGGTCGTCCATCAAAATCGTATCTATCTGATAGGCGTCACCGCAATGCTCCACTGCCTCGACTTAAAAACCGGCAAGGTCATTTGGAAGCGCGACCTCATGGAGGAATTCAAGATCCCACAGTATTTCTTCGGATACGGGCCGAACCCGGTGGTTTATGGAAACGCGCTTATTTTAAACATTGGGGGAAAAGAGAAAAAAACCAGTGGAACCTGCGTGGTAGCGCTTAATCTGGAAGATGGAAAAACCGTCTGGGCCCACGAAGACATCTGGGGAGCTTCATATGCTTCACCGATTATTGCGAAAATCCACGACCGTGATGTTGCCTTGGTTCTTGCTGCCGGAGAATCAAAGCCCGCTCACGGTGGGCTTTTGGTATTAGATCCGAAATCGGGCAAATTACTTTCCCGCTTTCCCTGGCGTGCTGACATGTATGAATCCGTGCTAGCATCAACTCCCCTCTCCATTTCTAAAAATAAAATATTCATTTCGGACTGCTATCAACTGGGGGGCGTCCTCCTTAAATTCTCGGAAAATTTCACCATCGAACCGGTTTGGAAAGAACGATTCTTCGGTATGCACATGATGACCCCGCAAAGAATTGGGGACCACCTCTATGGTTTTGCTGGAAGAAATATCCCGGACACCCAGCTAAAATGCATCAATCTAAAAGATGGAGAAATTTTAATAGAAGATGACGCTAGATGGAAAGAAGGAGGACGCGTGACCGGACTATTCCGGGGGTCCTTCCTTCAAACTGTTGATAGAACTTTCTCTCTTGGAGAAGATGGCAGCTTTGTTGAATTAAAAATGACTCCTCAAAAAATTGAGATACTTCAGAGAACTCGACTATTCTTCGCAAAAGATTCGTGGACGCCCCCAGTTCTAAGCAATGGCCTCCTTTATGCCGTCCAAAATCTCAAAGGATTTGATGGCACTCCTGCCCGCTTAATTTGTTACGATTTTAGAGGTGTGAAATAACAACATTCACAAATGACTAGATGTGAAAATCGTTAAGTCATTTCATTTGACAGACATAAATTTAAGATCAATTTTGATAGATGGCTAGAGCAAAAAAGAAAGCGAAGCGCTACAGCGCTTCCCAAAAGAAAGAGATCCTCGACTTCATCACAAAACAAGGTCGGGGCGGGCAGACCAAAGCAGTCTCAAAATATGGGGTGACTGCCGCAACAATTGCCTCATGGAAGCGTAAAGATGGTGGTTCAGCCATCACAACCACAAAGGGCGGGTCCAAGGAACTGCGCGCAGTCGAAGAACTCGCAAGCCTCCTCAAGGAAATAGCAACTGTCGAAGCTCGACTTCAAAAACTAAAAAACGCTTATCAAAAAGCGAAGTCCAAGCTCTAGAGCTCTGGAATTTCACACACACCCAAGAAGAGCTCCTTTGGTTAGCAAAGGGGCTCTTTTTGGTTTCACCCATTAACCTCCCAGATAGCTCATCTCGGCCTTGGGTCGATCAACTTCGCCTCGCTCTTCAGAATACCGATCTTTTCTTTCCCCCCAAAGTCCACGGATGAACTCTGTGATCTCTTCATCCGAATCAACAGAGCGAAGGCAATCCCGGAGATCTCCCCCCCCCCCAGCAAACAAGCAGGTGAATGCCTTCCCTTCGGCAGAAACCCGAAGCCGGGAACAGTCTCTACAGAATGGCTGACTCACTGAAGAAATGATTCCGAATTCCCCCGCTCCATCAAGAAAACGCCAACGCTTTGCGACTTCTCCGGGATACGCGGCCGGAACCTCCTCAACGGGAAACTGCTCGTTTACAATCTCCAAAATCTCCCTGGCGGTGACCACCTGCCGGGTGTCCCACCCATTGGTCTCTCCCACATCCATAAACTCAATGAATCTCATTGTGACGCCGGCATCGTGGCTCCAGCGGATCATTGGAATAATTTCCTGCTCATTCACACCACGTTGCACCACCATATTGATCTTCACAGGCAAACCAACCTCTTGAGCCGATTGTATCCCCAATAAAACGCGCTCGAGCTTGGCACCCACCCCATTCATTTTAGCGAAAGTCTCTTCGTCCAGCGCATCCAGGCTCACGGTAACGCGGTCTAATCCCGCCGCCACCAAACCTTCGGCATGATGATTCAGCAGGATTCCATTCGTTGTCATGGCGAGATCCTCCACCCCCGGAACGGCAGCGATCATGGCAACCAGATCCTCAACTCCACGGCGCAAAAGTGGCTCACCACCGGTCAATCGAACCTTGCTAACGCCCAATTCAATACTGGCCCTGACTGTCCTGACCAATTCGTCAAAATTCAAAATCTCCTGACGGGGCAAAAACTGGTAGCCAGGCCCAAAAACCTCAATTGGCATGCAATAGCGGCACCGAAAGTTACAGCGGTCGGTTAAAGACAACCTCAAATCACGCAAAGGCCTCTGCAGTCGATCAAGCACGGAGAGACTTTCTCCCTTCCTCTAAAAATTGCGAGTTCAATTGTTCGCCTAGGCGGACTCAGGCCGACCAAGGCGTTCCTCGGCCCAATCCTCGGGATCACGTGAAACACGTCGACAGATCCTCTCAAGGCATTGATCCCAAATTTCCTCCCCTTCAAGAATTCGAACCTCAATTCGCAGGTAGTAAATTGGAACATCCACCTTGTCGGGCTTTGGAAAGCGAACCGCATCCTTTTCGGTCGTCACGATCATATCCACTCCGCGGTTGATACACCGATCCATGAAAGGCTCGATCTCTTTGGAGGTAAACGCATGATGGTCTGCGAAGGTCGTGTGAAACATCACCTTTCCACCTAATTTCTTAAGAAGACTGTCGAAGCTTTTAGGCTGCGCAATCCCAGAGATTGCCCCAATATACTTTCCTTCGAGGGTATCCAAAGGAAGCACTTCATCAGTAAACACGCCGTTCAGATGCTTGGGTCCGTGGGTGCACTGTAAAATCTCAGCTTCCTTATTATATTTTCGGATCCGCTTGATCAACGCGTCCTGCGGCGTGCCATCGCACTTCGTAATAAAGATATAGTCGGCCCGGCAGAGATTGGGCGGAGGTTCACGCATCGTTCCCCGGGGTAAAATGTATCCATTCCCAAATGGAGCATTTTGATCCACAAGAATGACATCAAGCGAATGATCGAGATCCAGATACTGTAATCCGTCGTCAAGGAGTAAAGTATCAGCGCCCAGTTCCTTCACTGCAAAACGGCCGCCACGCACCCGGTCACGGTCAACCACCACCGAGACGCCAGGCAGATTCTGGGCCAACATGTAGGGTTCGTCTCCGGCATACTTCGCCCCAAGAAGAACATCCCGCCCGTCACTCACAATCTTGGGTGGACTAGTCACGGTCTCACCAGTTTCCAGGTTGGTCCATCGCTGCCGTTCCCTAAGGTCAGAGCTCTTATATCCCCGGCTCAAAATCGCCACTTTTCTGCCCTTCGCGGTAAGCTCTCTGGCAAATCTTTCCACCACCGGCGTTTTCCCGGTTCCACCAACTGTGATATTTCCAATGCTCACCACCATTGTGCCGAGATTTGACTGGCTCTTCCACCCACTGCGGAAAAGGCGAAGGCGGAGGCGAACCCCGAAACGATAGATCCATGAAAGCCCACGAAGAACCACTCTCATCAGAGAAGGTCCAATTCCCCGAGCTCTTCCAAAGATGACATCAGTCGCCCATTTTTCGAGCTCGTTTTTATCTCCGGCCATCGGTGGAGCGTTCTAGCCTCAATTCCGTCCGCTTGCCATCATCTTTATCATCATGGTCGTTCCTTACTAGCATTCGCTCCCGATGTAAGCTCCTCCAGTCCGCCACCTCCTCCTTCCCCATATTCCTGAACTCATGCCCGAAAAAACCTCGTGATATTGTGGCGCGAGGTCTAACCGAGACTCAGGGCCACGAAATTGAAGCTCTACTCAAGAAGCATATTAGCATTACCAGTATCGTGAAAATCAAAAGACGCCGCAGCGAATTGAACATCAATAAACTTAGCGAAGAACATCAAAGGGATGCTAGAAAATGGGTGGAAAAAGATGGATGACAATTCTATTCAGTCACACTCCCCCTAGACAACTCGAGCCCTTCATGACTTTCTCAAGAAAGCTAACCAGAATGAAAAGAGGTCTACTTTCAAGAAAGGACTTTGCAATCTTGGCAGCGTAAACCCTAGAATGCTAAAAAAAATGCATTTATTAATGGCCATACCTGAAAAATAAGGGAATCATGAATAAGCGTTCGCTAAAACACGTTAAACTGATCACATGAAAACCTATAATGCACTTGCGGCCGGCCTTACTGCTGGAGCTCTCACTCTCGTTTCCTGTACTCCCACGCAACAAAAATACGGCGCTGGTGGTGCCGTAGTCGGAGGCGTTGGTGCGGCTATCTTGGGTGGAGACAGCACGGATGTCGGAAGAGCTGCGGCCATTGGCGGAGCGGGCGGAGCTGCCTATGGAGCTTACAAGGAAAATCAGGACGGCCAAGCGACGCCTCCCAACATTGGTAGTTACATCGCTCCAGCCCCCGTGCCAGCCCCCGTGCCAGCCCCGAAAAATTATCCAGCCGCCCACCCTACCGAAACTCCGGGTATCGTAATCAGCCCACATAAGCCATACAACAAGGTCAGCGTCAAAGGATTGAAACCAGGTCAACTTGCCACTGATCCCACCACCAACAAGATTTTCGTTATCCCCAACTAATTCAGAAAACAGAATTTAAAAAGAAGGCCCGCTTCGGATTTCTCCGGAGCGGGCCTTCTTCTGAAAATCAGCAACCTCTAAATCTTTTTCAGAGCTCCGGTCGAGTCTCCAAAATTTTTGGTATCTGAACCAAATTCGTTGAGCATCCGGACATAAAGATTGGATAAGGGAACTTCTTCACCAAGATCAACATGACGACCAGTTTCAAAAGTTCCACCCCCGCTCCCGGCCAAGATAATCGGAAGATCACTGTGGCTGTGGCGGTCGCCATCCGCAATTCCGCTTCCGTAAACTATCATCGAATTGTGCAGTAACGATTTTCCGTCGACATCCTCGGTAGTCTTCATCTTCTGCATAAAGTAAGCCAATTGCTCGATATAGAATTGGTCGACCTTCTGGATCTTTTCCAGATTCTCACGACGGCGTTTATGGTGGGAAATATTATGATGCCCTTCAGAGACCCCAATTTCTTTAAATGAGCGATTGCTGCCATCATGAGCCAGAAGGAAGGTCGAGATCCGCGTACTATCAGTCTGAAAGGCGAGAACCATCATATCCATGAGGAGTCGCATGTGATCTTTGTAATTTTTGGGCTGCCCCTCGGGGGCGCCTACACCGGGATCTAGTGGTCCTCCCAACGATTCGCTCTTTTGAATCTGGCGCTCAATTTCCCGCACTCCGGTAAGATACTCCTCGAGTTTGTGCTGATCGTTCCGACCAAGATGCTTGTGCATCGCCTTGGCATCATCCGAGATGAAATCCAGAATCGACTTCTGGGTTGCACGGCGCTGGGCAAGTCCCTTTGACCTCTCCTTAGCCGATCCCGCTCCGAAAAGCCGCTCGAAAACAAGCCGTGGATTCGCTTCGGGGGTATTCGGTTGATTCTCGGATCTCCAAGAGAGATTGAACTGATAGGCGCAGGAATATCCCGAGTCGCAACGCCCTGACTTCCGCACGCCGTCACAGGTCAGTTCGAGCGACGACAAGCGGGTCTTATCCCTAACAAGTTGCGCCGCAATTTGATCGACCGAGGTACCCACCTTAATATCGGAACCTGATGTCTTTTTAGCACGTTGTCCGGTGAGAAAAGTAGCACTGCTCCGGGCATGATCACCTGCGCCATCCTTGCCAGCTGTAGCATTCTTATGGGAGAAGCCCGAATAAATCTGCATATCACCCTTCAGCCCCTCGAGCGCCTTCATGCTCTTACCGAGTTGATAATTGCCTCCTTTTCCCTTCGGCTTCCAATGCTCCAGATTCACTCCATTTGGAATATAAAGATACGCCATTCGAAGCGGGCTACCATTCGCAGTCGAGGCAACCCTGCCTGTGGTCTCGGCCATGAGTGGGCTCAAAGACTCCATGGCAGGTAGTCCTACTGCAGCGCCAAGTCCGCGAAGAAATTTGCGACGGTCCAATCTTGTCCGATCTTCCATGGGGTTATTTTACGCAATTTTCACAATTTTTCTCACACAATTTTTTTATCGAGATTAAAAGATAAAACGATTTCTGATTTCGATGAAAGACTATGCGCCCTTTAGGGTTTCCCTGTCACAGTTTGTGCCTAGTCTTCCGCCATGCCAACCGCAGCCGATCTTGATTCCGCCATCCGTGACGTTCCCGACTTTCCTAAACCCGGAATCTTATTTAAAGATATAACTCCTATCCTGGGAGACCCGGAGCTATTCAAGGCTTCACTGGACCTCTTGGCCGAAACTGCCGGAGATGCAAAAATCGATAAAGTAGTCGGAATCGATGCCCGGGGATTCATTTTCGCGGCTGGTGTTGCCCACATTCTCGGAGCCGGCTTTGTCCCGGTTCGCAAAAAAGGTAAACTTCCGTGGACGACACATCAAATGGCCTACAGCCTTGAATATGGGGAAGACGTCGTTGAAATTCATGCCGATGCCGTAAAACCGGGTGAAAAGATCCTTTTGGTCGACGACCTCCTCGCGACCGGTGGCACCGCCGCGGCCGCGATCAAACTGCTCAAAGCTCTTGATGCGGACATCGTTAGCGTGTCATTCCTGATCGAACTGACCGCGCTGAACGGCCGCGACGTACTGGGACATTCCGATATTCACGCACTACTTTCCTACTAAGTTCATGACCTTTAAAAAATACGCCGAAAACCTTCTTCGCTACCCCGACCTCGGATTTAGTCTCGATCTCTCCCGCATGAATATCGCGGATGACTTCGAGAGCACCATGAAGCCTCGAATTGAAAAAGCTTTTGCTGATCTCAAGGCACTTGAAGCCGGAGAAGTCGCAAATCCAGACGAAGGTCGCATGGTGGGACATTACTGGCTTAGAAATCCCGAACTCGCTCCGAACAATGAAATTCGCAGCCAAATTACCGAGCCCATCAAGGCGATCAAAGAGTTCGCCTCAATGATTCCCACCGGGGAAATCGCGCCGCCTTCCGGCGGAGTCTTCAAGAACATCCTCATCATTGGAATTGGAGGATCGGCTCTTGGTCCGCAGCTCATCGATGACGCCTTGGGACAGCTTGATGAAATCCGGCCCTTCTTCTTTGACAATACCGATCCGGATGGAATGGATCGGGATCTACAGGAAATTGGCGCCCACCTAAACAAAACTCTTGCCGTTGTAATATCAAAATCCGGTGGCACTCCCGAAACCCGCAATGGCATGGTCGAAGCCAAGCACGCTTACGAGGAGGCCGGGCTTGATTTTGCCAAGCACGCTATCGCAGTCACCGGCGAGGGGTCCAAGCTAGATCAGTTTGCACGCGAAGAAGGATTCATCACCACCTTCCCCATGGAAGACTGGGTTGGCGGGCGCACCTCGGTGCTTTCCACTGTTGGCATAGTCCCGATGGCAATCCAAGACATCGACTTCGAGGAAATGCTCGCCGGAGCAAAAGAGATGGACGAATTGACCCGATCGACAAAAGTGAAGAACAATGCCGCCATGCGACTCGCCCTTGCTTGGCATCACGAAGGGAACGGGAAAGGTGAACGCGATATGGTCGTGCTTCCCTACAAGGACTCTCTCGTTCTCTTCTCAAAGTATCTCCAGCAACTGATCATGGAGTCCCTTGGCAAGGCCGAAGACCTCGATGGGAATCCTGCAAACCAAGGAATTGCCGTTTATGGCAATAAAGGTTCAACCGATCAGCACGCTTACGTGCAGCAACTTCGCGATGGACTCCACAACTTCTTTGCAACCTTCATCGAGGTTCGTAAAGGGCGCTCAGGCGACTCCATAACAATCGAGGGCGAAAACACTTCAGCTGATTATCTCCAAGGATTCCTGCGAGGCACTCGCCGAGCTCTTTACGATAACGGGCGCCATTCAGTTCTCATTTCGATTGAAGAAGTCACGCCACGAACGCTTGGTCATCTAATCGCCTTATTTGAACGTACGGTAACTTTTTACGCTTCTTTGGTGAACATCAATGCCTACCACCAACCGGGCGTCGAAGCTGGCAAGGCCGCAGCGACCGAATTCCTTGATATGCTAAACGAAGTGCGAGGGCATCTGACTGCCGACCGAAAAAGCGCGGAAGATGTCGCCACTGCCATCAGCTGCGATCCTGAGGAAGTTTTCCACGCACTAGTACACCTCGCGGCCAACGGAGAAGCTTCTCATACCAGAGGAGATCATCCTATGGACGACCGCTTTTTCCTCTAGGCTGGCAACAGGTCGTGTTTCCCAAGCCGCCATAGAAATTCACGGACAATATCGGCCCCATAATTTTCCTGATATTGCTCCAGGGGTTCGAAGTGTTCCTCTCGATTCACGAGGTCAGGTTCAATGAGACCGCTTCCGACTTCGAAGCGCACCTCGTAAAAAGACCAGTTTTCCTCAAATAACGTGGCATACTTGACCAAACGACAGCGCTTGAACACGTCCCCCACGACCCTTGTTATGGATTCGTTCCAAAAGCCTGTCGCGCTCCAAAACCAATAGTTCTTCAATATGATTTTCGTGACCACTCCCCTCAAATATTTCCATAGATTGATGTAGATGACCTTTCCCAGTTGCGGATGCTCGGGACATCTCAGCAATCTCATGCGCAATTTGCATCGACGAAAACAAAATCAAATCTACAGGGAGTATTGAACAATCTGATATTTGCAACTCGATGAAGAGCCAAAGGTATAAAGGCTTCATAAATTCATTCGAGCTGATCTGGCCTTGCTTACGGATTGAGCGTTCCTGACGCCGGAATTCAACCTCCTCTTTGACCAAAGTAAGCTCAATAATAATTCGGTCTGCATCGATATCAAAGAGTCACCCCAACTCATCAGCTATGTCGATCAATTCGCAATTCCAAGTCAGATCCATAGAATTTCTCTATCTCTGACTTTGGAACAGCACCCCTATCATGTTCTTGGATCAATTTCTAACAGCCTTTAGAAGGAATCATTTAAAACTTATCAACTGCGCGAAATTTAATAAAAACATCAGACCATCTTATAGGAATTTTAAAGATGAACGTTCTTGAGAAGCTCCTCCCTGAAACAACATCGCTCCTCTCAATTGTCTTCCTGAGATAGTCCATCAGCCAAAGATCCAATCTATTGAATTTGGAGATTTTCGAAGTCTGGCATCCTGTTCATAGTCCCCTTCATGGCTAATCCCTATGTAAGAACACCCGAGAAAATCGTGGCACCTCCAACCGATTGGCTTAGCACAGCCAAGAGGCTTGGCCCGGGTTTTGTCTTATCAGCTTCAATCGTCGGATCAGGCGAGCTGATTGCCACCACCATCTTTGGGGCCAAAGTCGGGTTTACCTTCCTCTGGATCATTCTCTTTTCTTGTCTCGTCAAGGTTGCCATCCAGGTCGAGTTTGGACGCTTCACCATTTACTCAGGAAAGACCTCAATGCAGGCGCTAAACGCACTCCCCGGCCCCAGGTTCGGCAATGCCGGTTGGGCGGTATGGAGTTGGTTTATCACCCATAGCCTGAAGAATCTTCAGGTCGGCGGAATAATCGGTGGAGTAGCCCTTGCTCTTTCCGCACTCTATAATTTTGGAGATTATAGCAACGTTATCTGGACCATAATCGCTGCGACTTTGACAATTCTTGTTGTTTCACGAGGAATCTATGGGCCCATTGAAAAATGGTCCATCATCATGATCGGACTCTTCACCATTTTCACCGTAGTTTCTCTCGTCTCATTGCAATGGACTCCCTTCGCGATTTCCGGAAGCGAGATTGCCTCAGGCCTCAATTTTGAATTGCCGGCAACAGCATTAATTCTGGTAGCCCTTGGAACATTCAGCATAACCGGGGTCGGCGGAGATGAGGTCCTCGCCTACAACTACTGGCTAATCGAGAAAGGTTACGCCTCCTTTACGGGACCGGAACCCGATACGCGCTCATCCGAATGGCTGGCCCGAGCCAAAGGCTGGATCCGCGTCATGCAGCTGGATGCGGTTCTTTCAATGGTCTGCTACACCCTCGTGACCGCCTTGTTTTATCTTTTGGGTGCCGCCATCCTTCATAGCCAGAAGGTCGTTCCCGAAGGAAATGAGCTCATCACCGTTCTTTCGACAATGTATACCCAGAGCCTTGGCCCCTGGGCTGAGAACGCCTTTCTTATCGGAGCGGTTGTTGTTCTTTTCTCCACCCTTCTGGCAGCTCTGGCCGCGTGGACCCGCTTATTTTCCGATGCATTTGGTCAATTTGGATGGATTGATTTCAACGACGAGAAACAGCGCCGCAAATCAATCGCAATACTCTCGGTCATCTTCCCCATCATCTGGAGCATCCTCTACTTCACAATTGGTAAACCCGGGTTCATGGTAATCATCGGGGGAGCCCTCACCATGATCATTTTGCTGATCGTGGTCTTCGCCGCCATCATCATGCGCTACAAATGGCTGCCAAAAGAACTCAGGCCATCACCCGCCTTTGACCTTGCACTCTGGTTTAGCATCATAGCAATCGTGGCTGCCGGAATGTTCTCAGCGATCCAGTTTGCCATCGCCTAAACACCCGTGATTAAACCGGAACCGCAAGTTCCTCCACGATTTCCGAGACCACCAACTGGCCGGTGCGACCAGCATACTGTGCATCAGCCTCCAAGACCAAGCGATGTCCGATCACTCCTGGGGCCAACGCCTGAATCGTTTCAGGAAGGACGAAATCTCGACCTTCAAGCAAACTAAGCGCCTGGGAAATCCTCATCAAATTTAAGGAAGCTCTTGGACTTGCTGCCAACTTCACTCCCGAGCGTCCCCGGGTTTCAGCCACCAACCGGACCAGATATTCCTGCAAAGCCGGCTTGATGGTCACTTCCGTGACGGCCTTATTAACGACCAGTAAATCATCGCGGGTCACAACCTGCTCGACCCGGGTTAATGGATGCGCCTGCTCCTGCGCGTTCAAGATTGCCATCTCCTGATCAACCGAAACATACCCCAAAGAACACTGGTAAGCGAAGCGATCCATCTGCGCTTCCGGAAGTGGATAAGTCCCCCGAAGCTCGACCGGGTTTTGGGTCGCGATGACAAAAAACAAATCACCCAAATCATAGCGATTCCCCTCCACCGTCACCTGCTTCTCAGCCATCGCTTCAAGAAGAGCACTCTGCGTCCTTGGGGAAGCCCGATTCACCTCGTCAGCCAATAGAATATCGCTGAAAATCGGGCCGCGATGAAATTCAAAATTCGCATTCCGGGAGTCCAGCACGCTGACCCCAAGAATATCCGATGGCAATAAATCTGGAGTGAACTGGATTCGTTGAAAATCTCCCCCACCTATCGAAGCTGCAATCGCTTTCGCCAGTGTCGTTTTTCCAGTTCCCGGAACATCTTCCAGGAGAACATGGCCACCTGCAATCATCGTCGCGATGACACGGCGAACCGTTTCTTCCTGCCCCAACATCACCGACTTCACCGAAGCTTCCAGTCGACTAACTATCTCCGCTGCTCCGCTCATTCTTTACCAGCTGCTTGTTCGCTTTTCCACTTATCCCAAACAGGGCGGGAGAGCTTTTGATGCCACTCCCTCAATTCCTCAATGGACGCGAGATCCTCTTTTGACATTTCCTTGGCGAGACCCTCCAGGCGATCGTCGTTCATAAGCCTAATCCCCTTATTGGTTTCAAGGGGAAGCTCGATATCAACGAGAACACTGTGACCACTTTCGGTCGGAACAACCAAAATAAGCGGGCAGGCACGGACACCCCGCCCCTTTCCAATCATCATGGAGACACCACGAAATCGGCCTGCCGCTTTCGTTCCGATCATCTCATCCGGGACCACCGCAGTGACAGCCCCATTCCGGACAAATCCCAGAGCACTGAGCAATCCGGTTGGCTTGGCCGGCAACATACGCACGGCCGACGACTTCAGAAGTGTCATCATATCTTCCTCCCTCGCAATACGACGCCATTCGAGAACCAACTTCTTGGCATCAGCTTCTGATGCCACTTTCCCATTCGGATTCTCGAGACTGAGAACTTTCAAAACGTCAGCGAGAAATTCCTCCTCCATTTTTGCTTCATCATTGAGAAATTGCTCTGACAAGACGCGCACGCCCTTCTCCCACTTTTCGGGGTAAGTTCCCAACATCGGACTAATATCACCGGGTAAGATCATCCAACCAGATTCATCCTGCCCCATCCAAATCCTCTGA
The DNA here is from genome assembly GCA_039768565.1 of Akkermansiaceae bacterium. Classification (GTDB taxonomy): domain Bacteria; phylum Verrucomicrobiota; class Verrucomicrobiia; order Verrucomicrobiales; family Akkermansiaceae; genus SW10. Next base: position 9,880 of record JBDNAG010000015.1, on the reverse strand, counting down.
TACTTCGGCTTCCAACTCTCACCAGCGCCCGAGAGTGAAAGCACGCCGAGCGCAATTTTCTCTTCCTTATAAAACTTGGCAACCCGGGCTGAAATAGTGTCGGTTGACTTCAGCGAAGTTCCCCACCATTTCACAGACTCGATGTAGCGCCCCGAACGGCGATCATCGAACGGATTATTGCCGCGGCGTCCAAAATTCCTTGCCTGCAGCAATAACTGCCCCTCACCATCTTCAACTTTTTTCTCCACTTCGACAGCCTGTTCTTCCTCTCGGTAATGACGTTGCAAGAAGGGATTCAGGCTTCCCGTTTTCAAATCGCCGATAACGGCTTCAAGCAGAGCTTCCGGGCTCTCTGATCTGACTGCATCGTTCAACTCCTCAAAGACGTGGAACATCTGCTTTACCCCTTTACGATCCTCCCAATCAAATTCATCATTGCGAGCCGATCGAAAAGCCCCGCTAGTCTGGTCTGCATAGGAGAAAAAAGCAGGTAAAGATACGCGCCACCCTTGCTCTGTTTTGTTGAGTTGAAAACGGACGGGATTCAAGCGTTCATCCATCGGCGACGTCTCATAACTCGAAAGAAAGCCCACCAAAAACTCTGCCTCTTCCTGATCTCCGGAGCCGGAAACAACTTCCTTCATCACCTTTTTAGATGTGAGTAGGCGCCAGACTCGCTGCTTGTCTTTGTTTGCCATCCCCTTCCGGGTCGCCCTCAGATGCATTTCCCAATCTCTTTCAGGGAGGGAATCCCGCTCAAGAAAGCCCTGCCAAACGATCATCGCATCAGTATTTCCCGCCTCTGCCGCTGCCAAGAAATTCCGTATGACCTCCTTGGGACTATTTTCGGAGAGCGTCTCGGCAGACACTGCCCCTTCCATTTCCTTCCGAAATTTTTCCATCTCGGACTGAAGTAAATTAGTCATCGAAGAAGTCCGCTCCAGGGCCATCCAAGCCTCCAAATCCCGCATCCGCTTCTTAACGCCAGCACCAAAACCAAGCCCCGTGTTTTCAAAACTTCCCTCCACTGGTGCGACCTTCCATTTGTCCTCTTTTTTCACGAGGCCCAGAGAAATCACCACACTCACATCGGGACCATTTGGAGAAGTTGCACCGATCAAGACAGACGAAAGATCACCATCCACCTTTTCGCGGAGTAGTTCGAAAGAATAATTGCCAGCTTTGGCCCATGAACCGCGGTCTTCCCATCGGCCGGAAATGCTCTCTTTCTTTTTTGGTCCACAAAAACGAGAAATGGCAAGGCTAGCGGAAACCTCGGGCTCGGTCAATTCACCATCGAGTCCACGCAATAATTCAAGAGCGACTTCAGAAGGTTCTCCGCAAAAAACCCTCAATGAGGTCACGAGGAAATACACAACAATCCAACGCATCTGCAAAACTCTTGCACCGCAAGTCCAAGGATACAAGCCTCGGTCTTTTGGAATCACCTCTCCGGATCAGGGGAAAAGTTTCCAGCAAATGAGCATCAGCAAGGAGCCAACGACCATTCCTGCCGTCATCCCATAAACCGACCATCTGACCTGAAAGGGCTGCAAATTAGGTCCAACAAAAGTTGGTGGAGCGACCGCTTTTGCCATCACGAACGATGGTTTCACAGTTTTCGCCCAATAGCTGCGATACTCGGCCTGATCTTCGAATACATCCTTTAATGATTCACTTGCGGAATCCCACTCCAGTTTGGCATCCAGCACTTCCGGAATATAAAGATAGTCCCCCAGATCAACTCCAGGGCCCGGCTCGATGTTCACACCCTTCGCCGCCAAGGCCTGCTTAAGTTTACCTTTCGCCGCAGCCTCCTGCTCAATAAGAGGTTGGGATTCTCGCGTTAGTTGCTCAACTCCCTCCTTCTTCTTCTGTTCATCAATTCGCTTGATCAAATCTGGCATTTCGGTCGCCACGGCATTGGCAAAATCCGCAGCCTCTTGAGGATCATTTAAACGGGCCGCTATTGTCAGTTGATCGCTGGCTTGATCCAAATCCAAATCAAGTCCAACCACCAATTGCGAAACCACATCCGTTGGGCTGACTCCCCATTTGTTGGGGAAGTCCAAATTAAGGACGATTCCCTTCATAGTTTCCTCCGACTTTAGCTGGCGAAGCACCTCCGCTTCATTGGCATCCGCCACTCCGGTGGATCCGGCCTGAATTCCATTTTTGGAGGATACAAAAATATCACGTACTTGAAACGAAAGGGTCGCATACGCCAGATATTCCTTGGGCGTTTCGTCCCACTTCTTCTTACCGTAGAAAAAGCCTCCCACGACCCCCCCAATTACCAGAAAGACCAAAAGCCAAGACCACCACCAAAATCCCCTGCGCCCACGACGTTTTTTCATCTGGCCGATTAGAGCAGTTGCAGCTGATCAGTCACCCGAAAAAATCGATTCACTTCAAGGTTTGATGGAAGCTCTCGCCTTTTTTGAGATTTTCCACGAATCCCGCCATCAAATTCGTGGTCGCGTCCACATCCGAATAAGCCGCCATTTCAATCACAGAATGCATGCAGCGCAGGGGCAGCGAGACCAACGCACTGGGAACTCCGTCGCGAGATTGGAATATCGTATCAGTATCCGTTCCAGTGAAGCGACTGGCCGCTTCATGCTGAATATCGATCTTCTTTTTCTTAGCGACTTCAAGCAACCTCTCCACGACCAGCGGATGACTCGCGGAGCCATGGGTCACAGTTGGTCCGCCTCCCAAATCCACCTTCCCATACATCGGAGCACTAAGCCCCGGAGTATCCGTCGCGTGTGTCACATCCGTGCAAAGACATACATCGGGCTGAATCCGGTGGGTTGCCATCGCCGCGCCGAAACCTCCGATTTCCTCCTGAACCGCGTTCAAGCATACCACCGTGAAAGCCGGCTTCGTTTTTGATGCCGCCAACTTTTTCATCACCTGGGCGATCATGAAACCACCAATCCGGTTATCAACCGCCCGACTCACCACGCGGTTTTCACCCAATTCAGTCGGCCCATCTGCATAAACCGCCGGATGCCCGACCCGCAACCCCAGCCTGGCAACATCCTCCGGTGACGAAGCGCCGACATCCACCCACAGCTCGTGAATTTTGGGAGCCTTCTCACTCCCCAGAGAATCACGACGAAGATGAATCGCAGTATTTCCGATTACTCCCGGCACAGCCCCCTTGTCACCCATGATCTGAATTCGCCTTCCCCGACCGGTCGCCGAGTCACTTCCACCCACGCGGTCAAGATAGAGAAACCCATCCGAAGTAATATATTTGATCATGTAGCCAATCTCGTCGGCGTGAGCTTCCAACATCACCACCTTTTTGGAAGCCCCCTTCAGGGTCGCCCAGGTTGAACCATAAGCATCACACTCTACCGAATCGGCGAACTTACCGACATACTTCGCCCAGACCTTTTGGCCGGGCATTTCAAAACCAGTCGGACTCGGAGTTTCGAGAAGATCAAACAAGAAGGACTTTTCCGCTTTCGTCATTCTTCGAGGATGCGCCCACTCCTTTCCCAAGTGAAGCGCCAACTGATCACGACCGTATTCTTCGGGAATTTTGATCCCTTGGATCATCCAATCGACCTTTATTTTTTATAATTTTTAACCTCAGCGGAGTAGTGCATACCTCAAAGAGTTACAGAGACGACCATAAAGAGACGCTCTATCGACTTTGCCTTACCTAGCTTTATTGCCCTTACTAAGATTTTTTTGGAATTCCTAGAGCTGTCGAGATACTCTGCGCATTCTAAATCATAGCGACGGCTCTTGGGAGATCCCGCCAATTCTTCAACCCCCGTGAAAAGCACTCAATCACTATGAGAACAATCAGTAATACCGTCGCACTAATCATCGTTCGACTAATCCTCTCTCTAACCTCAAAAGCAGCTTTCGGGCAAGGACATCATGCTAATCAGCTCCAAGCGAGGTAAGATTTCTTACATTGTCGATTTGGCGGCAAGAGGTGTCGAAAATCATGGCGTTGCTATCATGACGACACACGGTGCACCGGAACTGAATACCAAGGGGGAGATAAATCACCCACCTGCTGAGTCTCGACTGTACAGCAATAACAGCCGTCAAAGGCTTCATTTTGGCCACCTCTCTTAGAGGGAGAGCTTGGGCTTTAAAATTGAGCTGAAAACAAAGAAACTTAAGAATTCGAAGACGAAGAACCAAATCGGGTGCAGCGCCCCCTGCCCTCGACCAATTCGGATAGTTGCTCGGGACGACGACCATTGGCGACCAGAACCCCAATTCCGGCCTGGGTCGCATACTCCACCGCTTGAAGTTTCGAAGCCATTCCTCCAATAGAAAACTTTCCGTTTTCAGCCCGAATCAACCCATCAACCTTGGAAAGCTCTCCAACTTTCTCAATGAGCTGATCTTCCTCATCAAGGAGCCCGTCCACGGTTGTAAACATGATGAGTTGACTCGCATTCAAAAACTCTGCGACTCGAGCCGAGAGCATATCGTTATCCCCTACCCGGAGTTCCTCGATCGCTACCGAGTCGTTCTCATTGACGATGGGAATGATATCCCCTTCTTCAAGGAGCCGATGCATCGTCGCTGAGATTCGCTCCCTGCTTTCCTGCAGATCCGCCCCTGTCAAAAGAAGCTGGGCCACATCCAAATCGAATTGCTCGAAGATTGTCTGATACCTCTGCATGAGGCGGGCCTGACCAATCGCAGCTGCCGCCTGGCGGGTCTCGACGTCATCGGGATAGGCGGTCAGATCAAGCGAACTCACACCTGCTCCGACAGCTCCGGAGGAAACCATCACACAGGGATACCCCTGAGCCTTGAGCCCGGCGACGGCCGTGACAAGACGCACCAAAGACGCACCATCAAGCGTTCCATTTTCGCGGGTCAAAACACCCGTGCCAATTTTAATGACGATCAGATTCTTCATGACTTACATTCGCTCGGGGACAGGAATCGCCAACAGATTCAATCCATCTTTAAGGACCCGCGAGGTGAGGTCACAAAGTATCAAACGACTTTCGCGGATTTGCCCTTCGGATTTCAGGACAGGACAGGCTTCGAAGAAGGAGTGGAAAGCGCGCGCCAACTCGAGGAGATAGGTCGCGAGTAAGTTCGGACGAAAATCTTCAAGCACCTGATGCACTTGATCACTGTAGCGGGTCAACATCCGCACCAAATGAATCTCGGCTTTTTCAGTGAGCTTAAGATTCCCCCCCTCCAACTCGACCTCCTCATCCAGCTTTCTGAAAATCGAACGCGAACGAACATAGCTGTAAAGCAGATAAGGCGCGGTATCCCCTTCGAGTGCCACCATCTTATCGAGATCGAACACATAATCCGACATACGATGATGGGAGAGCTCAGTGAACTTCACAGAATTCACTCCAATCAATTCTGCAAGTGCAGCCTTCTCTTCAGCGGTTTCAAGATGGCTTTTTTCATCCACCACGACCTGGGCCGCTTTCACCGCGTCATTGAGAACATCTTCCAGCTGCGGCAAATCCCCCGCCCGGGTTTTCAATGGTTTCCCATCCTTCCCGAGGATGGTCCCGAAGGCGATATGAACCAAATCTACCTGATCAAAACCAAGACGTTTCGAAGCATCGAAGAGCTGGGAAAAATGACCACCCTGGCGGAAGTCCACGACATACCAAATGTGATCAGCCTGCCACTCGTTCACGCGATGCTGCACGGTGGCAATGTCTGTAGTAGCGTAGTTAAAGGCACCGTCGCTTTTTCTGATCATCATCGGAAAATCCTGCCACTCGCCGTCACGGTTGATCCTAAAAGGGTCATTTTTGGGCTTACCCGATTCATCGGAAAAAATGCAGATCGCACCATCGCTTTCACGCGCAAGGCCATCGGAAACCAATCGATCCACCAAAGGGGCCAGAGCATCATTGTAGGCACTTTCGCCCATCCAGTGATCGAAGCTCACCTCAAGCCGATCATAAATCCGATCAAGTCCCTTCCGTGAGAGCGCGAGGCAGCGTTCCCAAATAGCCTTATTCTCGGTATCACCTTGCTGAAGCTTCACCAACTCCGCTCGACACTCTCCCTTAATCTCCTCGTCTTCCTTCGAAGCATCGGAGGCATTCCGGTAGAGGCGCAATAATTCCTGAAGAGGCTCGGTCTCCAGACGATCTTCATCGACCCCTTTTTTCCAAGCCCACGTCACCATGCCAAACTGGGTTCCCCAGTCGCCGATATGGTTATCCTTGATGACCTTGTGACCAATCTTGGAGGCAACGCGGGAGAGACATTCACCGATAATGGTAGAGCGGATGTGACCAATATGCATCGGCTTCGCAACATTTGGGGCCGAGAAATCAAGCACGATTGTTTGCGGAGCTTCAACTTGAGAAACCAATAAATCATCGGACTCCCACTGGGACCGCGCCAATTGCGCCCAAGCTTCTACCTTCAGGGTGAAATTCAAAAATCCCGGCCCGGCAATCGAGATTTCGCAGAGTTCCTCTGCTTCTATCCTACCAGACAAGTCCTCCGCAAACTCACGCGGGTTTTTCCCAAGCCTTTTCGCCAACATCATGGCGACGTTGCACTGAAAGTCACCAAAACGCAGGTCAGCAGCCTTGCTCACCTGAATCCGAGTAGGATCAGGAAGCGCAACTTCGAGCGACTCGAGGGCAGTGAGCACTTTTTCGCGGAGAATTTCGGAAATGGTCATAACTGATGAAATTTAAACTGGAACGGCCGAATTGAAGACATCACAGATTTCATCTGCGGTCTTTGCACTTTCTAGCGCCTTACGCCGATCTGATTGATGAAACAAGCGGGCTAACTCGGAAAGCAATTGAAGATGTCTCGCTCCCTGATCATCGGGAACAAGCATCAGAAAAATGAGATGTGAGGGCGCATTATCCGGACAATCGAAATCGACCCCCTCAGGGGAACGCCCAAAGACGGCCAAGGTTTCCTTCAAGCCCTTCACTCTTGCGTGAGGAATGGCCACGCCGGATCCCAACCCGGTGCCAATGTGCGACTCACGCTCGAGGACCGCGTTTCCCACACAATAACAGTCTCCAGAGGACACTTTGCCGATTTTGCAGAGATGACCGATCATCTCGAGCACCACTTCCTCGTGATCAGTCTCAGTAAGTTCGAGAATGACCGACTCGGGAGTGACCAATTTATGAAGTGCTGACATAATAAGGATTCCCGCAGGGACGAATCCCGCAGAGGGGAACGTGCTAATGGAGCCACCCTAAAGAAACAAGGGCAAATCCCATCTAGCACATCCCCGTATTGTCCGATTGGGGGCGTGAGGACTTCACAAGCAGCCAGCACCCAACTACGATTGCCCTGCAGGCCCAGCCGCCTAGACGTCTTGAGCCCATACCCCAGCTACCATGCACCTCAAACTCACCATTGCTTATGACGGCACCTGCTTCGGAGGATGGCAAATTCAGCCCAATGCCGACACTATTCAGGAACGGATTGAGGTAGCTCTCGCCGAAATAGCCAAGGAAAAGATCCGCCTTCATGGCTCCGGGAGGACCGACGCCGGCGTTCACGCTCTGGGACAAGTCGCTCATTTTGATGCTCCGGACCATCTCACCATGAACCCCTTCAACTGGGTTCCCGCGCTCAACACCAAACTCCCTCCTGAGATCAGGATCATGGAATGCGAGGAGGTTCCCAATGACTTTCACGCCCGCTTTTCAGCCCGCTCAAAAACCTACACCTACCGACTCTGCCTCTCCCCCATTCTGCCCCCCTTTCTAGCTAAACGGGCCTGGCATCTACCCCGTCAGCTCAACCCGGTTGACCTCACGGAGGCGCTATCACATTGCGTGGGAAGCCACGACTTCCGCGCCTTCGCTGCAAACCGGGGTAACGAAACCGAAGAAACCAACTACGTCCGCGAAATCACCCGGGCTGATTTTCAACAGATCGATGAAGGTTACCTGATCACCTTCACCGGAAATGGTTTTCTATATAAAATGGTCCGCCTCCTCACCGGAGGAGCAGTGCAAGCTGCGCAAGGCTACTTGCGACAAGATGATCTCTACGATCTTGTAAACTCACCTTCCGGGAAAAAATCACCCCTCTGTGCTCCGCCCGACGGGCTGACCTTGCGTTCTGTTGATTACTAGGAACTACTAAAACGATAACCTTGCAAGCGCTTCCACCATCAGCGAGATTAGACTTAAGTGAACGAGCAACCTGAAAAGCCCTGGAAACAGTCTCTCGTTTCGACCGCTCTCGTTCTGGCGGGATCTTTCGTGATCTTTTTTCCAGCCTGGCTTCCCGATAAGCCAAATCTCCCGACCGAAGAAGGGATTGTCGAGGGGCTGCAATTGGTCCTGCTCCTGATGACTTCCGCTTTTTGGTTTGGCGCAGCCCATCCCGCCGGCAAGGTGGGCCCTTTCTACCAAATCATGGGGGCCATTACCCTGGCCTCCGCGTTGGGTGAAAGTGACGACCTGATTGAAAAAACCACGCACTTCGCGGTCGAATGGTTCTTCTTCCCGCTCGGGCTTTATGCTCTCTTTAAATTCAAAAATCACAAACAGCACCTTGGGGCCTTCATTGGCGAATTCGTCTCACGACCGGCGGCGGGATTCTTCGCCTCCGCTTTTATGCTCATTTTTGTCCTCGCCCGTTTTCTTGGCACTTCCTTGCTCTGGAAAGCATCGCTCGGGGAAAATTACCACCCCGATGTCCCGCAAACTGTAGGGGCCTACCTCGAACTCCTCGCCAGCTATCTGCTTCTCATCGGCACAATTGGGCTATGTCTCGCGCATCGATCGCACGATCCTACCGAACTCGATTAAATGGAAGTTCCCCAGCTCATTCTCGGTAATTCGAACAAGCGTTTTTCAGGCGTCACATCGACGATGCTCCAGACACTTCCAGAGGTGCAAAAGCTGATGCCTCTCACGGTGATGGGTAGCCACCACCTTCCCACGGACACTCCCACAATTCGCTTCCGGGACCTTGTTTCGCAAAAAGATAAAATCCGCGTTTTCCATGCCCGCCGAAACGATGAAATGATCCAAGCTCTCGCCGCTCGTCGACTTGGAGCAAAGATCAAAATCATCTTCACCTCGACCGCACAGCGTCATCATACTCGATTCACACGCTGGTTAATGTCACGGATGGACGGAATCATTACTACTTGCTCCGCTGCAAATTCCTACCTCGAAACTCCGGCGGATGTCGTCATTCCGCACGGAATCGATTTGGAGCGCTACCTACCCCCCGCTGACAAGAAGGAAGCATGGAAAGCCCTCGGTTTCTCAGGAGAATTCGGAATTGGAATCTTTGGGCGCGTTCGCCCGTCCAAAGGAATTGATGTGCTTGTCGATTCAGCAATTCCCGTCCTCAAGAAAAACCCCAAACCGACCATCATCATCGTTGGAGAAACAACCCCCAAATTTCGAGACTACCAACGACACCTTCAGTCGAAAATCGATCACGCCGGACTTACCAAGCGGATCATTTTCCATGGAAAACAGCCTGGCGATGCCCTGCCTAGCTTGTTTCAAGGGATGTCTATCGTAGCCGCCCTCTCTCGAAACGAAGGGTTTGGACTTACCATCCCGGAAGCGATGGCAAGCGGCTGCGCGGTGCTGGCCTCACACGCCGGAGCCTGGCAGGACATCATCATCGAAGGATGCCACGGCTTCACGGTTCCGACCGAAGATCTAAGGGCAACACAGTCAGCCCTTGAAAAACTCCTCGATTCAGACCTAACCGGAATGGCAATTGCCGGACGCAAGCACGTTGAAGACGGCTATACTATCCAGCGTGAAGCCAACTCACTGGTCGACTTCTATCGATCAATACTGGGCAAAAAGAACCACGACTAATCAGTCACAGCGTTTTACAAATTGTTCCTGGCCCCCGCATATGGCGGCCAAGACCTTGCATG
>JBDNAG010000100.1:0-2904 GCA_039768565.1 Akkermansiaceae bacterium | reverse complement strand
TCTTCCATGGCATATCCCGGACGACTTGAAGTTCTTTAAGAAGCACACTTCCGGTCATCCCATCGTGATGGGACGTAAGACATTCGATTCAATTGGCCGACCTCTTCCTAAACGCCAAAACATCGTAATCACGCGTGATCATGCATGGCATCATGATGGTGTTAAATCGATACACCACCCCAAGGAGCTCAACGAATTCCCGTTGATGGACCAACAGGTTTTCATTATTGGAGGTGAACAAATCTACCGGTTCTTCCTGCCGATCCTCAACGATATCGTCATTACCCACGTGCCCGATTCCCACGAAGGCGACACCTACTTCCCGCAATATGAGCACCTTTTCCCAAACTCAGAGCTGATTTGGGAGCAGGAGGAGTTTGTGATAAGAAGACACTTTAAATAACTACCAAAACATCAATAACGACATGGCTAACTCATTCGAACTCACCGGCACTTTAAAAGTTCTTCAGGACACACAGACTTTCGCGAGCGGATTTTCCAAACGTGAATTCGTCATTGAGGTCCCCGATGGAAAATACCCACAACTCATCAAGTTTGGAGCGCTCAAGGACAAGATCAGTATCCTTGACTCAGTCAGCATTGGAGATGAGTTGTCGGTAACCTTTGATGTTCGCGGCCGAGAGTATAATGGAAACTACTACGTCGACTTGAATGCCTGGAAGATCTCAAAATCTGGTGGCGGTGGCGGTAATCAGGAAGGTGCTCCGGCCGATCCACCACCGAGCTCATTTGACAGCAGCTTCGACAGCGAGCCTGATCCAAGCGACGACGACATTCCATTCTAGGAACTACTCCGGAACAATGCTCTTGATTGCGCCATCGGCAACTTGAGTCTTCAATTCATCTCCCGGGGCAACGTCGTCGATTGATTTGACAATCTCCCCATGGGAGCCGTAAGTGACCGAAAATCCTCGCTTGAGGATACTACCGGGCCCAAGGGCATGAAGGAGGGACGAAAGATTCTCGAGACGGTTTTCCTGGGCCTCCAGAGCATGAGCTGACGCAAGTAGGAATCCGTTTCGAAGCTGCGCGACCTTTTCATCACGTCTCTTTAAGATCTCACGCGGGTGATAGCGGTCCCAATTGGACTGATAATTTTCGATAAGACGCTCCCGCTCCCTCAGGGAATTTTCAACCGCACTCCCAAACGCTCTCTTTAATCCTTCCAACTGGAAGATCTGGTGTTGCAGCTTCCGCTCGGGCGATTGACCGAAAATACTGCGTTCACAGTAGTCGAGCTGGTCGGAAAGACGGTCCAAGCGGCCCTCCACAACTCGATTGAGACGGGCTTTTAAACTTGCCAAGCGATCGCGAAGTTCCACTTGATCCGGCACTACCAATTCTGCTGCAGCACTTGGCGTCGGAGCCCTCAAATCAGCCACAAAGTCTGAAATCGTAAAATCAATTTCGTGACCCACTGCGCTGACTACAGGAATGGGACAATTCGCAATCGCGCGAGCAACGATCTCTTCATTAAAGTTCCAGAGATCCTCCAAAGAGCCCCCACCACGGCCAACAATCAAAACCTCGGGACGGGGAACACCGTCATCTTGGACCCGACCTGCTTGCCGAATTGCTCGGGCGATGCCCTTCTCTGCTCCTTTCCCCTGAACAGCGGCTGGAAACAGAACAACCGTCAGCCATGGGGCACGGCGCAAAAGGACATTTTTCATATCCTGTAAGGCCGCTCCGGTTGCAGATGTCACGATCCCAATGACCATAGGGAACATTGGTAGCGAGCTCTTTCGCTCCCGGGAAAAAAGCCCCTCGCGATCCAACTTCTTTTTCAAAGCCTCAAACCGCGCTTGAAGATCACCAACCCCAACTGCTTGGGCTTTTTTAACAATTAATTGAGTACTGCCACGAGCCTCATAAAAGCTGGCTTCGCCAAAAAGCTGAACCTTGGCACCGTCTTCAATAAACTCGCTACCAGCACGCCTTTGTGCTCCAAACATGGCACAGGAAATTTGAGCTGATTGATCTTTCAGCGAAAAATACCAATGTCCACTTCCCTGCTTTCGCAGATTGCTAATTTCGCCTTCAACCCAAACATCGCCAATTTGAATCTCAAGGAGATTTCGAATCCGCCGGGCCAGCTGCGTGACCGAGATCGCCTTAGCCACCGACATCCTAGGATTCTTCTTTGCTGTTTAGCTCGGCAAAAACCATTTGTCCGGCACTCGTCTGGAGGGTGCTGATCACCGTCACATCCTGGGATGTTCCGATTTTGTTAATGGCGTGGTTGACCACAATCATCGTCCCATCTGGCATGTAGCCAACCGCCTGGTGATCGTCTTTTCCAGCACGAACCAAAGCAAGGCGAACCGACTCCCCAACCACTACTGACGGTTTCAAAGCATCCGAGAGATCATTGAGATTGATAATGTCCGCCCCCTGAAGATGAGCCACTTTGGTCAGGTTCTCATCAATAGTAATGAGGCGACCGGAAAGCAGCTTTGCAGTCTGGACAAGTCGTCCTTGAAAGGACTCGTCCTCGGCCATGCCGCGGGAATCCTGAATGGAGATCGGGACTGCCGGGTTTTTTTGAAGCTCACTCAGAATTTCAAGTCCACGCTGACCACGCTGGCGTTTGGCCGCGGCCGGGGAATTGGCCATGACCTGTAATTCATCGAGAACGAATTGAGGGACCAATACCCGTCCGGTCAGAAAACCAGCAGCCATGAGTGAGGGAAGCCGACCATCCATGATAACCTCGGCATCGAGAATAAGAAGCTGCCCGGAGGCAGCATCCTGACGAAAACGAACGTATGGGATGATGAAGGAAAACTCCTCCTGGTCACTTCTCAGGGCCAATACAGCACCGAGAAAAGCAAAGCTCGCATAGGATGCCACGTTGAAAGCCAAGGCAAGAGCCTCAGCTAC
>JBDNAG010000099.1:0-11676 GCA_039768565.1 Akkermansiaceae bacterium | reverse complement strand
TTTACACCGTTCGTGAAGACCAACAGGTCATCTTAACCCAGTTTGGAAAGCCCGTAGGAGACCCTGTCACTGAGGCCGGATTACATTTCAAGCTGCCGTTTATCGTGAAAATGAATGTTATTGAAAAGCGTGTTCTGGCCTGGGATGGCATGAGCTCCCAAATGGCGACGCGGGACAAGACCTACATTCAGGTCGACACCTTCGCAAGATGGGAGATTTCAGATCCTCTCGTTTACTTCAAGACCCTGAGGGACGAACGAAGTGCCTTGTCACGCCTTGACGACATTTTAGGATCTGAAACCCGAAACGCAGTCGCAAAGCACGACCTTCTTGAAGTGGTCAGATCCACCAAGGATCGCAAACCTGAAACGACTGATTTGCAAACCGACAAAGAAATCAACTTTGAACCCATCAAAATTGGACGTCGAGCCATCGAGCAGAACGTCTATGAGATCGCCAAATCAAAGTTGGAGGAGCTGGGGATTAACCTGCTTGATCTGCGCTTCAAGCGCATCAACTACAACCAGTCTGTCGCACCTCAAATCTACGAACAGATGATCTCCGAACGCCAGCAGATTGCTGAACGCTTCCGTTCCGAAGGAGCGGGCGAAGCAGCGCGAACCAAAGGAAAGATGGAGCGGGAAGTGAAGCGAATCGAATCAGAAGCCTATCGCAAGATTCAATCAATTCTTGGCGAAGCAGATGCTGAATCGACGCGGATTTATGCCGAAGCCTATGGGGGAACTCCCGAGCGGGAAAAGTTCTACGAATTTGTCAAAACCCTGGAAGCTTACGACGAAATCCTCGACGAAAAGACAACCGTCATTCTCTCGACTGACTCCGATCTTTTCAAATTGCTGAATGGATCAAAATCAGAATAACTAAAACCTAACCCGTCCACTTTTCGTAAGGTGGGCGGGCTGTCTTCTACGGTAGGCAGGCCTCATGTCACTCTCTGACATTCCGGAGCTGTTCCGAGCCGTCAGAGACTAAGGTAATTTTGAATCACGCTGTTTCAAGAATTCCACTCCAGCCGCCTTTGGCGGTCCAAGTTCAGGACTTAAAATCCTTGGTGTCTTCGGCACCATTTGCAGCAGAAGCCTGGTGAGGGAACCAAACCCGAATAGTGGGTTCAGAAAAAAATCGGGAGAAAGCTCGATCGAGCGCCGCTCTGCCTTCTCGAATCCAATTCGAAGACATACCTTGCCAAAAAGCTGACATCACGAAGCGGCGAATCCGCCGCAACTGTCCTCTTCCCTACCATCTCAAATGAAGGACTTCATACAACGATTCTTACTGGTTAACTTCACCGGCGCATCTCTTCTTTTAATTTACTGGCTCATCAATCACAGGACCGAAGCAAACTACACCCCGATTGTAATGCCAGGTTGGATACCATTTTGGCCGGTGATGGCTTTGCCCTATCTCATGATGTTGCTTTTTCCCGTCTCTCTTCATTTGTTGATTCAAGATCAAAGGCGCTTCTTCCAAGCCTTGCTCTCGGTTGTCATCGGATTCATTGCAATCGCAACAATCTGGACCGTCTTCCCCACGGAGATGACTCGCCCCTCGATCGAGAACCATTCTCACACCACGATCTACCAGTTCCTGGCAGAAGCCGATCAACCAGTTAATATCTTTCCGTGTGGTCACGTTCTCTGGCCGATCGTAGTGCTCTTCTTTCTCGCCCAAGAACATCGGAATTGGCTGATAATCCTTCTTCCTCTTTTCCTGTTTGGCACCGTGTCAATCGTAACGACCTGGCAACACCGACCGGTCGACGTTCTGACAGGGATCGCTCTTTCACTGGGAGCCATCTGGTTGGCGACACGAATCCGATGGAAGAGCGAGCCCTAGGACAGATTTTAAAAGAAATCCAGCTATCCAAGAATGGGCTGGCACTGAACTCACTTTGCCGGTTTTAGTGCTCTTCTGGCACAGCCCCGAAAGTTTACGCTCAGGTCATACCGTATCTGATATACCTACGTGTAATGAACATGCATTCGATAAAATCAATCGGCTTGAGCGCTGTAGTCAGCCTTTACTTCCTAGGAATGGCCTCGCTTGTGGAAGCCAAAGAACCTGAGGTCGTCCTCAACAAACGCGGAAAGAACTGGTTAGACCAATACACTGCGGAATTAGATTCACTAAAGGAAGAAATCGAAGCCGCTCTGCCCCCGATTAATGGAGAAAAAAAAGAAGCTTTTCTCGACGCTCGCGCAACCCTCGCCAGATTAAAACCACCGGGTGAAGATACCAATGGACCCGCTGGAAAAAGACACGAGGAAGACAAGGTTCAGGCTGAAAGCGACGCCTTGACCAAAGGGCGCTCGATTCTTGGAGACCTCCAGGATTTTTTGAGCAGCGACATACTCGATGCCAAACTAATGAAAGCTGCCATCATTCAGAACGCCACTCCCCGCGGGCTTGCTGAATTTGCCCAGCAGGGAGATACCGAGGAAGCACTGCTTACTAGGCTTTTCGCAGATGAAGCACTGATGAAGCAGATGCTCAAATCCGGTGGCGCCAATGGCGGCGAATATGGCGAGGCCATGCAGGTCTACACTTCCATTTTAGATAAAAGCGAACGCGCACGCAAAGCAGGTAGCATCTTCCAACGCCTTGCTCTGGGAACTGCGCTTCATCAGCCCTGGCTAGAAGGAAAAAAAAAGGGTGGCGTCCATGGAATTGTTCTTACCGATCATAAAACTCCGGAAGGCCAGATCTTACGCTACCTGCACTATGAGAAGGCCTTCCTTGCAGGAGAATTGGATCCTCAATTTGAGAACTTCAACGCATGGGAATGCCGCTTCATTACCAACGATCCTTACACTAACGAAGAACTCACTTGGGGACGAGCAATGCTTCGCCAATTTCGCCCTGATCATATCACTAATCCTGATCAAAAGTGGCGCTATACGCGGGTTGTAAAAAGCGACCTCCCCTATTGCAGCACTCGTCACGACGATTCGCTTGGGCTACCCCAACAGCAAGCTCTTGCTTTGGGTGGAATCTGCGGACGCCGCGCCTTCTTTGGCCGCTTCATCGCCCGTGCATTCGGCATCCCATCAAGGCGTTCGACGCAAACCGGTCACGCTGCCATGAACCGGTGGACTCCTGACGGTTGGGTCGTCAACTTCGGTGCCTGGTGGTCGATGAACTGGTGCGGCCCACAAGGCGGGCTTGACTTCTATCTGGATTCCCAGGCTCGCGAGCACGAAGAGACCTATCTTAAAGTGCTTCGCTCGCAATGGATCGGCGATGCTCTTGGTCAGGAAGATGTCAGTCTGCGGAACTATGGTCAGGGCGGTGGCTTCTGGGATGGATTAGCATTCTATCAAAAACGGGCCATCGTTGATGACACCAACCAGGAGCGGGCGGCAGCTGATGCCGAGCTTGCTGCCCTAACTGCGGAAGAAGCCCGCCTTCTCGGCGAATCCGACAAGGTTCTGGGGGAGGAAAAAATTAACGAGATTGAAATTCCCGAAGAAGACAAAGAGATT
Source organism: Akkermansiaceae bacterium (assembly GCA_039768565.1). Lineage (GTDB taxonomy): Bacteria > Verrucomicrobiota > Verrucomicrobiia > Verrucomicrobiales > Akkermansiaceae > SW10. Next base: position 8,173 of record JBDNAG010000099.1, on the reverse strand, counting down.
GTGGTAAGCGATAATGGAATCATGACCATTCCCGCTGCTGCTTGTGACCGACCCAGGAACAGCACCGACAAGGTCGTCTTCATGCCAAGCTGGGACAAGGGCACCCAAATCCACTATAGCCGGCTGGGCGAGCGACCCGAGTTGCTCAAGTACACTGTGGAAGCCCCTGCTAGCGGGAAGTATGAAGTCACTGCAAAAGTCTCCACAGTTTCTCCAAAACTGGAGGTAATTCTCAGAGTCAATCGGCGAACTCTCCTCGACATGCCCCTCCCATACACGAAAGGATTTTGGGAAGAGTCCAAGCCGGTAACGCTTGAGCTTAAAGAAGGTCGCAATACCATCATGGTCACTTCCCGTGCACCAAACCGCGGCTTCACACTCAAGGAACTACAAATCAAGCCTGCCCAATAAACTTCACGATCGATGAGAAAGAAAACTCTTAGAGTCATTGTCGCCACGCTTTGGCTAACCGGTGGCATTTCCTTCGCCCAAGACAGTGACATCCCAAAAGCCGAGATCGACAAACTCAAGACTTCGCTCTCAGCACAAAAAACAGCCACCTCGGAAGCGCGTAAGCGGTTGGCAGTAAAGCGAGCCATTCGTGACGGCGGCAAACTCCTTGAAGCTCATCCAACTGCGGAAAACCGCTTTGAAATTCTCGGCCTTCTCTTTCAAGCGCAACGGCAACTCTACCGTCTCGATGACTCGTCGCGTAATCGAGACGCCCTTTTCGAAACCTGTAAAGCCTTAATCAAAGCGCCCGATCGCTATGCTGACTTCCGCCTAGATGCCGACCTCTTACTAACTCAAATCGAAGCTGCACGCAAAGGGGCTGATTCAGCTGAGAGACTTGCTACGCTTCTTCCTCTGGTGACCCGATATCGTGACACTCCGGCCGAAGGTCGCATGCTACGCACTGCCCTGGTGATGGCCTTGGAAACAGGCGACCCCAAAATGATCAAATTTCTCCGAAATGAAATGGCAGTGCGCTTTGCTGGAGACATTGAAATGATCGAATTCCAGAGGGCAAAACTTGGCGGCCAAGTGTTTGGAGCCCCGTTCAGTGGCACCTTCAAACGGAGTGATGGCAGCTACATGCGCTTTCCCGCCGATGTTCTTGGCAAGACAACAGTGCTCTATTTTTGGTCACAAAAAGACACTTCTGATGATCACCTTCAACGTTTGGCCGAAGAATGGAACAAGCAAAAAGAAGAGATTCAAGACCGCCTTCAAATTGTAAGTTTCAATGTCGATGAACTCCCAGATGCCGGCGAAAAAATCCTGCGTGACCTTGGCGTGGAATGGCCCGCACTGCACCTTCCCGGCGGACAGAAAAACCCTTCCTACAAGACCTTCCCGCGCAGGGATCCTTATATGATGACCCTTTCGCCCACCGGCTACGCCGCCTTGATCATGGCAGGTTCAACGCGTAGAAAAGTTACCGATACCGGCAAGACCGATTTCACCCGCTGGTTTCAATCTTCCCTCGCAAGAGATTGGAGCCGGACGCGCTACACTGCTCAATTGAATTCACTCTTTGCGGGAGACTTTTTCGTCACTGACCCAGAAGGAGATTTTAACCCCTCATTGCCGCCGGAAATCAAAGCGATATCGCTGACGCCAACGCCACTTGAAAGAAGCGCGGACAGCGTGCCTGACGATGCTTTGCAGGCCATTCAAAGCTGCTTCATCAAACCTCCCATGCGCTACCGATTGCCCTCGGCAGAAATACGCACAAACTACGAAAAAGCTGAGAAACTCTGTGCAGAAGCCATCAAAGCCCACCCAAGAGCTCCCGATCTTTGGATCGTGCGCAACCGACGCATTGTGGCCCAGCTGGGACTTTGGAAGCTCACGAATAAAGCGGCACACTTTGAGGCGGCGTTGAGGGAGGCTAGAATCTCTCTCGAAGCAGGCATGCCATCAGGAACAGAGACGATCGTTCGCTATTGTTTGGCCAAAGAGGCAATGCGCAGTCCCGATACAAATGCCGGAAAAATCGTCAAAAGTTTCTACGAAACATTGGATAAAAAGAGCGCCCCAGGGCCGACCCTCGCCGCCGGAGCCCTGCTTTCCCTCGACATCGCCAATCGGGGGACGCATGACGAGTTCCGCGAGCTCATTCTTGAGAAGCATCTCGATCAGCCCGTGATGTGGACCTTCAACTCGTGGCTCTTAAATCGCGAACATCGCTATTGGCTCTTCCGTGTTCCCTTTGTGGCCGGTTGGTCCTATGGCAGACAACATCAATGGATTCTCTCGCACGGTGCTCCCGATGAATTTTCACGGAAGGTCAACGGAGAACTTCAGACCTTCGAAGGAAAGCCCTACCGTATTCCCCAAGACAGCAAAGGAAAATGGACGATCGTTTTGTTCACGAACAGCTGGGTCGAAGATCCAAAATCTCCCGTACCTGGCACTGTCACAAGATACCTCAACCCCTTTATCGAAAAGCGGGGCCTTGATGATGTGAAGATAATTGTGGCAGTGATTGAGGGGGACGCTGGCCCCATCCAGGATTACTTGAAAGAGAAGCCTTTGAACTGTGAGACCATGATCGTCCCTGGTGGACTCGAAAATTCCTTAACCCGTCAATTGGGAATCCTCGACGAGGACACCGGAGTGAATGCCTTGGTCCTTCGTCCCGAAGGGGGCGTCGCAGGCTTTATTTCCGGACTCACCATGAGCCGATCCAAGACGGAGATCATCAACAATATGATCGATCAACAGGACGAGCAAACCGTCAATGGCCTGCTGGAAAAAGGCGAGATTGAGAAAGCCAAGGAACTCATCTTTAAACTCGCCCCGCCATTCGATCCTGAAGCTGTCGATGAGAAAGGCCGCAAACTCAAAAAGCCGGTGCATAGCTACTTTCACCTCCGTGCTCGCGCGCGGGTTTATCAGGCTCTTGAAGATCAATCCGCCGCCCTCACCGATGCCGAAGAGGTCCTAAAATTTCTAACGACCAAAGGCGGCTGGATGAGCATGCGCCCGGACGGGTTGGATGAAGCCGAGGATTTTGTAAAACTTCTAAAAAGTGGAGGCCAATAGACCGGCCCCACGATCTTTGAACGGAAATTTTTTCAATTCTCGACAGAATGACTTCTCCAAAGAAGAAGCCATTGTGTTCTACTGTTGGAACGTGGACATACACCGCAGCAATCGGTGGATTATTGCTCGTCTCGATTGCGACAGGAGAGCTAGGGAGGTTCCAAGATTCCGGCAGGAAAAGCATTCCCCCCAGAAAACAACGTCCACATTCACTTGTAATTTTTCAGTTCTGACTACGTTTTATTGGTATGGAATATCCTGCGAAATACTTCATCGCATCATTTCTTTTGATGACCGTCATCCCTCTGCTCCCCGCAGCGGAGAAGTTCGCACCGGAACACCTCGATTTCTTCGAGAAGAAAATCCGGCCAATGCTTTCCGAGCATTGCTACAAGTGCCACTCGGCTTCCTCAAAGAAACTCAAGGCCTCACTCTATCTCGACACCCGCGCCGGAATGCTCGAAGGCGGCGACACCGGTCCTTCTGTTGTCCCAGGCAATCCCGAAAAATCACTCCTCATCGAGGTCATCCGCTACACCGACACCGACATGGAGATGCCTCCCAAGTCAAAGCTCCCCGACGCCGTCATCGCAGACTTCGTAACTTGGGTTGAAAGCGGTGCGGCCTGGCCGGCAGAAGCAGCTCCATCCGACGGTAGTAATGGCATCGCTTTCGATCTCGAAAAACGCAAATCCGATCATTGGTGCTGGAAGCCTCTCGCTCCCGCTCCTCGCAAACCAGGTTTCATTGATCAGCTTATCGGCGAAAAGCTTAAAGATGCTAAACTCCGCCCCGCTCCCCACGCCGAACCTGTCACTCTTCTAAGACGCCTGACCTTCGATCTCACCGGTCTCCCGCCCACCGTCGCAGAAATCGAAGCCTTTACTTCAGTATCTGTTCAAGATCAGAACGCAGCCATCGAAGCCGCCGTCGACCGCCTCCTTGCCTCGCCTCACTTCGGCGAACGTTGGGGGCGCCATTGGCTCGACCTTATGCGCTATGCTGAAAGCCATGGTCACGAATTCGACTACCCCATTAAGAACGCCCACCAATACCGTGACTATGTCATTCGCGCGCTAAATGCCGACGTGCCCTACGACCAATTTGTTGCCGAGCATATTGCCGGCGATCTTCTACCCCTGCCCAGATTCAACCCCCATGATCAAACCAACGAATCTATCATCGCCACCGGCTTCTGGTATCTTGGTGAAGCCGTCCACTCCCCCACCGATGTGCGGAAAGATGAAGCCGACCGTATCGACAACATGGTCGACACATTTTCAAAATCTTTTCTCGGTTTATCCGTCGCATGCGCCCGCTGCCACGATCATAAGTTCGATGCCATTTCCACCGACGACTACTACGCCCTGACCGGCTTCCTTCAAAGTACCCGGCGAAACGAGCACAAACAAGATCCCGGCAAGAGAATTGCCAACGGAATTGCGAAAATTGATAAAATTTCAGCTACCGGAAATCAAAAAATCAAACGGACTACCACCGGCACTACCGACCTCCCCGACGGTCTCATCCTTCCAAACACCTCCCGCTGGTTCCCCTCCGGCCATGCCTTTGGCAATTCACCCATCCCCGCCCTTAGCTGGAGCCCGGTCAAAAACACCATCACCGAGCACAGCGTTTACGACAGTGGACGTTACGGAGATAAATTCCCCGGTGTTCTTCGCACTCCTACTTTCGAGATTAACGGCGACCGGGTTCACCTTTATGTCAAAGGAAACGCGCAAGTCCGTCTCATTATCGACGGCTACTTCATGCAGGTCTTTAACGGGCTCCTTTTCGGGGGCACTCGCAAGGACATCAAGACTGGCGACAAATGGCAGTGGGTCACTCTCAGTAGCAAGGACATCGCCCAAAAATCCGGCCACAAAGCCTATCTCGAAATCATCGACTCCGGCACCAACTCCATTGCGGTCAAAGCCATCAGCACCAGCCGTGAAATTCCCAAGATCGAAGATTACCTTACTGCCAATCCACGCGCCAAAGAACTCGAAGCTCAATTCGCCAGCAAACTGAGTGAACTTTCCGACGCTGCCAAAAAAATCTCAGACTCACTCCCAAACCCGGCTGCGACCATCCTCTCGGTCACTGAAGGGACTCCCGAAAACGACTACGTCCACATTCGTGGCTCACACAAGAATCTTGGAAAGGAAATACCCCGCCGCTTTCTTACCGCACTTGGTGGCGAAGCCATCGCGCCATCCAAAAACTCTTCCGGCCGTCTTGAGCTTGCCGAACAAGTGGCCTCACGCGACAACCCACTCACCGCACGCGTCGCCGCCAATCGCATATGGCATCACCTCTTCGGCCGTGGTATCGTGCCTACTGTCGACGACTTCGGCCCCATGGGAATCGCTCCGTCCAATCCCAGGCTCCTCGATTCACTCGCTGCCTCTTTGATCGAAAACAAATGGTCTCAGAAAGAGCTTATTCGGCAGATCGTCCTCTCGGAAACCTATCGCCAGTCGGCCACTCCCCACCCGGATCTCAGCCTCATTTATCTCGCCGACACCGACCCCGAAAACATCCTCCTTCACAAGGCCCCCGTCCGCCGTCTGCAGGCTGAGGCCATACGCGACTCCATGCTGGCTATCTCCGGTCGTCTCGACCCCAAACTCTTTGGCAATCCCGTTCCCGTACACCTCACCACCTTCATGCAAGGCCGCGGACGACCCAAATCAGGCCCGCTCGATGGCGCTGGGCGACGCTCGATTTATACCAGTATCCGCAGAAATTTTCTACCCCCTATGATGCTGGCATTCGATATGCCCAGCCCCTTCTCCTCCGTCGCAAGACGCACCGTTTCCAACGTTCCTGCTCAAGCTCTCACTCTCATGAACGATCCTTTTGTCGTAAGCGAGTCCAGACGCTGGGCCGACTCGACCTCCAGCATTAAAGATGACAAAGTTCGGATTGAGACGATGTTTAAACAGGCATTGGCTCGCCCCCCTTCGCCGGAGCAATTAAAAACAACACTTACCTGGATTCAGTCCCACCCTTCTAGGAAAACCGCCTGGCAGGACTTCGCCCATTCCCTCTGGAACACCAAGGAATTCATCTTTCTCAACTGATTACCACGCCGATCATGCACTGCCAAAACTTTAGACCCTCCTCGCTCACCCGCCGCGACATGCTCCAGCAGTCCGCCTGCGGATTTGGAGCGGTGGCCCTCTCCGCCCTCCTTTCCGAAAATGCCTCTGCAGAAAAAGCAGACTATAACCCCACCAATCCTCTCGCTCCCAAAAAACCCCACTACGCTCCCAAGGCTAAGAACGTCATTTTTCTCTACATGGATGGCGGGCCTTCCCACGTCGATACCTTCGACTACAAACCGCTCCTCAAAAAGTTCAGCGGACAGGATCCTCGAAAGGCCATCGGCAAACTCGAACCAACTCAGTTCGACAACATCGGAAAGGTCATGCAATCACCCTGGGCTTTTAAACAACACGGGGAATCAGGGGCCTGGGTCAGTGACCTCTTCCCCAACATCGCCAAAGTTGTAGACGATCTCACCTTCATCAAATCGATGACTTCAAAGTTCCCCGAACACACGGCGGCAAACTACTTTCTCCACACCGGCTCCGGCCTTCAAGGACGTCCAAGCATGGGCGCTTGGGTCGGCTATGGACTTGGCACAGACAACCAAAACCTACCCGGGTTCGTTGTTCTTAACGGAGGGCTCATTCCTCCGGGTGGACTCGATAATTTTAATTCCGGCTACCTTCCCGCCGCCTATCAAGGCTCGGTTTTTAACCCTGGAAACACTCCGGTCGCCAACATCAAACCATCCGAATCAAACTCCGCACTGCAACGTCGGAAACTTGACCTTATGCGGCAACTCGACATCTCAGCCAAAGAAGGTTTCGCCGGCGAGGAGCAAATTGAATCGGCTATCCTGAATTATGAAACTGCCTTCCGCATGCAAGCCGCCGTCCCCGACCTCATGGACCTCTCAGGCGAATCGGATACCGTGAAAAAAATGTATGGCCTTGAGTCCGATTTTAATCAGACCAAAACCTTCGGCCGTCAATGCCTCCTTGCCCGCCGCCTCGTCGAACGCGGCGTTCGCTTTATCGAACTCACCTGCCCAGGTGGCAATGGCGACCGCTGGGATCAGCACAACAACCTCGTCGGTGGTCACAACAAGAATTGCAAAACCGTCGATCAACCCATCGCCGCCCTCATCACCGATCTCAAAAAACTTGGCCTTCTCGACGAAACCCTCGTCATCTGGACGGGCGAATTCGGTCGCACTCCTTTCGCCCAAGGCGGCAATGGCCGTGACCACAACCCCTTCGGGTTCACCACCTGGCTTGCGGGCGGTGGCGTCAAACCCGGAGTCTCATATGGCCGCACCGACGACTGGGGATACAAAGCCATCGAAAACAAAGTCGAAATCCACGATCTCCACGCCACCATGCTCCACCTCCTGGGCATCGATCACACCAAGAGCACCTTCCGCTTCTCCTCACGAGACATGCGCCTCACCGACGTCCACGGGCACATCATCAAGGACATCCTAGCCTGATTTAATCCTTCAAGAGTAACGTCTCGGCTTGCCTATGACCAAGAGCGACTGATGAGACGCCGATCACGGAACGTCTCAACACTATCGTCGATCGTCAGAGAAACGCTGAATAATGTTCAATTTTGGACAAGCATTATTTTCTATGGGGAATATCTTTAAGCTTCCTTGCTGACACTGCTTGCCTAACTAGCTTCAAGACGGAATTTTGGGCTATGGCTTCGTCAAGTTAGCTCATTTACCTCTCCTTGATTTCATTTTTAGATCCGTCGAAGAGACGCGAGCACTAGATTGCCCAGCCCAAAGAGAATGATGGTTTTTCTCCAATCCTCGATAGCGTATCTTCCGATATCTAAAGATGTGCTTTAGCAGATGAAATGGCTACTCCACAAGGGCTCTCACTGATGCTTTTTCTTTTTCCGCCGCCAATATTCGATCTTTCTCAGAATCTTCTGCCATTTTCTTAATCGGGGGTCGGCGTTAGGCGATTTGCCAGTCGATGCGTCATCCAAGATCTTCGCTTTAAATTTCTTCACGCTTCTAAACTCCCATGTAGTCAGCTTCAGCATCGAGATTGCGTTC
>JBDNAG010000098.1:0-13585 GCA_039768565.1 Akkermansiaceae bacterium | reverse complement strand
TCGATGGTTCGCGAGCATCCACGTGGGAGGGCTCCGGGATCTCGCCCGATGAGGGTGAAGGAATCGTCCTCGTGCCGTGTGGCGAAATCCTGAGTGCGAATTGCGCTGACGCTGTGGAGGTTGGCGAGATCGTGGATGACGAGGTATCCGGTTTCGCCAGGGGCGACTTCGCGCTCGGTTTCGGGATCGAGGATGAGGTGGCGGCACCAGTGGGGAAAACGGTGGGTGCCATCGGGGCCGGTGGAATAGGCTTGGCTCGAGAGCTCGGTCATACCGTATTCGTTATGAATGTGATCGGTTTGAAGATCAAAAAAGCTGGCGAGGTTATGGTAGAAATCTGGCTTGGAGAGCGAGTGTGACATTCCCTTGTAGCCGCCGGTTTCGAGGAGTTGAGAGCCCGGGGGAAGCGAAATGTTACCGAAAGTTTCCATAAGATGGAGAAAAGCAAGAGCGGTGCCCATCAGTAGAATCGGCTCGCCGGATCGAAGATGATCGAAAAGCGGGGAGAGGTGGAATTTTGAATTGCGCAGTAGAAAGTGTGAATCATCACCGTTGTTGAGATGTCCAAACATGTGGCTGAGGGAGGACTGGGAGGCTTCGAGATTGGAAGGAGCGAGGAAAAAGGTAGGGAGTTTGGGGAGGGGCCAAGCACGGGAAATGGCTTTCTCGTAGAGTAGGGTACAGGGAAAATGATGAGACCCTCTGGCTTCGGTGGTGGTGCCGGAAGTGAGAAAGGTGGTTTTTAACGGCCCGCCGCAGGTGAGAGGGAAGTTTGGGAGTTTGAAGGCCGAGGTGGGGACGGAGGGGATTTCCTGCCAGCGGGTGACGGTTTTCGGAGTTTTGCCAAGCAATCGCGAGAAGGCTGCGTAGGGTTGGTTGTAGGTGAATTGGTAGCTGAAAATGTCGAGAGCCAGAGGAAGGAATTCGTGTGAATGAGCATTTGCAAGCAGGGTGTCCAGATGATGGCTCAAGCCATATTCTCTCGCTTCCTGCGATGTGAGGTCTCTGAATTCACTCATTTCGGTTCTGGTGCTGACTTGACAAGTTGGCCAAAGATCGCAATGACTTTGTGGCGGATTGGTAATGCAATATCCCCAACCTCAAATATTTTGAAAGTCATGTTTTCTTTGAAACACTATCTTATGCTCCTTCTGGGCAGTGTGCTCGTTGTTAGTTGTACACTTCCCGAGCCGTATGTGGTGCCCAATCCCCAGCAGAATCCGATGTTTTCCGGAGAGGCCAACCCAGCCATTCCAATGACTCCTGTGCAGCTTCAACAAGAAGCTGAGCTCAAGAAAGCCCGCGAGAAGGCTAATGCTGAGGCCAAAGCCCGCCGTGAAAAGCTCAAGAATGAGGAGGAAGCAAATGGAGATGTTATTTTTTCTGGAGACAATGATGTGATCCCGCCAACCCAGCGTGATCCTGTCAAGAAGACCAGCAAATATCGGACAGCGCGGCCAATCGTGACCAAGCCTGGTTTTGTTTTTAATCCATGGACAAACAAAGCTGTGGACGTTCGAGGCATTCCAGGTGGGACGCTCATTCGCGACCCGAACGATGGAAATCCTGACCACAAGTTTCGCGTCCCTTAAAGTGGATAGTTGAGTTTCCCGACGCCGGATTTCCGAAAGGGAGTCCGGCTCTTTTTTTCAGACCTTATGTCATTTTCTCGAATCGCGATTCTTGGTCCCGGCCTTCTGGGAGGCTCGGTTGGTTTGGCTGCCCAGATAGCGGGTTATGAGGTCGTATTGTGGGGGCGAAACCCTGAGCGGGTTGAGGCCACCCGGAAGATCGGTCTTGAGGCGACCACTGATTTGAGAGGGGCGGTTGAGAATGCCGATCTCGTGATTTTGGCCGTTCCCGTGGGTGTGATGGGAGATTTGCTTGGATTTATGAAGGGGGATCTCCAGCCCGGAGCGCTGGTGACAGATGTGGGGAGTGTGAAGGTTCTCCCTCACGAGGTTGCAGATGAAATTGGTATTCCGTTTGTGGGGAGCCATCCGATGGCTGGGTCCGAGCAAACCGGAGTAGAGTCGGCGCGTGCCGATCTTTTTGATGGAGCAGCTTGTGCTTTAACCAATGATCAGGGGAGGCCTGATGAGGAGTTACAGGCGGTTATGGTGTTTTGGCAAAAACTGGGGTGTGACACTTTGGTTATGACTTCGGGGGATCACGATCGGGCGGTCGCCCGAATTAGCCATCTTCCGCATGCCATGGCAGTGGCCACGGCGGGAGCGGCGCTGCGCTTTCCCGGTGACGAAAATTTAGCTGCAGGAGGGTTTCGGGACACTACGCGGGTGGCATCGGGTGATCCAGCGATGTGGGCGGAAATCATGGTGGAGAATCGGGCTGCGGTAACGGCAGCGCTGGAGGATGCGCAAAACGAGATCCGAGAGATGCTTGATCACCTCGCCAAACCGGACAAGAAAGGGCTCCAGAGTTATCTCGCGGGGGTTAAAGCTCGCAAAGAGAATCCATCTGAAAATTTATGAGTGAGACCATCAAAGTCAGTCCGCTAAAATCAATCACTGGTGAGCTCGCGGTTCCCGGAGACAAGAGTATTTCGCACCGCGTTGCCATTCTCGCCGGCCTGTCCAACGGCTCCTGCTTTGTGGAGAACTTTCTCTCCAGTGAAGATTGTGTAAATACCCTTAGGGCAATGGCGCAATTGGGAGTTCGTTATGAGGTCAAGAAAGGGAGTAACGACTTGCCGGTGGATCTTCTGATCCACGGATGTGGAAGTGAATTACAGGCTCCGAATAGTGAGCTTGATTGTGGGAATTCGGGGACCGGGATGCGCCTGCTTGCGGGTGTATTGGCGGCACAAAAATTTGACAGCACTTTGATCGGTGATGAATCGCTTTCTGGTCGTCCGATGGGGCGGATTATTACGCCGCTTGTCGAAATGGGAGCACAATTTGAGACCAAGGGAGCAAAACCTGGTTGTGCCCCTCTTCAGATCACCGGTGGTGAATTGAAGCCGATTACTTACGAGATGCCGATGGCGAGTGCTCAAGTGAAAAGTGCAATTTTGTTAGCAGGATTGTTTGCGCCCGGGACTACTACTGTGATTCAGCCGGCAACGAATCGGGATCATACCGAGCGTCTTTTAAATTCCTTTGGCGTGAATGTGGAAACGAATGGAAACACTATTTCCATTGAAGGAGGCCAATTGCTTGAAGCCTGCGATCTAGTTGTGCCGGGAGATATCTCAAGCGCGGCCTTTTGGATCGTGGCGGCAGCCTCTGTTCCCGGATCGCAGTTGACCATTACTAACGTGGGGCTCAATCCAACCCGAACCGCTTTGCTTGATGTTTTGATCCGAATGGGAGCGCAGATTAGGGTTCACCTTGAACACGAAGATGGAGGTGAACCACGCGGACGAATTGAGATCACTGGAGGTAAGCTCCAGGGAACTGAGATTTTGAAAGAGGAAGTGCCTAATCTGATCGACGAGGTCCCCATTCTTGCGGTGGCTGGCGCTTTGGCTGATGGAAAGATGACGATTCGTAACGCGGCCGAACTTCGGGTTAAGGAGACGGATCGAATTGAGACCACCACGAAGAATCTCCGCTTGATGGGTGGTGAGGTTGAGGAATTTGAAGATGGAATGATCATTACCGGAGGCCAGGCTCTCAAGGGAGCCGAACTTGAAAGTTATGGAGACCATCGGATTGCCATGGCCTTTGCGATTGCGGGCCTCTTGGCCCGAGAAGGGGAGACATACATCGGGAACACTGGTTGCGTGGCTACCTCTTACCCTACGTTTGCCGAGCATCTCAATTTTTTTTGCCAATCATGAGTCAAACACACCGCGCAGTCGCGATTGATGGTCCCGCTGCTTCGGGGAAGAGTACGGTTGCCAAGCGACTTGCCGAGTCGCTGGGACTGGTCATGGTCAATTCCGGAGCGATGTATCGCGCGGTCACTTGGCAGGTTTTAGAGGAGGGAATCGATCCGAAGGATTCCGCTGTGGTTCTTGAGTCGATGTCCCGGATGAAGATCGACTGTGGAGTGGAAAATGGCATCTCGACAATTTCGATCAATGGTCGCCTTTTAACGACCGAGATCCGGGGCGCCGAAGTAAATGATCATGTTTCCAAGGTGGCTTCGATTCCCGAGGTCCGTGAGAAGTTAGTGGCGATGCAGCGCAATTATTTGAAGGAGAATGACGTGGTGATGGAGGGGCGTGATATTGGCTCGGTGGTTTTCCCGGATACTCCGTTCAAGCTCTACGTCAGTGCGTCGGAAGCGGTTAGAGCAGCCCGACGCGCAAAGGATGGAGAGGCCGATGCGGTGGCCAGAAGGGACGCGGAAGATAGCCAGCGAAAGGCTTCGCCATTGAAAGTTTCCGACGGTTCCATCGTAATTGATTCCTCTGATCTTACGATTGAGGGCACGGTGGAAGCGGCTCGGGAGGCATTGATTAAACTTGGCTGGAAAGACTAATAAATGAAGACGACTTACTGGGTTGGACACACCATTTTTCGCGCTGCAGCGAAGGCATTTTTTCGCTATCAGGTCGTGGGACGCGACAAGTTGGTTACGGACGGGCCGGTCCTGATTGCATCGAATCACGAGAGTTTTTTGGATCCGCCGTTGGTGGGAATCGCTTATGATGAGTCGGTTCACTATTTAGCGCGAAAGACTCTCTTTAAGGGGCCAACCAAGTGGCTTTATCCTCGTTGGAATGCCATCCCGCTTGATCAGGAGGCTCCGGATATGAGTAGCCTTAAAAAGATTATTAAAATTCTCAAAAGTGGTAAGCAAGTGGTGGTGTTTCCTGAGGGAGCACGCACATTGGATGGCGAGTTGCAAATGGGTGAGGCTGGTGTCGGGCTAATCGCAGCCAAGAGCCGGGCGGTCATCCAGCCGGTTCGGATTTTTGGGGCCTATGAGGCCCTGCCCCGCGGCAGCGGACGCTTGCGATTTCACCCGGTGACCATCGTGGTGGGTGACCCCATTACGTTGACCGCAGAAGAAAAGAAGGCCAAGGGGCGCGAGGCCTATCAAGCAATTTCAGATCGAATTATGGCCGAAATCGCTAGGATCAAGCATCCGTCCGAGTCTTGAATTTGTTGAATTTTGAACGGAATGATTGTCAGCACTGACTAATGAGAAGATAGTTGTTTCCAGTACCTTACAATCAGCACATTTCATGAATCTGAAAATCCAATGTCCTAAATGCTCCAAGAAGTTCGCGGTGCACGAGGATCTCACCGGTAAGACGGTCGAGTGCGGCGCTTGTGATCATCGCTTCGTTGTAAAAGAGGAATCGATCATCGCCGAACGCTCCAAGGTTTATCCGGGGGAGCATAATAAGCGGGATGATGATTTTTTGAGCCGCTTGGGTCGCGATCCTGTGGCTTCTTCAGCGGGAGCGCAAGATGTCCCTTCCCCTGCCGGGCCTAACCCCAAGGTGGATGCCATTATGCCGGCTTCGGCGGGACAAAATATTGCGGTGGGAGCTGGTGTCAGTTTTGTTCTTTTATACGCTCTGATCTTTTTCATTGGGACCTCTGATGGTGGGGTGTTTCAGGATGTTGGCCGGGTTCAGCGATACGTTCTGGGTGGGTTTGTCGTTTTTCTTACAGGTGGCTTGATACTGTTTGGTGCCAAGAATTGGAGGGCCAGAGCCTTTTTTCTGGCTCTGCTGTTGGGTGGTGCTCTTTTTGCTCTCATTCTGGTGAGTCCTGTTCACATGACGCCAGAGGCTGCGCAGATTCCTGAATCCAGGCCGGATTTGGAGCAACCATTCATTCCCAATGAGGCAGACATTACTCGAGATCTTAGTGAATTGAAGACGCGAGTTGGTTATCAGGTAATTGAGCGCCAGTTACGTGAGCTTGAAGAGGAGTTTGGCGATGCTGCTCCCCAACATCTTGTAGGAATTTTTATCGAAGATCTGGCCAGCAGCCAGTTCCACAACCTCGAGAAATATTTTCAGATCGAACTCAAGATTCCTCCAGAGGAGGCGGTTAGCCGCTATCCCCGGAATGGAGAGAGAGACAGTCTGATCGTAGTTTCCGGATTTAAGCTTGATATGGATGCGGTTGTTCGAATTTGTGACCCAAGATTGGGGCGGGCGACAACTTATCCCGAGTTACGCCTCATCGATCTGAAGCTTTCCGCTTTGCTCGAATCGAAGCTGACGGATGACCTTCGGAACAAGTTGTCCAATCCCGAGCATCCTGCCTTTTTCAAGGAGAACCTTAATGAACTCAGGGCACTGGATCCTCTCAGAAGAAAGGATGCAGTGAGGGAGTTGGCTAAAATTCCTTCTACTGTGGAGCTTCGTTACGGCGAGGAGATAATCGCGGAATTGATCCGTCTGACCCGGAATGAGACAGATCTCCAGCTTCTCTCCGACATGGGACGGGCTCTTTCTATTTGGGCCAAGGATAATTCGGTGGCGGTGGATGTCGTCACTGAAAAAGTAGAAAAGGGAATTACTTCGGGAATAGATATCCCGGCTTCTTGTATTGATTTTTTAGTCAGCGCAAATGGAGAAAGAGCTCCGGAATTGATCGACACACTCTGGAGCAAAGATCCGGAGGTTTGGTCGAGTCAATATATCGCACTCGGTGTTCCTGCTGAGAAGAAAATGATCGTCCATCTTGAAGGGCCCTCGACCCGGCTCAGAAAAGGGGCGGCTTTTGTTCTCGCAAGCATCGGAACAGATCGGGCACTCCCATCGCTCTCCAAATACCAGAATGTGACGGACAATGAGCTCAAAATTCTGGTGGAACGTGCCATTGCGGCAATCAATGGTCGCTAAAAAGATGTATTCGAAACCTCTTTCATGAAAAAACCCGCTCCTTCACAGGAGCGGGTTTTATGTATGGATTGTGTTCGTGTGTACGACAAGAATTTCTTCCTCCCGCTCCTTTTAGTCAAACAATTCTGTCACAATCCGGCAAGAAGAAGGTGAAATAAAAGATTCGATTGGATTTAAATCATAATCTTAATCAATGGTTATAGTCATTTGTATCGATTTCTAGATGAGCTTGGTCCATAGTAATCTTCGCATGATGAAGCGATTGAAGACGATGATTCCACCAATGCCGTGGCACGAACCCAGGGAGCGGGAGGGAGAGGGTGACCGGGTGGTTATGCTTCACGGCCTCTGGCGAAGCGTCTGGGCGATGGAGGAGCTGGCGGGTTTTCTAAATGACCGTGGTTTTGAAACTCTCAACCTTCCTTATCCCTCATTTCGCCAATCCATTGATGATATTGTAGGCCATGTCGCCCGGGAGATTGGTATTTCTCCCAAGCGGACACATTTCGTCACCCACTCGATGGGTGGGATTGTCCTGCGCTGTCTGGCGAAACGGCACCCCGAAATGATTACGGGAAAGGTGGTCATGCTGGCTCCACCTAATCAAGGGAGCGAGATTATCGATTGGTTGGAGGATTCTGTGATAGGGAAACTGTCGCTTGGTCCGGGAGGAATGAGTTTGTCAACAAATCACGTTCGCAGTGAGATTCCGTCATTTGCCGAGCATCATGACATTTCGGTCATCATGGGGAGTAATAATAGGATGTCGGCTTTTAACTTTCTTCTCCAAGGGGAGAACGATGGAATTGTCACCGTCGAGGGAGGCCGGGTTGGTGGCGTAAAACGCCTCGAAGTAGTGGACGCCGATCACACATTCATCATGAGTGAAACGCGGGTTATCGAGCGGGTCGCGGAACTATTGGAAAACTAAATTTCCATTAGAGTTTCGGCTTGGGGACTTTGGGTGGAGTCTGCCAAGCGGGTGCTCCGGTGAGCTTGATCTTGCGTTTGTAAATGCGGTGACGGGTTGCAATATAAAGAGTGTTTTCGTGGAGATAGCAGTAGTTGATGCGCCCATCCTCAAATTGTGGTTTGGGAAGAACGAGTTGGACCCGGCCGGGTTGATCTAAAATCTGAAGTCCGGCTTCAGTGCCAACTAAGAGATGCCCGGAAGCCGCCGAACATTGACCATCAAGTGCACAGCGTTCGCCGTTGGTGGGACGTTGCGCGTAGAAAAAGGCCTGTTTGTCGACGGGCTCGGCTCCTTGAAGTCTGAAGGAGTGAATGAACGGGCCGTTAAAGTTGCAGACGTAAAGTTGGGATTGATCTGCGCTCAGGCCAATGCCGTTGATTCCATCAAGTGAAATGGAGCGAAATTTTAGAAAGCCTTGGGAGAGGTCATCCCGATCCCAGCTTCTCAGGCATTCGACTGTCTTATTCTTTGGACTCGTGTAGTAGGCGGCTCCACCGCTGCTGACCACGATGTCGTTGGCGTTCGCGTTTTTTTGAATGGTTGAAAATTCTCCAGTCTGGAGATCATAGGCTCTGATATCGGTTCCTGCCGTGAGGAGAGTTTTGCCACCTTGGGCAAGGGCGATTCCGTTGGCTCTTGCAGTATCCTTGGCAAAGAGTGTCTGTGTTCCATCGGGAGTAATTTTGTAGAGTTCGCTGTCTGGCACATCGGTAAAGTAAAGCGTGCCATCAGCTGTGACGGCAAGGCCCTCTGCCCAATTGTGCCCCACGGAAACCAACTGCCAGTCTTCGTCGGGAATGAGCCATTGGGAGGCGCGGGATTTGCATTTTTCAGGGTGCACCGAAACCGGTTTTTCTCCGTGGTCTTTCCAAAGCCAGGTCAAAGCTTCTTCCATGATTTTATTACCTTCCTTGCGACTGTGCCCGCCTTCGTCCCACCGGTGGGTGTGTTCGTAGCCGGCGAATTCGAGGGCGCGTTGCATGGTCTGGTTTGCCATCCACCAATCGCCACCGTAAATATTGAGATCGTTTTTCCCGTCTTGAAGAAAAACGCGAAGTGGTTTTGGCTCGGTTTTTCGGATGAGGGTAGGGTAGTCGTTGCCACCACGAAGACCGACGTAGGTGCCAATCATGGAATAGACGCGACGGAAGTGGTCGGGGCGTTCCCACGCCGCGGTGAAGGAAGCGATGGCCCCGGAAGATCCACCGCAGAGGCCTCGGTCGTCGGGATTAGTGGAGATTTTGTAGCTTTTGGTGATGATTGGAATCATTTCCTCGATGAGGAAATTGGCGTAATTGGGGCCCATGCCATCATATTCGAAAGATCGATTGAAACGTGGTTGGGAATTTTCGTTTTTTATGAGCGGAGAGGCGACACCGGGATTAATGAAAAGTCCGATTGTTACAGGCATATCACCCGAGGCGATTAGCTTATCGAAGATGTCTGGAATATATCCGGGTTTTCCGGGATTGCGGACAAAGCCAGCCCCGTCTTGAAAAATCATCAGGCAGGCCGGTTTTGATTCGTCATATTCCTTGGGCGCATAGATCCAGTAATCACGGTAGGTTCCAGGGAAAATTTTGGATTTTGAAAAGCTCCCTTCGGTTAGGGTTCCATTGGCAGAAAAGGCCTGGGTGATGAGGGCAAGGAAGAAAATAAGACGCATAAAATTATATCTGGGAAAGATGGATAACTGTGTGTTTTTACCTCTCGGTCGGGAAGACGAAAATACCGGTGCGAGTGTCCCAAAATCGAAACCGTCATTTGGGGGGGGAGATTGAAACTATTTTGAGGCGGGCCTGTCTCCTCAAGCTTCCTGGATGCCGTCGAAGCTAAACCAGATCAGCATTGCACTTGTGATTTCTCCCACCATCTCGACTGGTTGACAGGGATTTAAGCTGATTTTCCGGCCCAGAGAGCAAGGTTTTCCGATTGGAAACCGGGGTGGTGAGGCGATAGGATGAGGAGCGAGTGGCGGCCGACCCGTATTCCGGCCTGTGTGCTTGCCTTGAGGCGAAGTGCGAAGCAAATTGCTTCATATGAGCTTTATGGGAAGAATCATCGCGGGAGTCGCGAGCGTCGGGGTGACGTATGGGGAGATTGTAATTAACGAAATTCACTACAACAGCCGGCCCAATGACGCGCGGGACGAATTTGTGGAACTCTACAATATAGGAGAGTCCGAGGTGGATCTTGGTGGGTGGTTTTTCAACGATGGTTTCGACTACACTTTTCCAGCGGGGATAAGCATTGAACCCGGTAGTTACGTGGTCGTAGCGCAAAATCCGGCAGCTCTGCTGGAGCGCTATGGTGTGAATGCGCTGGGGCCGTTTGACGGAGGTTTGTCAGGTGACGGGGAGCGAATTGAGCTGCGGAGAGCAGATGGCTCGGTTGCTGATGAGGTCAATTATCAAGACAACTTTCCTTGGCCGACAGCGGCTGGTGGCTTGGGTTCCTCGATGGAATTGATTCACCCGGGTCTGAATAATGATCTTGGTGGATCGTGGCGAAGTTCGCAGGTCGTCATGCTACCGGAATTAACCTACCTTTCCGAGGATGGCCCGGGATGGCGTTGGCGGCCGGGAACGAGCGAAGCGTCGTCGCCCATCAATGCGTGGACGGAGGCTGGCTTCGTGGAGGATGGAACATGGACCACGCAGGCGATGCCGATCGGCTTTGGCTCTGTGGGGACGCAGAATTTCAATCCGCCGATCAGCGGCATGGTCGGGAATTACACGAGTTGTTTTTTCCGGAATGAGTTTGAAATCGCCGCCGGAGAAATTCCCCAGGAGATTCTTTTGCGATATCTTCTCGATGACGGAATGGTGGTTTACATCAACGGGTTGGAGGTTTTTCGATCCGATAATATGGATGATGGTCAGCTGACTTTCGACGCCGAATCGGGAGGCTCGGGAGATGAAAATAATTGGCAGGAGGCCGCAATTGCCGGAGGCGCGGCGGGTTTGCAGGAGGGAACAAATGTCATTGCCATTCACGCTTTCAACACCTCGCTTGGAAGCAACGATTTTGGGGTGAACATCGAGTTGCTCCGTCCAGAGCCGGATGCTGAAGCTGACCCGGAGCCCTCCGCGGGTTTGATAAATACCGTCTTTTCAGAAGTGGCACCACCGGCCATTCGGCAGGTGGATCATTCGCCAAGGCAACCGGCGGTTGGTGAGCCGACCGTGATTACCGCGAAGGTGACGGATCCAGACGGTGTTGCTTCGGTGACGCTAGAGGTTCAGGACGTGGCACCGGGGGCGTATGTCCCGGCCTTCCTTGCGAAATCTACTCCGGCACTTCTCGCAAATCCTACGGCGCCTCGTGCCGCGAATCCGGCATACGAGCAGAACTGGGTGTCGCAGCTCATGACGGATGATGGGATTGGTGCTGACGAAGTTGCGAGTGATGGAATCTACACAGCGACGCTGGCATCGCGGTCCAATCGGACCTTGGTGCGCTACCGAATCACGGTGGAGGACACGGAAGGGGAATCGGTGAGGGTTCCATATGCGGACGATGAACGTCTGAACTTTGCCTATTTTCAGTATGCTGGTGTTCCCGACTACCAGACCAATGTTGGAAATTTTCCCTCAAGCGAAATTGAATCAGTGCCTATTTATCATGTCTTAACGACGGCCGCGAATTTCAACCAGGCAGTTGGTTATAATGGTGCAGATCAAATTGGCCGGAACAATTATGATGCCCGGAGCGAATACAATTGGAATTGCACTTTCGTTTATGAGGGGGAGGTCTTCGACAATATGAAATACCGCCTCCGTCAACGGAATGCTCGATACAGTGGGAACGGAAAACGGAGTCTTAAGTTTCGTTTCAACCGTGGCAATTATCCCACCTTCCGGGACATGAATGGCGACAAGTATTCCGAGCCATGGAAGTTTCTCTCGACCCACAAGATGTTAAGTTCGCGCTCGAATTATTACACCTGGGGATTGTTTCAGGCAACAAATCACCTGATGTGGAATTTGACCGGAACCCCCGCACCATACACGCACTGGGGACATTTTCGAATTGTGCAAGGTGCCGAAGAATACACCTCGCAACACGTCGGCGATTATTACGGAATGCTTCTCGCAATGGAGGAGTATGATTCCCGCTTTCTTGATTCCCATGACATGGAGAAGGGTAACGTTTACAAGTTGATCAGTGGTCGGACCAACGGGAAGGATGTGCAGCGTTACCAGGCGGCTGATTCGGTCAATGATGCGTCTGATTTCTCGACCATCATCAACCAGCTCAGACCTGAGCGTGATGACAACTGGCTGAACGAGCACGTGAACTGGGATAGCTGGAATCGTTATCATGCCGTGGTCGATATGATCCGTCACTATGATGTTCGACCTAACACGGGCGAGCACTTAAAGAATAGAGCTTACTACTTTGAGTCATCCGATTCCAATCCACAGGGTCGTTTGAATGTTCTTCCATGGGATTCCGATACCAGTTGGGGGCCGAATTGGAACGATGGGATGGACTTTCCCAAGCAGGCCATTTTTGGTTCGAACCAATCCAATCCTGTGCCACGAGGCGACTTCGGTTTGGAGTATTTTAATACGGTGCGCGAGATGCGTGACCTCGTTTGGACCGAGGAGCAGATTTCACTTATGATTGATCCGCTTGCGGCGCAAATTGATCAATTGGTCCCTGCAGACCGTGCTCGTTGGTTGGGCGCGCCTACGGGTTCCCAGTCCTATCCGGCGATTGAGCCTCGCGTGGCTGATATGAAAAAATTTGCCTTCACCGGCCGGGATCGTGATGGCTCGGGTGAGATTTGGACGGGCGGGAACAACACCATGCCGTTTATTTCCCAGGACAATGGAGCGTCGGGAGACTTTGGTCGGGATGCTTACCTCGATGCTCTTGTGGCCGATGCCGCCTTGCCGGCCAAGCCTGGGATTACTTACTCGGGTGATGCCGGATTTCCACAGGATGGGCTTTCGTTTACGAGCACCGCATTTTCGGACCCGCAGGGAGCCAACACCTTTCAGTCCATGGAGTGGCGTCTCGCCGAGGTCACCAGCCTGGGTGGTGGAATGCGTGAAATTATGGCTCCGGGGCGTGTCTGGAGCTACCGGGATGATAACGTGGATCAGGGCACAGCGTGGCGTGAAGTTGGCTTTGATGACGGTGGCTGGCAGACAGGAGCTGCCCCGTTTGGCTTTGGGTCAGTCACCGGTTTGGTTTTTGGCACCTCGATCACCTCCGGAGTTCCGACTGCATATTTTCGCACAACTGTAAATATGACCAATCTTGATTTGATCGAGAAGTTTATCTTCAAGCTTCATCTGGATGACGGGGCCGTGGTCTATGTGAATGGCCAGGAAGCTTTCCGAGATGGCTTTGATCCCGGAACCGAAGTGGGCCATGACACCTTTGCGGATGACTCGGGGAATGAAGGGGTCTTCGATGACTTTGAAGTTAGCCCTGATCTTTTTGTCGAGGGAGCGAACCTTATTACGATTGAGATGCACAATCGGAGTTCGGGAAGCAATGATTTGGGTTTTGAAATGTCGATTGATGCGGAGGAGGTCCTTCTTCCCCCGGGTGTGAATCCCTCTTTCGAGTGGACTACGACCTGGGAGTCCGGAGAGCTCACAACCTTCAATGCTAATATTGAGTTGCCATCAGTAGCGCGCGTGGGCCAGACCTATCGGGCGCGGGTTCGTCACGAGGATGCTACCGGGCGGTGGAGCAATTGGTCTGACCCTGTGGAGTTCATTGTCGGTGAGCCTTCCATCCAACCTTACCTCGATGGCATTGTGATCAGCAAAATCATGTATCATCCGCTTCCGCCGACCTCCTCTGAGCTGGCC
>JBDNAG010000097.1:0-21749 GCA_039768565.1 Akkermansiaceae bacterium | reverse complement strand
TACCGATGCTCGCATTTGTTGGGCCGGACGGGAGCGGTAAATCATCGGTTATTGCAGGAGTTTGTGACAAGCTTTGCAAAATGGGCCTCCAGCAGAAATTTTTGCATTGGAGGCCGTATGGAATTCAAGGTCGTGAGGACCTTGGACAGCCGGTAAGCAACCCACATGCGGATCCGGCAAGAGGGTGGCTTTCCTCGACTGCCAAATTGGGAGTATTATTTTGGGACTGGTGGTTGGCGTTACTGACGGTTTTGAAGCACGCCCGCGCAAAAACATCGGTGGTTGTCTCCGACCGCTACTACAATGACATGCTGGTAGATCCTGTTCGTTACCGTTATGGAGCGGGGCTCGGCTTGGCCCGCCGGGTCTTTAGTCTGTTTCCTAAGCCGGACCTTGTTTTTGTTCTGGTGGGAGATCCCGAGACGATCTACCCACGAAAAAAGGAGCTTCCCATGGACGTTCTTCGCCAGCAGCTGGTTCGATATCGAAACCTAGGAAAACAACTGGGAGACAGTGGTCGGTTGGTCAATGTAAACGACGATTTGAATGAGGTCATTGAGGAGGTTTTCTCCCACTTGATGGCTTATTTCAGGGGAGAAAAGAAGAAGCCATTTAAGGCTGACATGACCCGGCACTTACGGGTGGCACAGTTTGTTCCCCATTATCCATCCGTTGAGGGGATCTCCGCCTATTGCCGTGGTTTATCCAGAGAGATGAATCTGATCTCTCCTGGAAGTTGCCCAGTGATTACGCTGAGGACGGAGCTTAAGAACTTATCCGGGGATGAAGAGCTTCTTCATTATCCCCATGATTCTAAAAATCCCATGAGCCTGCCAAAGGCTCTGATTTTGGATCTCGAAAAAAATGTTCATCAACTTGATGGAGTGGTTTTCCACGGAGCCTATCATCCAAAAGTTGGCATGCTACGCCGTCATCTGACCCGGATTGGTATTCCATTTATTTTCGTTCCACATGACCCCTATGTTCCCGAGCTCACCCAGCATCACGCATTAAGAAAGTGGGTCTTTTGGCATGTCTTTGAGAAACGGACCATTAGGAATTCGGTAGCGGTCCAGCTGTTGGCTGGTGAACATGAAAGTCCGCTCCGAAAGCTGGGTTTTGATGTTCCGACCGAGGTGATACCGAATGGCTGTGAACTCGAGACCATTTCGGAGATCCCGGATCAGGTCAGGGTTCCTGGCAAGGGCGACCGGATACGTATCCAGTTTATCGGCAGAATGGATCGCAATCACAAAGGGTTGGACTTGCTGGTTGAGGCATTCGGCCAGTTTGTGAAGGAGGAGCCCTTTGATGAGGTTGACCTTATCTTGACCGGCAATGATTGGGAGGATCGGGAGGAACTGGAAAACTTGTCGTTGAAATTGGGCCTGAAAGGCAGGGTTGTCTTTACCGGTCCCCGGCCCGAGCACTCGTTGGTGATACACTCAGAGGCTGATATCGTAGTTCTTCCTTCACGGTTTGATGGATTTGGATTGTGTATCGTTGAAGCGATGTTGGCAGCGCGACCGGTTCTGGTGTCAAGACGCGCCGGAGTGTCGAGCCATGTTGATGAAGCGGGAGGCGGTTGGTTGCTGGAGCCTACGGTCGAGGGCATTAGAAATGGACTTGTTCAGGCTTGTCTTGCCCGGGATGAGTGGCCGAAAATGGGTGAAGCTAATCGCGACTATGTCATCAACAATCTGACGTGGAAACAAGCTGCGCAGAAGACCTTAGCAATGTATCGCCGGCATTTTTGATGAAGATGGAAGATGAAGATAAAGGGATATTGGCGTCCTTGGGATTTGACGACCGTGGAGACGATTGCTGGAGAGTGCTTGGAAGGGGTGGGAATATCCTATTGCTGATCCCGGATACCGCCGCAACCGTTGGTAAAGGTTTGGGGTTATACCGCCCGCAAAGACTTCTGGCCCGATTGTTTGTTGGTGCAGTTGCCAAGCTTCCGTTTGGCCGATCTTTGTTGAAGCAAATTAAAGGGGGATTAACAAGAGGGGGTGCAATCCAAACCGTGCTTGATGCGACGGATGCGACATTGGTCTGTCTTCTTCTGGGAAATCCCTCTCAAGCGGAGCGGCGGATCATTCTACTCGCTGAATCCAATATGGGACATCTTTTCATTATCAAGCTGGGAAGCGGCGCCCCTGCGGTGGAAAAAATTTCCCGGGAGCGGGGATTCCTCGAGGAGAATGCTACTGGAAATCCCGTCATTCCTTCGCTAATTAAAGTTTGGTGTGAAGAACAATGGGAGGCTTTTGCGATTCCTTACTGTGATGCACCGGGGGAGGTGCCTTTTGAGAAGATTTGTGAAGTGCTTAAGTCCTGGTGTACTGGCTCCCCCTCCGTCAGGCTTTCAAGTTTGCTGGAATGGAAAGAAGTGGTTTCAAGAATCACCGATGAGAAGGTGCGTGAAAACCTTTTGAACCGGTCAGCCGGGATCGATGTTAAAACGTCTCTGGTCCACAGGGACTTTGCTCCTTGGAATGTGCTCTCCTCCACAAATAGTGAAGTAACAGTAATTGATTGGGAGTTTGGGAAAGAAGAGGGAGTTCCGGGCTGGGATCTTGTCCACTACCTTTTTCTATCGGCTCATTTGGTTGACCGCCTCTCTCTGGCCGAGGCGAGTGTTCGTGTATTCGATACACTGGAATCAAAAGCCAAGTGTGTGGAGCTTGTCAAATATTGGGGCTGGGAAGGGAATGTTGATTTGCTGGTTAAGAGTTATTTCTACTCAATGAGTGAGCATCTGGAGAATTTTGCTGCATTGGCCGGGGCTGATGACGCAGCCTGAAAATAGTGGAGATTTTATGAAGAATCATCCTGTCGTTTTACTCTCAGCATATGGTTGTGAGCCTCACAAAGGCTCGGAAGGAGGAGTTGGGTGGAACTGGGCTTTGCAGCTTTCTAAAGGTGCCGAGGTTCATGTGGTAACCCGTGAGGCCCGCCGCCCGGCGGTGGAGGCCTATTTAAATGAGCATGGTCTCAAGAATCCCAAGTTTATCTATGTGGAGTTACCTCAATGGGCCTTGAGGTTCAAGGAGAGCACTCTGGGGATGAACATCTACTACATGTTTTGGCAACTGGCTTGTTGGGTGAAGTGCCGCTCTCTTGTCGACGATTTGGGAGTCGACATCGCCCACCATGTCAGCTTTATGAGCCTGACCCGTGGGTCGTTTGTACCCTTCCTTGGTGTGAAGTCGGTCATAGGCCCCATTGGCGGGTTGCAGACAGTTCCAAAAGCGGCGAGCCCGGTGATGAGAAGCCGGATTATGGAGTCGATTCGGACTGTGGCGGTAAAATTTTTCCGCTTTAATCCGGTGGGGCTTTTGACGGCTTGGAAGGCGGATTTACTTGTGATGGCGAATGGGGCGAATCAGAAGGTCATGCCCCAGGCGATCCGCGATAAGGCCGTCACAGGTTTACAGATCGGGACTCCAATTATGGCGGCAAGACCCTGTCCAGCGCTGGACGGCCCTATCGTTTTTCATTGGTCGGGCCGTTTTGTGGATCACAAGGGGCTTGAAATATTAATTCGGGCTGTTGCCCACCTTAAGAGCGATTCACCGGATGTTTACCGGAAGGTAAAAGTGGTGATTTCCGGGAGTGGTCCTTTGGAGAAATTCTATCGGAAGTTGATCGATAGCCTGGAGCTTGAAAATGCCTTCGAATTCCTTGGGTGGGTGACCTTGGATGAGATGAATACGATTTGGGATCGCAGTCATGCCTTTATTTTTACGAGCCTCCGGGAAACAACGGGAATGGCTCTGCAGGAGGCGATGATGAGGGAGGTTGCGCCTATCGTGATTGATAACGGGGGACCTCGAGAAATGGTCACTGAGGACTGTGGCATTAAGGTTTCCGGAGAAAATTTCGAGGACCTTGTGTCTCATCTTGCTGATGGGATGGCTTCTTTGGTAGAAGCCCCCGAAAGGGGAATTCAGATGGGCATAAAGTCACGTGAGCGTGCGCTCAAATATTACTCGTGGGATGCAGTGGGAGCTCAAATGCTAGATCTCTATGAAGCTCTATTAAACGGCCAAAAATCCGAATTAACATGAATATCTTTCAAACATCCACGGCTTTTTATCCCAGTATGGGGGGGGCTCAGCTTCATTGGTATACCATTGGAAAAATGCTGGCTGAACGCGGGCATGAAGTCACGGGATGTGGTCAATGGAAGGATCATCGGAATCGCTACCTGATCGATTCGACGTTGAAGGCTCCCTGGGGTGACGATGTTTATGAAGCGGGCCCGATCACGGTCCATCGTTATCAGCCGAGTGCCTTGGCGAGGGCCTGGATGGCGCCTTTGTTGCCCTTCTGTCTCCCTTTGCCAGAATTGGGCTATCCCTTAATCAGCCGATACTTTGCGGGCAAGATGATGCAAGCAGACGTGAAGCCGGATGTTGTGATGAATATCCGTATCGGGCGGGAGCATTTTTCCTGGGCCTCCTATCACGTTGCAAAAAAGCGAGGAGTGCCCTTCGTCATTTGTCCGAATTATAGCCCCCGCATGCAGAGCAAATTCGGGCAGGTGGTGATGCGGAACTTCTTCCGGCTCCTAAGGGCCGCGGATGGTGTGGTGGTTTTTACGCCTGCCGAGCGCGACGAAATGATTCGCTTGGGAGTGAAGCCGAAGAACATTCTCTTGATTGGGGTCGGCCCCTTACTTGCAGATGAGTGGGACACCGAGGCTTTCCGCAAGGATTATGGCATCAAGGAGAAGATGGTGCTCTTTCTAGGACAGAAGCTGGAATACAAGGGCTTTGATACCCTCATTGAGGCTGCTCCGAAGGTGTGGGAAAAACACCCCGAGACGAGCTTCGTGTTTATTGGCCCCCACTATCCGGGAACGAAGGAGGTTTTTGACAAAATCAACGATCCGCGGATTGTCGATATTCCCAGAATAGATGCCTTTGATCCGATCAAGGTGGCGGCTCTTGATGCCGCAAATATCTTTGCCCTCCCTTCCCGGCAGGAGGGAATCGGTGGGGTCTATATTGAAGCGTGGGCGCTGAAAAAGCCCGTGATTTCTTGCAAAATTCCCTTCCTTACCATCCGTGATGGAGTCGATGGGGTGATGGTTGAACAAAGTCCTGTTGAACTTGCAGAAAAACTGACGTGGTTTCTTGACCACCCGGAGGAGGCGGAAAAAATGGGGAAGGCCGGGTTTGAGAGAGTTCAGACCGAATACAGTTGGGAAGTGATCGTTTCCCAAGTCGAGGAATTTTTTAAAGAACTTAAGAAGCGCAAGTAACACTTAATGATTGAGAAGAAAAAAGTAGTTGTCGTTGCCGGTACGCGGCCAGAGGTCATCAAGATGTCCTCGGTCTACATGGAATTAAAACAGTCGAATATATTGGAGCCCGTGTTCTTATCGACAGGTCAGCACCGCGAGATGTTGGCACAAGCGTTTGGCGCATTCGGTTTAGAACCTGATCATGATCTGGAATTGATGCAACCTGGCCAAGATCTCACGGGTTTGACCGCGCGTGTTCTGCAAGCAGTCGGCTCCTATCTTGAGGAGACACGACCGGATGCGGTTTTAGTGCAAGGTGACACCACGAGTGTGCTTGCGTCGGCAATGGCCGCTTTTTACCAAAACATCCCGGTTGGGCACGTTGAAGCTGGGCTTCGGACATACGATATGCAATCTCCATGGCCTGAAGAGATGAACCGCCGCCTTGTTTCGCCACTTTGCCGGTGGCATTTTCTTCCGACTGAAGTGAGCAAGGGAAATCTTTTGCAGGAAAAAATCTCCAAGGCTGGTTGTCATGTGACCGGAAATACCGTGATCGATTCACTTTTGTGGATGAGCAATAAAGTGAACGCTGAAGAGAATCGAACGGCAGCAGTGGCAGAACGTCTCAAGATCCCGGCATCGTTTTGCGAAAACTTCTTGGAGCAAGAGGGCAAGCGTTGGATCCTTGTGACCGCACATCGTCGCGAATCCCATGGTGGAGGCTTCGATGATATTTGCCGGGCGCTCAGGCAGTTGGTTGAAGATCACCCAGATGTGGGAATCCTTTATCCGGTTCATTTGAATCCGGCGGTACGGAAGCCTGTCATGAAGCAGCTCGGAAACCACGAGCGGATTGCGTTGGTGGAGCCTGCTGGTTATGAGGACTTTGTCTGGTTAATGAACCGTTGCTACTTTGCCCTAAGCGATTCCGGTGGAGTTCAGGAAGAAGCTCCGAGTCTCGGGAAACCGGTTTTGGTGATGCGAGATACCACAGAGCGCCCGGAAGGAGTCGAGGCCGGTACTTGCGAATTGATTGGGACTGATCCTCAGAAGATCCGATTAGCAGCCAGTGTGCTTCTCGAAAGTTCCTGTGAATACGAGCGGCGTAGCCAACTCAAAAATCCGTATGGTGATGGCGAAGCTGCGAAGCGGATAAGAACGATACTTGAAGGCTCGTTGTAAGAAGATTTTGCACGGTTTGGACCACACCTTTAAATTATAATGGAATTTATCGATCTAAAATCTCAGCAAGCTCGCATCAAAGCGAAGATTGATCAACGTATTCAAGATGTTTTAAATCATGGACGTTATGTCATGGGGCCGGAGTTAAATGAATTGGAGGATCGGCTGGCTGATTATGTAGGGGTAAAGCACTGTATTGGAGCTTCAAGTGGCACTGATACCTTGCTGATTGCCATGATGGCGTTGGGAATTGGCCCAGGAGACGAAGTGATTACGGTGCCGTTCACATGGATTTCGACTGCCGAAATGATTTCCTTGATTGGTGCGACTCCGGTGTTTGTGGATATCGACGAAACGACATGGAATATGGATGTTTCGAAATTGGAATCGGCAATTACGGAAAAGACCAAGGCAATCATGCCGGTGGGGATTTTTGGGCAAACTGCTAACATGACAGCCATCAATGAAATTGCCTCTCGTAATGGAAATCTTCCGGTCATCGAAGATGCAGCCCAATCCTTTGGAGCTACTCATCATGGAGAAAAATCCTGTGGACTCTCAACAGTTGGATCGACTTCATTTTTCCCTTCCAAGCCTTTGGGCTGTTATGGAGATGGTGGTGCCCTTTTTACCGATGATGAAGAACTGGTTGACAGGATGCGTCATATTCGTGTGCATGGGCAAACCGCACGTCACCATCACCCTATCTTGGGAATTAATGGCCGGCTGGACACGATACAGGCTGCGATCCTTCTCGAAAAAATTGAGATCTTTGATGATGAAATCGTGAAAAGACAAAAGGTTGCCGAAGCTTATGAGAGGGGAATCAGGAATTCTTCGGTGAAGCTTCCCACGGTGGGAAGCGCAAACACGTCAGTGTTTGCTCAATATACTATTTTGTCATCGGAGCGCGATGCGCTTGCCATTTCCTTAAAGGAGGCTGGAATTCCTTCGGTGAGCTACTACGCAGTTCCTCTTCACCTGCAGCCGGTCTTTGCTGATCTTGGCTATAGAAAGGGACAATTTCCAGTGACTGAATATGTAGCGGAACGTGGTTTGAGTTTGCCAATGAATCCGTATTTAGCAGAGAAAGAGATCGCAGCGGTGTGTGACGTGATCTCTGTAGCCGGAGGCTAAGTAGCATTCGATAGATTGTTTTAAAAAGTGAAAAGCGGTTCCCAAGGGGACCGCTTTCGTGTATATACTCTGTGACTTTGATGATCAACAATCGTACATGTAAGACCGTCTCGGTTACCAAAATATTGGGTCGTCTTGGCTTTGTATGTAGCACTATCTGCTTGAGTCCGAGTTTGTTTGCTCAATTTGATTTGAATAATGATGGGCTCAGTGATCTTTGGGCTGAGGCTTATAAGGCTTATGATCTGGCAGCTGACGCTGATACTGATGGAGATGGACTAAGTAACCAATTTGAGAGTGAAATTGGTTCCAATCCTTACGATCCAAATTCTTATTTTGGTCTCAACAGTTATCGGTTCGAGGAGGATGATACTCTGCTTGTTTTTGACGTTCAGGCTGTTCCGGGCGTAAGATATTACGTTGAATCAGCCTCCAGCCTTGATCCGGGGACTGTATGGAGAAGAGAGACGTCGGTTCGATCGAATGGGGACGGATCACTTATCATTGAACTATTCGTGGATCTGGAATTCTACCCCCATCGATTTTTTCGGGTTAGGCAGGCGATCGATGAGGATCGGGATGGATTAACATCATGGGAAGAAGGCCAGCTCGGATTGAGCGACCGGGATCCGGTGAGTAATGGAAGTCAAAGTTCTGATCTTCTTTGGGCGGTTGATCAGCATATGAACGGGTCTGATCTCTCTTTGAAAGATGCGGTTGTTTTTGAAGGGAACCAGCGGTCGATCAATGATGTTTCCAGATTTTTGAACCAAGCGACTTTTGGCCCAACTTATCACCAAATTCAGAATCTTGATTTTTCCGGACAATCATATGCGGGATGGATAGATGAGCAAATTGCGATGCCCACGACCTTGATCACGGATGCCATGGAGGAGGAGGTCTTGGGTGGTGCCAGAAGAAATCATCAGTTATTTCACCGGGCGTGGTGGCGGGCGACGGCTAAAGGGCCGGATCAACTGCGCCAAAGAATGGCTTTTGCGCTGAGCCAGATACTGGTTGTTTCAGGACAAGGCTCGGATGTCGTGCGAGGAAGTCCCGAGGCTGCAGGGGCCTACTATGATATTCTTCAAAATCGGGCGTTTGGAAACTATGCTGATTTGTTGGAGGACATTACCTATAGCGTCGGAATGGGAACCTATCTGGGACACCTGAGAAATCAGAGTGAGATTCCCGAATTGGGAGTTTTTCCCGACGAAAATTATGCACGGGAATTGATGCAGCTATTTTCAATTGGTTTGTGGGAATTGAATGAGGATGGCTCGCGAAAATTGGATTACACCAGGAGGCCTATTCCAACCTATTCAAACTTTCATATCACGGAGTTGGCCAAGGTGATGACCGGATTTAACTGGGGCGATACGAGTAGCTTTTATGCTTATAAAAATCGACCTGATCTCCCGATGACAATTTGGGATACTCATCACGACAGGGGAGAAAAGTTTCTCGTGAATGGGGGATATATCCCAGCCGGCAATAAATCTGCTGACGATGTTCGACTTGCGATTGAGAATTTAGTGAATCATCCCAGTACAGGTCCTTTTATTGGGCGATTACTGATTCAAAGATTCGTAACCAGTAATCCTTCGCCAGCCTACATTCGCAGGGTTGCCCGTTCATTCGGAGACAATGGAGAAGGTATCAGGGGCGATTTGAGCGCCGTTATCAGAGCGGTTTTGTTAGACCCCGAAGCGAGAAGTGGCTCTATCAGTAGTGGTAGAAGGTATGGGAAAATGAGAGAGCCATATGTTACTTATGCTCACTTGTCCCGGGCATTTTCTTCACAAAATGAGAATGACGTTTTCTATATTCTAACTGACAGGCATCTCGACTCCATGGGACAGGGACCACTGATGTCGCCAACCGTTTTTAATTTTTATCTTCCAGATTATGAACCTGCAGATGCGCTGGTGGAGGAAGATTTCTTTGCTCCAGAGTTCGAGATTTTGACACCCCTTCGTGCTGTGAGTTGGCCCAATTTGTTGAGAAAGGATATTGAGCTTGGATTCGCTTACTCCCCAAATTTTCCAGATTTGACGAGGGCGCATGATTTCACAGAAGAGTTTGCTCTCGTGGATCAACCTGAAAGCCTGGTTGACAGGTTAGATTTGGTTTTTTCCCATGGAACTTTGAAGCAGGAAACAAGGCAGATCATTCTGGATATGATCAATAGTGAAGGCTTGACCGACGAAAAGAAGCTGTGGACAGCGATCTATCTGGTCATGACTTCTCCCGAGTATGTAATTTTGCGATGACTATGAGAGCAAATGATAGGGACAATAATGGATATACCAGACGGGAATTTCTCGGTGAAACAAGTTGTGCTGCCGTTGCCGGTAGCGCTGCTTTGGGGAGTATTCTGAACCTTGGTCTTTTGGGGACGCTTGCTGCAGACGAACTCCCGCCGGGAGATGACTACCGGGCGCTGGTATGTGTGTTTCTTGCAGGGGGACATGATTCTTTTAATATGTTGGTTCCCAAGGGCTCCAGTGAACATCTGGAGTATGCGGAAATCCGGCGTAACTTGTCGCTTTCACGTCAGACCCTTCTCCCTTTTTCCTACACCGCGCCCGGTCAAAAAGAACTTGGTTTGCATCCTGAGCTTCACAAGGTTCGCGATAGCTATGATAGCGGAAATTTGGCTTTTGTAACAAATGTGGGAACGCTCCAGCAACCTGTTACAAAAGAGACATATGAGCTTTCACCCCAGTTGTTGCCTGATGGACTTTTCTCCCACTCGGACCAACAGAAGCAGTGGCATACTTCGCTTCCGGATCGATCGTCGACAAGTGGCTGGCTTGGGAGGCTTTCCGCGCTGGTGCGGGACTTGAATCAGCCTGGCAGCTTTGCTTCCGCGATCTCGGTGGCTGGTGTGAATCTTCTCCAGACATCGCCTGGGGTTCTTCCTTATGTGATTGGAACCGATGGGAGTAAGGGATTGGTAGATTGGGATAAGGCCAATTGGGCACATGGAAGAACCGCCGTGACGAGCCAGCTCGAATTGGAGTATGAAAATCTCTTGCAGAAGATTTTTGTGGGCCGAAAGAAGGATGCCTTGGAAAGAAACAAAATGTTTTCAGAGGCTGTAGGATCCGATGATCAGGAAGAAATTCAGATTAGTGGCGGTTCGTTGGGCAAACAGCTGGAAATGGTTTTGAAAACCATTCAGGCAAGAGAGGATTTAGGTGTCCGCCGCCAAACTTTTTTTGTGGAGTTGGGTGGTTGGGATTTACACACGAGCCTGCTTGAGCCCCATCGTCTGTTGCTTGAACAGCTTGACGATGCCCTTGGTGATTTTCAAACAGCTTTGAAGGAAAATGGATTGTCGAATCAGGTGACGACGTTTACCGCCTCTGATTTCGGGCGTTCCTTGACCTCGAATGGCCAGGGCAGCGATCATGGATGGGGAGGTCATCAGATGATCATGGGCGGAGCTGTGAACGGTGGGAAAATTTATGGTGAATATCCTGATCTTTATGAGGATAGCCCGCTCGATGTTGGGAGAGGGCGATTGATCCCTACGACCTCTGTTGATGAATACTTCGCTGAATTGGCGTGCTGGTTCGGGGTGTCACGGCAACAGCTGCCTCTGGTTTTTCCGAACTTGAATCGTTTCTATGATCTGGCCCGGCCGGAGCAGCCGCTTGGATTCATGAATCTTGGTTAGTGGGATGAAAGTGGTTGTTGCTTGTCTTGTTGTTCTTTCAGCATGTTTGATTTGGTTTTTGAGACGCGATGATTCCTTGGAGTCGAGACCTTTGGAAACTAAGGAAGAGGCCCTTCCTGATCAGAAAGTTAAAAGCCAAATCACTGTTCTGGCTGATGCGCCTTTTGCGCAAAAATTTGGTCAGAGTGATTTGTCGATTCGAGAGGAGCTGGATCTGCTTCAACTGGCATTTCAGGACTATCTCTCCTTCGTAAAAAGTGATTACCGGAAACCGATCGGAGATAACCGGGATTTCGTTGAGGTGATGACGGGAAACAATCCTCACCGCATTGCTCCAATTCCACCACAACATCCAAGAATAAATGAACGCGGGGAACTTACCGACCGCTTGGGTATTCCTTATGCGATTCATCCATTGGCTGAGGATGTTATTGAAGTTCGTGCTGCGGGAAAAGATGGAATCCTTTGGACAGATGATGACGTCGTTAATCTGTCTACATCAGGGAAAGAGATGAAAGAGAGAATCGACGAACGTTGACTCCACTCTAAAAAGCGAAGCGGTAAAAACGGGGGCCATCCTCGTTTTGGATGCCTGCCATCATCCTGCGGTAGTTTTCCGGGAGATTTGTCTGATCGGATGATGGTACGACTTCCAGAGAAATGGTGCGCCAGACCTTCATGTCGTTGCTCGTTTCGATCCTGTATTCAAGACCCGGTCCAGCTGCAATAGGTTCCCAGAAAGTAAGATGAACGTGTCCGGTTTCATCAAAGGCCATCTTGGGGTAGCCTGGTGGCAGGGAAGGATTATTTTCCAGGATGGAATTTCCAAAAGCACTCTCGAGGGTATCTGACAGCCCGTCCTGATCGAGGTCATCGATATTCGAGATGCCGATGATGGCACTGGCTCCTTCTGAAGAAGAGGCTTGGAGTCGAAGTTCATTGTTACTTAGCCCACTTCCATGAGGACTGGATGGATGACAGGACATTTCGGAAATAGTGAATGGCTCGTCTGCATGGTCAATTTGATGACCTTCAATGACGAGTGGTCGAATTGTTCCTGACCCAATCTGAAGAAGTACTGAGACTTCAATCGTGCTATCGGCTTCTTTGAGTGTCGCCAGTATCACTGCTTGGTTGCCCGTACCAATCAAGGAGCCGGAGTCCAACCTGGTAATCAAATAATTCTGCCCATTGACCACGAGGGATTGGTTTTCCCGGACTAGAACGACTGGAGACCTTCCTAATTTTGATGAAATCAGCGTCAGATCGTCTCCGAGGAATCCCAACAACAAATGATCGTTGTCCCGAGGAACTGGTGGGAGCAAGTCCAGAGTGAGCGATAGGTTGAGCCCTTCGATGAGATCATTTTCCCGGATAATTAGATCAAGGTCTCCATCTTGCGAAATTGTTGCAACAAATTGATCATTGGATTGATCCACGGATTCTCCGGTCAAGCGCCCACTGAAAGTCAGCTGATCTTTCTGAAGAGAAACTGGCGCAATAAAATCTGAAATGATCGATCCCTGCGGTAAGCCTTCATAGATTTGATCGGCGGAAATATGAGGGCTAAGATTTTCTGGAGTGCCGGTCAGAATGACCTCTTGAGGTAGTCCCTCTTCTGTCGAAATTTCGGCGATCATTGCTAGATCTGTTGTGCCGGAACAAATCATGGTCTGGTTTGCAATAGACCCAACGATTGGAAAATTTTCGGATCCTAGAGGATCTCCTTCAGTGAGGATGGAAAGGAGTGATTCACCATTGTGAAGAGCGACAACTCGTTTTTGATTTCCTCCGGCTGAATCTTCGATGGAAGCAGAAAAGACAACAGAGTCGTGAAAATCTGTGACAAAGGGAAATGTCTGGTTGGGCGAAAAAGTGAAACCAGATTCAAGTGAGTCTGCCGGTCCGTTTTCCATGGCAACCACCGAGGGGTATTGCTGGTGCCCGATGAGGAGACATGCGAGTTCATCACTGCCAGAAAGTGCTTTTGGAGCTAAGACTACCTTGTCGTTACCCAGAATGGCATGCGCAGTAGATGACGAGACCAAATAAGATAAAGTCTCATCACTACCAGGAAGTTGAAGGCCCGACATGGCGGTTTGGAAATTGTCACCATGCAAAGCTAACGGGGTTCTGCTATCGGTTTGGACCATTGCCAGATATTGCATGGCCCCTGAAGTAGAAATAACAGGTGGAATGAATTCGGTATAGCTTTGCTGGGGCGTTTTAGATGCCCAAGAGATGCCACGGATCATTAATTCCCGGAAATTGGGTTGTGACCAGGTCCGGGAGTCGTGTCCGTTGGCATGATAAAAAACGCGCCCGTTTCCCTCGTGCCGAATCCAGGTGTATGGCTCATCCCACCCTCCGTGATCTTCGCGATAACTAAGAAGTGTAATATCCGGATTCATACTTTGATGAAGGTAGGGCTCGTCCGGACTGGTGTAGGCTACGAGTCCATCCAGGATGGGATGGTTTGGATTGAACGCATAAGTTTCATCCCCTTCGAAGGGATAGTTGGGATGGTTCGCTAGGTTTTGCGGCAGGCTATTTGGGTCCTGGATGAGTTGGGCAGTAAAAGAAGAAATGGAATGATGCCCGAGAAATGCTCCGCCAAGTATCCGAGCTAGTGTCGCGTTACTTCGGGCAACGTAGGCGATGACGTGCATCCCGACCATACCACCTCCGTCTTGAAGATAGGTTTCGAGGGCTGCGGTTTGCGCGGCGGTAAAAGCATCATGATTCCCAAAGAAGAAGGTGCCGTCGTATTGATTTAGATTGTCGAGGTTGAGATCGTTACGATCAGTCGAAGTGGTGAATTGAATTCCTCGTTCTCCAAATTCCTGACGAACAGAGGAGAGAAAAGAAGCCGGGCGGTGATGGGAGTTATTCTGTCTGGAAAAATAAAAAATCTTCTGCGTGGAAGGGGCTGGATCGCCAGCTTTAGCGTATACTTGGATTTCTGCAAATAGATCGCCGGCAGCCAGAGTTCCTAAAATCGGGAAAATCCGAATTAGCGAAGATTTCATTTTCCTTCTCATGGCCTTGAAGAGTTTTCAACACTTGTCGATTAAGTAAAGAGACGATTGGGGAGAGACCGATTAATTAGAGTCGTGGCGGGTTGACTGGCGTGGTTGGAATCTTGCCGCTGGCTTTGGCTCGTAATTTTTTCCGGAGACGTTTGATCTGCTTCTTAATTTCAGGACTTGGGTTTTTGGCCAAGTTACGGAATTCATTGGGGTCGCTGGCGTGATCGTAGAGTTCCTGCCCGGCTTTTCCCTCTGCCCATTCGGTGTAGCGCCACCTAGTGGTTCGAATGCTGCAGCCCATCGTCATTTTATCGAGGCGGCTATCTGCAGGTCTGAGGATCTGGGTGATCGCTTCACCGTTCCAGTCTGCCAAGGGATCTTCAAGTAGAGGCGCGAGGCTACGGCCCGCCAGACTTTGTGTCTTGGGATTCGGCAAATTAGAGAGCTCGATCAAAGTGGGGTAGAGGTCGACAAACTCAACAATTCGGGCGGAGCTTTGTCCGTTTCCCTGGGAGCGTGGGTCATAGATGATGAGAGGTGCGCGTGCGCCTTCTTCGAACAGTGTGCGCTTTTGCCAGATCCCTTGATGCTCTCCGAGGTGGTAACCATGATCACTCCAAAAAACCACAATGGTGTTTTTGGTGAGCTCGAGCTCATCAAGTGAATTTAACATCCGCCCAACTTGCGCGTCTACGAAGGAGACGCAGGCGTAGTAGGCCCGCAACGCCTTGAGGCAGGTTTGTTCTTCGAGGCTGTAATTTGGAACGGGATTATTGTGAGCAAAGGCAGCAGTCGGAATGTCGGTCCGGTCGTTGTCAGGTGCAAAGGGCAGGCACATGTCTTCGAGAGGATAGAGGTCAAAATATTTCTTTGGGGCAACATACGGGGTGTGTGGCCGGAAAAATCCCGCAGCGATGAAGAATGGTTCGTCTTTGTGCTCCTCCATCAATTTGATCGCCTCGGTGGCAATCATGCCATCGGTTTGTTCTTCATCACTACCGTCAGCCGCGAGCCAACTGAGCGCACCGGAAATTTTTCGATGTGGTTCGGCATTAAATACGAGAGCTTCGTCGGTCTTGTCCCGGCCTTTGGGATTAATCGTTTTTTGCCAGGAAGGGGCATCATCAAAGCCATCTGTCCCAATGCTTGCCGGGACGTTGTAGTGATAAATTTTTCCAACGCGGGACGTGGTGTATCCGTTGTTGAGAAAGTGTTGCGACAGGGTGGTGACATCGGGGACCTCGTCCCGGAAGTGGCGATCCAGATCATAGACCTTGATCTGGTCAGGGCGCAGCCCCGTCATCAGGGAAGCCCGGCTGGGATTACATAGAGGGATTTGATTATAGGCCCGATCAAAACGCACTCCACGCGCCGCAAGGCGGTCAATGTGGGGTGTTTTTGCAATGAGATCGCCGTAACATCCGAGAGACGCTGCAAGATCGTCGACCGCGATGAAAAGAACGTTTGGCCCTTTCACCTCACCATGGAGCAGGCTGAGGCAGGGGAGAATCGTCAGGAGGGTGCGGATCATGTCTCGGGGATTACGGATTCATCATCACTGAAAGTCGAAAGTATTTTTTGGCTGCGGATGTGACTGGAGAGACAGCGCGCACGGTAATGAGGGTGACCCCATTGGGTTGCGGGTTGCTCTCGATGATGGTGGTGTCGCGATGCCAGTTCATTAGGTCGTCGCTGACTTCTGCCACGACGGCGGCATCAGTGAGATTGGACCGCACCTGATACGTGAAAGTTGCGAAGGGCACCTCTTCCACGATCGTGAAAGAGGCTTCCCTGATAAACGGGTTCGTCAAATCAGCTCCTTGAGCGTAAAGGATCAGATTTGATTCCAATGTTCCTTCGGCAATGTCTTCGGGGCCTGTTCCGGCTTCGGTTGAATTGCCGTATTTTTTCTGGGCCCATTGGTTGAAGGTAAGTTCAGTTCCAAATCCGGGAGTTCCGTTGGGCATATCCGAAATCTGCCATCTTTCGGCCTCGCCGAGTTCACTTGAAAGAGTCTTTGAGCTGATAAGGCTCAAGCTGGGCCCTTCACCATCGGGAGCTGTTGGCCACGGATCCTTGTCATTGTATCGAAATGAGAAAACGACTGTTCCTTCGGTGTCCTGCAGTTCCAGAGTTTCCCCTCCATTGGAGAGATTCGAGTCGCGTTCAAATTCACCGAGAATGATCGCTTCGCTTCCGGTTCCGTATCTTGCGAGGAAGGCGGCGCGATTGCTGACAATAATTTTGTGTGTTCCCGGGGAAATGGTGCTCCCTTGAGGGAAAGTAAATCGTAGTCCACGGGAAAATTGATAGTGGCTCATATCAATTTCACTTTCCGAGGTGTTAAGGAGTTCAAGAAATTCATAGTCGTCCTTATTCGCTGAGACTATGAGCTCTTCAGCAGTTGAGGCATCTGCCGGGTGATAATGAATTTCGGTAACGAGAAGGTTTTCGGAGTTCGCAGGATTGGCTATGGAGTAGTAGGACTCGGTGAGAGCAGACCATTGTCCGGTGCTGGACAGCGTGCGGGACTTAATCAGGGTAGTCGTGTCGATTTCGAAAGATCCGGCATACTCTAGGGCCGAAGCAGAAAGCTCCGATGGTGTAGCGTTACTTGAGACCAGTGCGACTTCGATAAGGAAGTCGCTGCTTCGAGCCGAAGCGTTCTGCCCGTGAATCGCAAGGACGTTGGTCCCAACTTGCAGCTGAACTAGTTGGGGGGTGAGATCGAAATCTTCAAAAACGACGGCCTCACTGTCAGTCGTCGGGAGTGAAGAAATAGAATTCCACGCCGAGGTGCCATAGTTAGCCCAAGAGACCAGAGAGCCATTAAGATAGGCAGCAAAACCATCATCATAGCGCATTTGTAAAACCAGTGAGTTTAGAGATTCAAGGGTTTCTTGATCGGGAATCTCAAACTCGTAACGCAGATAAACCGAGGCGTTTGAGTTCCACATTTCATCGACCGTGGTGGAAATGAAGGGGCGGTAAGTACCACGTGCGCTGCGTTCGTAGCCGACTCCATTGACTCCTGAAATCCAGTTTGCAATGTTGGTAGGTGGATTGACGGACCGCCATGAAAAGCCAATCTCGTTGTTGATGGAAGTATCGGGAATAATGACCTTTACATTGGAATTTTCTCCAATCAGCAAAGTTGTAGAAGTGAGGCCGGGGATGCGAGGGTCGCTTCCGTCTTTGGTAAAGTAGATTGTTGAGCCATTGGTTCCCGAGTCCATCGTAACTTCAATGGGGGCTGTTGAGCTTGATTCGAAAGGTAGGATCAGTGGCGCTTCAATTCCCGGATAGAGATTTACTTGACGAAAATGATCTAGGATTTCCGTGGTTCGGTTTGGTATGAATTGGTCGCGCACCCAGGTCACAGCAGGCAGCCATTCATCATCCCGTGTGAAAGAAAAAAGCCGGTCTGGCTCGAGCCAGGCTTGTATGCCCCAGCGGGCTGATTCAGCGACAACGGGACTCCGTACAGTATCCGAGTAGCGATCCCACGTTTCTCTCAGAGGGTCGGGGGTGAGAGCTCCTCGAAAGAAGCAATGCTTTCTAAGGCGGTCTGCAAAAAACAACTGGAATTCGGGATATCGACGCAAAGCATCATAGATAACTCCCGGTGATTGCGCATTATTGATACGACTAAAATCGTTTTCGAATGTCCGTAATCCGGAAAAAGGGATCCCCATCGACATCTCGGCGTCCCAGTTATAAAAATAGAATTTCGTCGTTCCATTGCGGCTTTGGCGCCCAACATACCAGTTTTTGTCGTCGGGAAAGGTCGAGACATCCTGACCATTGAGGAAGTATGGGGAGAGCCAATCTTCATCGCTGGCCCAAATTCGCTGGATGATAGCATCGGCAAAATTTTCGAGATCGAGGTATTCCTGAATGGCTGCGTATTTTTCTGAAGAGTTGATCCCGTTTTCTGCCAACTCGATTAGGGCGTCCCATGCCGCTCGGCTACCGGCCTCTACTTCCTGGCCGTGTTTTACAACATCCCAATCATCCGGATCGCCACCATGATGATCAGCATTGTAGTGCTCGTGGGGAAACTCCTGCAGCTCATAGAGTCCCCAGTATTTTCCGTTGAGAAAAACATTCACATGACGTCCAAAGGGAGAAGTTTGTCCCATGTTTCTCTGCACCTGGTGCAAGAACTGATTCCGAATGAAGCTGGCTTCGCGCCACCTGCTGTCAAAGGTCCAGGCATCATGGCCTCCTCCGCGGAGAAGAAGGGTTTTGAAAGACTTCACCGGCGACCCCGGAAATACATCGTGCTCCAACCTGGAGTCGCCGTAGTCATCGCGAAAGTAGATTCGGAGAGGCTTTTTCGGATGCTGACGCGAGTTTCCCCCGTGAATCCGCAGTCCAGCCGGCTCATGAATTGAATCCCCTGGGTTTTTCGGGTCAAAGTATTCGAAGTGAATCTCGCGTTCGCTTCCCCGGCCTTTGTCTTCCGGATTTTCATAGATTCCAGTGGGACCAAGAATGGTGCTTTCCTCAAAGGAGAGCGAGACCACGGGAAGCTCTTTCAGGGCTTCGCGAAGTTCGTTTCGATATGTGAAAGAGTTGGCAATTTCCGGGTTCATTTCCGGTTGATTGATGATGTCACCGGTGAAGAGATAGGATTGTGCATCGACGTTTGTCGGAACCATCCCTTCCTTGTAAGCGATCGCCCGCACTACCATGCTGGACGCAATTAGAAACGGTTCATCATAGAGAATGCCATTTTGTAGGGTGGGCTTCGATCCATTCAAGGTGTAGCGAATGGAGGCATTAGGAGTCGCGGTCGAAATCCCGGTGACAAAGAAGCCTTCGTAAAAGCCCCTTTTCCGTGTGAAAACCGTGTCGGCCACAAACCCGGTCAGAGTGATTCCATTCGACACCCGTGGAGTGGGAGGATTAAAGAAGCCCTCTAAACTATCGTTCCCAATTCCATAGGAAATATCACTTCGTTGTTTCGGGTAGTCTGTAAATTTTGAAATAATTTGTCCGGTGGCATCGGTCAAAGTCAGAGATCCGCCGGAAGCGGCGAGGGAAAAATTGGTATGAAGCCGGTTGGGAGTTAAACGGTTTTTCCCCGAGGCAAAGACGATGATCCGGGTATTTGCCGGCAGGAAGGTCCCTGCGGGAAAAGTCCATTTTTGAGGGAATTGCGGATCATCGCTTAAGGAGTAACCAGTGAGGTTTGCTCCGGTGGATTCAGGATTATGAATCTCAATCCAATCGCTCGAATCGTTGTCCTCGTCTTCAGTGGAAGATCGATTGCTCGCTAGAAATTCAGAAATAATTGGAGTCGCATCAAGCGCGCAAGGAATGGTTAGGAGCCCAACCCAAACAGCGCCCAAAAAAGAAGCCGGGTATTTCCAAAGCGCGTTGGCACACATTGTGAAAAACATGCTCCTTTATCGAGAAAGAACAATCAATGAGTTTTGCTCTGGTAGGCTCATTCTGAATTAATTTTTCAGGGAAAAGGGCGTGGCTACCGAAAAAGCTCATCGACCAGTTTTGGGACCTCGACGGCAGCCGGCTCGAATCTCTTATCATCAAAGTGGGGTGAGAATTCAGTTTGATCCTTATTGATTTTAATACACCAAGCTCCGTCGCTACGCGCCCTCTCGAAGGATCCCGCTACCGGGTAAGCATGGCCTGAAATTCTGATGCTTAGGAAAACTTTGGCATCTCCGGGAGTCTGGTCGATTTCCTCGAGATGATAACGAATTTCTCTAAACCAAACAATGTCGGGCTGTAGCACGTTTCCCCGCCGGGCGCATGACTTGGTTGATCTCGATGATCCTCAAAGGGTAATGGCAAGTCACATAAGTATCGAGTTTTGCCAATATGGGCGGCAGAGTTTAATCGCATTGATTTCCCTTTTAGAGAAGCGAGGGATTAATAATCATTGATTCAATAATCGAAAACCCACTTCCTCCACATTTTAAAATCGCTGAAATCGTGACTGACAAGGAGTATTCGACAGCGAAGTGGCAGCAAAAAGTAATCCTTTTTTCTGAGCTTGGTTTGGGGTGTTTGTCGGCACTCTTTACCTTTTTTGTATTTGGCGCGCTGCGAGAAATGGTAGTTGGCGGTTTGGTCGGAGTTGGTTGCGAGAGACTTATGGATCGTCTGTTTCCCGAGGGTCGCGAAGCGAGGACGCAACGAATGAAGGTCTATTCGCAGTTGCGGGATTATCGCAAACGACGGGCTGAAAATATTGGATAGCAATTCTCGTCGTAATGTGTGCGATAAGACTGATCTCTCTCAATAGCTCCCACTATTCATTATTACTCTTTTTGAGATGAGCCCGTACGAGGGCGGTCTGTCTGGCATCGAGGATTTCCCAGCAGGCGAGGCCGTTGCCGACGAGGTCAAATTCATCGAAGGTCCAAACGACCTTGCGATCTTTATCAAGCTCGATGATCTGAGGGTTTTTGTTTCCGGCGTGGCAGTTGCCGATGACGATATTGCCATTGGGAAGTTCCTGAAGGTCTGTGGTCCAGGCTAGCTCGATTTCCGTGCCGGAGATTTTCTTTTTTATTTCCCAGACGACCTTTTTGTCGGGAGAGACTTCGAGAATGGAATTACCGCTGCCAGAGGCGATGAGAGTGTTTCCGTTTGTGAGCCGAATGGCTCCGAAGACGCGGGTCTTGGTGGGGTATTCCCAGACGATTTTTCCCGAGGGATCGTATTCGGTGACAACACCAGGATCCTCGGCACAGGAAAGGTAGTGGCCGTTGGGAAGGATTTCGAGCATGCGGGTCTGGTGGCGACCGTTTTTTGGAAGGGGGACCTCCTTGACTATTTTATGGTTCTTACCAAGGTGGACGATCCGGCCGATTCCGCTTTCAGCGATCATTGTATCACCATTTTTCAGGCGTTGGAAAGCGTGAACGTTGGCCCCTTTTGAGTCGTGCTTCCAAGTGATTTCTTTATCAAGTGTAATCTCTGAAGTGATGGACCAAGAGTCATGGAAAAGAATATTGCCGTTTGGAAGAAGCTGGAGGTCGTGGTGCCCGGTGTGGCCACGCTTGGGTCCGCCGGTTTTATGTTTCCAAACTACGGTTCCGTCGGGTTCGCAGATTGCGAGGATATTTTTGCCATAGGAGGCACCGACGAGGATGAGGCGATCTTTCTTGGCGATTAGGCTGACGGGAAGAAAGATGAGAAGAGCGATGAATTTCATGGTTGTAATGATCATGACGCACGACGGGGTTTACGTCGAATTCCGATTTCAGATACCTACTTTTATGATTGGAACTGTGGGTTAGGTGGATAGCTAACTCTTAAATGATGGGAATCAGGTAGTTGTGCTTCCAGCTGTGGAACGCTGGTCTATTCCCGGACTCATGATGTCGCTTTCACGCTTGGTCTGACATGCCAACGCTCGGGGGGGTAAATCCACAGTGCTTTAATCGGGGGTCCAGCGTTGTCCGAAGAGCGAAAGGGCGCT
>JBDNAG010000096.1:0-2637 GCA_039768565.1 Akkermansiaceae bacterium | reverse complement strand
CGGTCAATGTCAAGCCGGCTCCCGAGCTCAGTCTCGAAAACTTAAGCGATGACTTTTCCTCGAATTTTATCGATCCGGAAACCTGGATTGAAAGTGGTCCGATTGGGAATTCCATAGATACCGGGATTGTGACATGGGATACTGAGGGTGGTGGAGACTGGGCGCACGGAGAACTAGATACCCAAAAGGTGTT
This sequence comes from Akkermansiaceae bacterium, assembly GCA_039768565.1. Taxonomy (GTDB): domain Bacteria; phylum Verrucomicrobiota; class Verrucomicrobiia; order Verrucomicrobiales; family Akkermansiaceae; genus SW10. Next base: position 2,444 of record JBDNAG010000096.1, on the reverse strand, counting down.
TCCCATCCCCCCTGCTGGATCAACGACCACGATTACTTGGAATCTGGGCAAGGCAACCGTTAGTGCTAACAGCGTCAATGACGAACAGAGAGGCAATCGACTGGTAATGGGAATCGTGAGCCCCTTTGAAACTGAAACCTATACTCTTCAGCACTACCAAAATACCTCGGGTGGTCTCTGGATGGATATCGCCAATATGAGTAACGCGAACACAACCGGGGTGAGTGGTGAGTTCCATTACGCGAATGATACGAAGCCGAAAAACGAGAACGCGCCGGTTCTGGGGGGCTTCGCGATCACGGACTGGAACTGGCAAGCTGATGATCGCGAATTCTCGCTTGTTCTTAGTGATACCGGGTATACTTGGATGGATGGTGCCACCGAGCTCGCCTTCGGAACCTACGCCAATGCAGGCATTGATCTCACTCCCGGAGGAGAATTTTCAAAGGGTTTCCGGGTCATCTATGCTTCAGTGAAATATCAGGACGGATCAGGCACGATGTCGCTCAATTCGATCAACGTCGACAACGGCGGCGTTGCTCCTGGCGGGCCTCCCGAAATCAGCTCGATTGTCGACAATGGTGACGGGACATTCTCTCTGACCTGGAGTTCGAAGGCCTCTTTCGAGTATGCCATCCAGACAAGTGATTCGTTGGAAGGGAATAGCTGGGAGGAACTCACCAGAGGCATCATAGCCGATGGGCCTACTAAGACTTTGTCGGTGAGCAAAAATGGAGGGAAACTTTTTTACCGGGTGGTTGAACTGTAAGACAAGAAGACATTTGGTAAAAGACTGCCCCGGTGACCCGTGGCAGTCTTTTTTTAAAGTCGTCTGCGCCCCTCTTCCTAAAGAAGAGAAAGACTACTTCTTTGAAAAGCAGTCGGTGCACGGCCGCCTCCTTCATTGATTCTCCCCCAGTTAAAATTTGGCAGCGAAGGGGGGCTGATACTTCTCTGGTTGCTTCGAGATTGTTGATGACAAAACGGTTTATCCCGAGCCCGCGAAGTTGCTACCAGGATTAAAGGTCTTTAGCGCCATATTTCCAGACCTTGAGTTGATGAGGCATATCCCTTCATATCCAAGATCAGTTTCACTTTGACGAACGCGGCAGGGAGGCTGGAAATTCCGGTCATGAGGTTATTCGTTGACCCATTCGAGTAATACCGGAGCTTCTCGGTAGGCTGAGTTTACGGCGAGGGTGAAGTGTTGAGGGTCGTCGTTGCCGGTGAGCTCGATGATGGCGGGGCCTTTTTCGGGAAGGTCGATCGCCTTGCCTCCGGCGAAGAGGTCGAGCAAGGTGGAGTCGTTGATCTTGAGTTTTACTTTTCCTTTTTGAGTGATGCTGAAGCGGGCCACCCCCCATGTGTTGCGTCCGCGGCCTTTCACTTTTGGGAGCTCGGATGGGACAAGTTCGCCACTCACTTTGCTGCCATAAGCTTGCCATTGGTAGCCCTCGAATCGTTCGGCGAAAACGGCCGTTCCGTAGTGGCCCATGCCATCGACGGTGCGGGGGTGGGGTTGGAGAACCTTCCAGTCGCGGATAATGGGCTTGGCGCTGACTTTAAAGTCGCCATCTTTTCCTAACTCGGAGAGGAATCGTACTAAGTCGATGAATTCATCTTCGCGAAGTCCGGCGGTGAGGCCGGGGGGCATCATGGAAACCGGGCTGATGGTGATGTCTTTAATATCGGCCCGGGCAATGTGATTCATTTTCCCGGCGTAGTCCCGGAGAACAACCTCGGTGTCACCCTCGCTGACCAAGCCGCCGGTGTGGGCATTGCCATTCTTCTCGGTCACGAGGGTGGTGTGATATCCTTCCTTGATCTTGTCGTTTGGATCGAGGAGCGAGGTGATGAGGTAGTCGACCGGGGCGCTGGCTCCGATGCTGAGGAGGTCGGGGCCAATCGGGCTGCCGATTCCCCCGATAGCGTGGCAAGCAGTGCACTGGATATCGGTGCGACGATAGATGGTTTCGCCGCGATGAGGATCGCCTTCCTTGCTCACGCGATCGAGAAGCTTCGCCATGTCGGCTGTGGAGAGTTTTTGTGACATTGGCTTGAGTTTCCCGGCGACTTGAAGGGCTGCCATGAGGTCTTTGGGCGGGCGTCCGGAGGTGCCGGCACGCTGGAGTCCAAGAGTCGCGATTTTGGTGGGGAGGGTTTTGTCCTTAAGGGCTTTGGTGAGCGAGGTCGAGGCCCGGGCGCTTTGGAGGAAGCTGGAGAACAGGTCATAGGGATCCTTGCCTTCGGTGTCCTTTTGCAGGAGGGCGACAGCTCCGGTGGCGGCCCGATCGGGGGCGATTTTGGCCAGTTCCTTGACCGCGATGGCGCGGGTGGCTTCGTTGGGAGATTCCTTGGAGAGCTTGAGGAAGAGCTTGATCGTTTCGTTGTCGCCAAAGAGTCGAAGCCCCTCGGCTGCGGCCTGGCGCTTGGCGGGGGATTTG
>JBDNAG010000095.1:0-20575 GCA_039768565.1 Akkermansiaceae bacterium | reverse complement strand
CTCATCAAGATTGAGAAGAATATTGGCAACGACGGTGAGGGTGGCGAGTTCGACAACATCACCGCCCTCGGGAACGGGACCGATGGGATTGGTGGCCATCTGCTCGGCGAGCCCGGTATCGGCAGCGTATTTAGTACGGGTGGAGTCGTACAAAGCGACAAGGCGGGCAATCTCAACGTCCCTGGGGGGACGCGAAAGGCAAAGCTGGAAGCCATGCGCTATCTTCGCGGCGACAGCTCCCTCCCCGACTGCCATGCGGCGGGCGAGAGCCTGGGCTGCTTCTATGTAAACGGGATCATTCAAAGTCACGAGAGCTTGCAGCGGCGTATTGGTGGTGCCGCGTCTTACCGTGCAGACTTCGCGATTGGGCGCCCCAAAGGTGGCCATGGAAGGATAAGGACTGGAGCGACGCCAGCTGGTGTAAAGGCCACGACGGAACTTATCCTCGCCCGTGCTCGTCTTCCAATCAGTCCCCCCGCCGAAGGCGGCCTTGAGTCCCAAATTGGGCTGCGGCGGACGAACGGGAGCACCGAACATCTTGGAACTGAGTAACCCGGAAACCGCGAGGGCCTGATCACGGATCATTTCGGCAGAAAGACGAACGCGCGGACCACGGGCGACGAGGCGGTTATCGGGATCGCGGGTCGCCATGGCGTCGGTGACGTGGGAGTTCTGTCGATAGGCTGATGAGGTCACAAGGAGGCGGAGGAATTTCTTCACATCCCATCCCCCGTCCATGAATTCAATAGCGAGCCAATCGAGGAGTTCGGGATGGGAAGGTCGCTCGCCCTGGGATCCAAATTCCTCGCTGGTGAGGACGATACCGACGCCAAAGAGGTTTTCCCAAAAACGATTGGCGACGACGCGCGCGGTGAGCGGATTTTCGCGATCCACCAGCCACTTCGCCATCGCGAGGCGATCAGGGGCCATCCCCCCAGGAAGCAGGCCGAAGACCTTGGGAACTCCGGGACCGACCTCTTCCCCGAGGCTGAGGTAGCTGCCACGGAGTTGGATGTGGGTCTTGCGATGTTTCGCTTTGGGCAATTCGCGCATCACCGGAACCGTAGTGCCGGGCTTGAGAGCGGCGACCTGTTTCTTCAAGGCTGCGATCTTATCGCGTGATCGCAGAGCGGCGGGGTTTACTTTAACGTAGTGGGCGAACAGGGCCGCCGTGGCATCTGCGTCGCGCTTCGCGGCAGGCACCGATAGGATGGCTGCAATCGCGTGCGGCACTGCGGGCGCGGGTTCGGCAGCGTCGGTGACAGAAACGCGGAAGCGGCCGATCGCGTGATCGCGATACATCTGCGCCAGCCCGATCTTCAACGCACCTCCAGGCAGCGGCTTGGCGAGGCGAAACACCGCATGGTGATCTTTGCCGGTCGCTCCGCCGACTGCCCAACCCGACTGGCTGTCCGGGCTGCCATCGATCGCTGAAAGGGCACTAAACTTCTCCTGCTCGTAGGTGGCCGAGGCGCCGGCGAAACTTCCGCGCTGCGCACCGTCGAGCGCCACCGCCTGTTCGCGCTTCGGAGCTTTGGCAAAGGTTTGCTCCCAGACCGGAACGCGTTTGGCGTCGAGCACGCAGAGTTTAAAGCCGTCGAGCCGGCCCTGCAGCTTATTATCGATGCGGTTCCATACGGCGAGCCGCGATAAGTCGTATTCGGCACCGAGATCGACCTCCCAATACGGCGCCTTGTCGCCATCGTTGGTGTGGGTGGTACTTTTGGCCGTGAAAATGCCATTAGTGTTGCCATCGATGGCCAGGCGCGCGTCGCCGCCGAAACCGGTAGTGCTTTGCTTCGCTTTCCCTTTGAGCGCGATGTTGACGCCCGCGGCATCGAATGCCTGCACCTCGGCCACGTGAAGGATCCTGCCGTTGCCGGGAAGTTCGATACGCACGAAGCGGCCGCGTTTGCTGTTCGAATTGCCGCCGCTCGACAGTGCGACCTCGTTGAGCACAAAATTCTCCTTCCGGCCTGGGCCCCCGCCGTCGAGTTCATCGTAAGCAAGAGTCTCGATTTTAAGAGCAGTGATCTTTTTTAAATCGCTGCGAGCCGAGATCGAGTAGCGATCGGTCTTAGCCGCCTTACCGCTGACCAGCACCGACTTGTCGCGACCGGGCGTGAAGGTCGCGCCCGAGGTGGCAGCCATTTTAGTCGGCTCCAGCACCTGCCACTTGGTCAGCTTCGATTTCAGGTCAGCCTCCCACTTCGCCAACTCGGCCAGATCGGTAGTATCAGGAACAAGAGCCGCTTTTTCCAGGGCCGCGATCTCTGCTTCGAGTTTTACGCGCTTCTCGCTTTCAACGAACACATTGAGGATCGGAGCCTCGTTCCTGCGGTCGGCATCTTCCGATTGATTGAAGATGGCGAACATTGAGAAATACTCGGCATGCGTAATGGGGTCATACTTGTGAGTGTGACACTGCGCGCAGGCAGCGGTCGTTCCCATCCAGGTCGCCATGGTGGTGTTGACGCGGTCGACGACGGCGGCGTTGCGGAATTCCTCATCGCTTGTTCCGCCTTCATTGTTGGTCTTGGTATTTCGGTGAAAGGCGGTGGCAATCAGCTGGTCCTGTGTCGGATCGGGAAGCAAGTCACCGGCGATTTGCTCAAGGGTGAATTGATCGAAAGGCATGTTGGCATTGAAGGCGCGAATCACCCAATCGCGGTAGGCCCAAATGGTGCGGCCGGGGTCGTCGGCATAACCAGCCGAGTCGGCATAGCGGGCGAGGTCCAACCACATGCGCGCCCAGTGTTCACCAAAGACCGGCTTGGCGAGGAGACGGTCGACAAGCTTTTCGTAGGCATCGGCGCTCTTATCAGCGAGGAAGATCTCCACTTCCTCCTTGGTCGGAGGAAGTCCGGTGAGATCGAGGGAAACGCGACGAATCAAAGTATGGCGGTCGGCTTCCTTGCGGGGAGAGAGGCCTTCTTTTTTGAGGCGGTCGAGGATGAAGGCATCGATGGGAGAGCGAACCTTCATGGTGCTCTCATCCACATTGGGAACCTCGGCGCGCTCGGGCTTTGTGTAAGACCAGTGGACCTCGTATTCGGCTCCCTCTTCGATCCAGCGCTTAAAGAGGTCGATTTGTTCCTTGGTGAATCGCTCGCCTTTTCCCGGAGGCGGCATCATTTCGTCCTCGTCGTCGGTGATGATGCGAAAGATGAGCTCGCTGTCCTCAATATTGCCGGGCACAACAGCTGAAAAGCTGTTGTGCTCCTTCATCGCCCCCTCGCGGGTGTCGAGACGAAGCTTGGCTTTGCGATCCTCTTCATCCGGACCGTGGCACCGGTAGCAACGATTGGATAGCAAAGGGCGAATTTCGTCATTAAAACTGACCTTCGCGCTGAGAGTGGGAAGGGAAAAGACGAGGGCAAGAAGGTAGCGGTGGAGCATCAGAAACTATTTCGAGAGACTATCGGTCAAAATTACGCTCATCCAACCCCGAATCTTGCCCTTCTTCTGCCAGAGCTCGAGGATTCTGCTCGATCCTCCGTCAAGTTCCCCTAACCTCTTCAAGCTCATGAACTCAAAATTGACCATCGCCACAGTCATCATCATCGCCATCACTCTGGGACTCGTTTTCCTACCCGCCCAAGCCCAGAATCAAGTTGCCGAAAATCCAGCCACTGCGAAGGCTGAAGCCAAAAAGTGGCAGCATCTCGCTCTTTCGCACGATGCCCGTAAGAAGTTCGGGAACACGGAACTCGCACGAAATATCAATAAACTCGGAGAAGAGGGCTGGGAAATGTTGAACGTGCTCAACTTTCAGGAAGAAGGAACAACGATCAAGACCGTCTATTATTTCAAACGCCCGCTCTAGGCTCCGGGCTATTGAGACCAGGATTGAAACGAACTTTCGCTTTGCGACGTAGGGAGAAGAAACATGTTGATGAAGAACGGACTTTTGCTCTTGGGCCTTGTTGTGAACAGCTTCGCGGGCGAATGGCCGGGATGGCGCGGGCCAACCGGAGACGGCGTGGCTTCAGACACCAAGGCCCCGCTGGAGTGGTCGGTCGATAAGGACGTGAAGTGGAAGGTCAAGATTCCCGGCAAGGGACACGCTTCACCGGTCATTTGGGGGGATGCCCTCTTTTTGGTTTCGGCCGACGAGGAATCCGGAGAGCGGATTCTGATGCGCCTTGACCTCAAGAGCGGCAAAACCGTTTGGAAAAAGAACGTGCTCGAATCACCCATCGAGAAGATTCACCGTAAAAACAGCCGGGCTTCGAGCACTCCGGTGACGGACGGCGAGTCGATTTTCGTGAGCTTCCTCGACAAGGAGGAGATGTTTATCGCAGCTTACAATTTCAAAGGAAAGAAGCTGTGGGAAAAACGACCCGGCATCTTTTCGAGTGTGCATGGATATTGCTCCAGCCCTGTTCTCTGGAAGGACAAGGTGATCATCAACGGGGATCACGATGGCAATGCCTACATCGTGGCACTGGACAAAAAGGCCGGAAAAGAGATTTGGAAAACTCCCCGCCCGAACAAGACGAGGAGCTACTGCACGCCCCTTCTCCGAACAATCGGCGGTCGGAACCAACTCATTCTCTCGGGGAGCAAAAGTGTCGCTTCCTATGATCCCGACACCGGCAAGCAACACTGGGTGATCGACGGCCCCACCGACCAGTTCGTAGCCTCGCTCGTTTACGATGAAAAATATCTCTACATGACGTGCGGGTTTCCCACGAAGCACATGATGGCGATCGATCCCACCGGCAGTGGTAACGTTACCGAAACACACGTCGCTTGGCACACTCGTAAGAACCCTTCCTACGTGCCAAGCCCGGTGGTAATGAACGGCTACTACCTCGCGGTTTCCGACTCAGGAACCGCTACATGCTGGAAGGCACACGAAGGCGAATTGCTTTGGAAACAGAAGCTCGGGCGCGAACACTCAGCCTCGCTCGTCGTGCTGCGGAACCATGTCGTTTTCGGCTCCGAGAAAGGCTTGATCACAGTTGTGAAACCGGGGAAGGAATTTCAGGAAGTCGCGAAGATGGAGCTAGGAGAACCGCTTTGGGCCTCCCCCGTCATCACCGACGGACAGTGGTTTCTCCGAGGCGAAGAGCACCTGTTCTGCATCGGCAAGTGAGGGATTAAGGAGCCTCCACCAAATCCGAGACTACGAAAGCCCCCCTCAAAGGGACCGCCCAATTCCCCGTCACAACCGAGTTGGCTGGGGAGCCGGAGACGGCCAATTTTTTTCCGGGAGAGTGATTTCAGAGGGAATGCCCAGTCTCTTTCGGAGCCGAGAGTGCAGGTGGCCTTAAACTCGCCAAGGACCGACTTAAGATAATCCATGGAGTTCTTCTGAATAACGATGCGTGGCTTGACCCCGGGATGATTGCGCAAACGGCAATGGATGAAGGACCACGCCGAAAGAATAAAAAGCTCCAAGGCACTTCCGCTAAAGACGGTCTCACGATGATTAATCGTTCGGAGCGATCGGAGCACTGAGAGTGATCGTAGTATCGGAAATAGAATCGACCTCTATCTTCATCGCGCGGGCCAGCGGGATGTGATCGTAGAGGTCATTCATGAGTGAGGACATTACGACTGTCCGCGCGCCTTTATTCGGGGACTCCACCTGCGCCGGGGATGAGGACCTCACGGGGCTTGGCTCCGTCTCCGGGACCCACGATTCCGCGAGCCTCGAGAATATCGATCATGCGAGCCGCTCGGGTGTATCCGAGACGTAGGCGACGTTGCAGCAACGAGGTACTAGCCTTGCCTTCGGCACGGAGGACCTCCATGCAGCGCTCGAGAGTTTCCTCATCGGCATCCGACACTTCATCTTCGCCACCATCACCACCGGAGCCGCCGCTCTCGATGACTTTCTGAATGCTTTCCTCAAACCGCTGCTCGGTCTGGTTGGCACAGAAGTTGACGATTTGCTCGACCTCTTCATCCGAAACAAAGGCACCCTGGGCACGTTCCAACTTGGCAGAACCTGGAGGTAGGAAGAGCATGTCCCCTTTACCAACCAACTTCTCGGCGCCCTTGTTATCAAGGATGACACGGCTGTCCAGTGAAGATGAAACCTGGAAGGCAATACGGCTTGGAATGTTCGCCTTAATGATACCAGTGACAACATCTGCTCGCGGAGTTTGAGTCGCCACGATGAGGTGAATCCCGGCAGCACGAGCTTTTTGGGCAATCCGGGCAATCGCGCCCTCAACATCCGCCGGAGCGGTCTGCATGAGATCGGCAAGCTCGTCAATGATAACCACGATGTAAGGGAATCGATCCGGGACTTCGAGATCGTCTTCATGGACCTCGTCATCCTCAGATGCAATAGGACCAATGTCGCCATCCTCGAAAGCTTTGGCCATGGACTCAATCGCCTCTTCATCCACGATGGACTCAACATCCTCCTGCTCTTCCGGCGTGAGGATTTCCTCCTCGGGACGGACCCGGCTGTTGAAGCTGTCGAAGTTTCTCACTCCGAGTTTCGCAAATACCTTATAGCGGCGCTCCATCTCATTGACGCACCAGTTCAAGGCCCCGACCACGCGCTTCGGATCGGTTACAACTGGAACCACGAGATGTGGGAGCTTGGCGTAAACCTGCATCTCCACGACCTTCGGGTCGATCATAATGAAACGAAGTTCATCCGGCCCAAACTTGTAAAGAATACTAGTAATGATGGAATTGATACAAACTGACTTACCCGCACCGGTGGCACCGGCAACGAGGCAGTGAGGCATAGCAGCGAGATCCCCAACCACGGTATTCCCATAAACATCTTTACCAAGCGCGAGAGGAATCTTGCGCTTGGAACTGCGGAAGGATTCGTCCTGAAGGAGCTCGCGAAGCGCAACCGCGACGCGGTCATCGTTGGCAATCTCGATGCCAACCGTGTCCTTGCCAGGAATAGGCGCAAGAATGTTGATACGCTCCGCTTTAGTGGCGCGGGCAAGATCGGCCTCCAGCTGCGTGATGCGACTAACGCGAAGACCAATGGCAGGATAGATTTCGTAACGTGTAATCGTCGGTCCACGGGTGATGTCTCCGGCGGTAACCTCCACCCCGAAGGCACGGCAGGTCTCAATGATCATGGTCTGGGTCGCAAGAAGTTCTTCGCTAAAGTCCTCCGGTTCGACGTCATTCTCCTCGTCAAATTCCAAGAGATCAAATCCGGGGAGTTCGTAGTCCTCAAATCCCTCGGTGCTCAGCCCGATGTGGGAAGGCTTTTTACGCTCAAAGGGACGGGCTCCGGCAAGAGGTGCCACCTTCTTTTGGGAAGAATCGATGATTTGCGGAGTGGGGACCTGGCGTAATGGCAGGACGGCTTGACCATCTTCCTCAACGCCTGATTTCGGCTCGGGAACCGGCTCGGCAGCTGGCTTGGACTTCTTACGCTTGGTGCGCTTCTTGGCGGGCACAGCCGGAGCAGCCACTGCAACCGATCGGTCGGCTCGCTTTTCGCGCCAGTCGCCAATAAATTCAACGGTGGCAGCGGCCGAGGTGCGGGCAAAAGCAATCGGATGCCATCCGGTCAGAAGAATCATGCTGGCAAGGTAGGCACCCAAAAGAATGATGGCCGATCCCCATGGTCCGAGGAGATTTTTAAAGACGAAGTTCCCGAGTCCCTCACCAATCGCGCCACCCGGCCAGTTTCCAAAGTGAACGCTTCCGAAAATTCCAAGTACACTGAAAAGGGCGGCACTGGCAAACATGAGCGAACCAAATCCAAGAAGTGTGTGAAGGCCCAGACGGCTCTTAAACCAAGCGACCACAACGCCCAGCCAGATCGTTCCAACGGCAAGCAGGTAGGCCGCAGCTCCAAAGAGCGCAATAAAGACAAAGCCAATCAAAGCACCCACCGGTCCAATTAAATTCTGGGTATCACGCGACTCCACCCCTTCCGGAGCGAAGCTGCCCAGGAACTTCCAATCGGCAAAATCAACCGTCGTAAATCTGAGAAGAGAGAAAAAAAGCAGCAAGCCAACGATAATCAGCCCAATCCCAATCAATTCCTGGCCACCCTCTTTTTTCAGCACCGCGTGCTGCTTTCTCGGCTTATTTTGCTTGGCCATGATCATAAATGGAGAAAGACAACTCCCCTGTGAGGCCGAATTTCGCATAAGAAGGACCAATCAGGCAAGAAGGAACTTAAAGGGATCTGCATAGTCTGGATTTCTTAAATATTTACCCAAATCACAGTTTTCTTGTCGGAATGGTTCGATCTGCTCAGTTTTTAGCAGTGGAACCGATTGCATTCTCGCCGATTTATATGACCCGCGTCTGGGGTGGCCGTTCGCTGGATACGATTTATCAGCGAAACCTTCCGGACAATCAACCCTATGGAGAATCATGGGAAATAAGTGATCGACCCAATGAGCAGTCGATTGTTTCGTCAGGCGTCCACGTCGGCAAATCACTTCATGATCTCTGGACAAACCACCGCGAAGAAATCTTTGGCAAAGGCCTCACCGGAGACCGCTTCCCTCTCTTGATCAAGATTCTCGACGCTCGTGACGATCTTTCCATTCAAGTCCACCCGCCTGCGGAAATCGCGGGTGAATTGGGAGGAGACCCAAAAACCGAGATGTGGTATATCGCCGACTGCGATCCCGGAGCAAAACTTTACATCGGACTGAAGAATGGCAGCACGCGAGAATCCTTCGAACAGTCGCTCTTGGATGGAACGGTAGAAAAGCAAGTCCACGCAGTCAGACCGAAGGCAGGCGAATCTATTTTCATTCCCTCCGGTCGACTTCATGCCATTGGCGCTGGCTTTCTCATCTACGAAATCCAACAGAACTCAGATACCACCTACCGGGTTTTCGATTGGAACCGCGTCGGCTTGGACGGAACGCCCAGAGACCTGCACGTCGAGGAGTCGATGACTTCGATTAATTTTGATGATTTCGAACCTCGAATGGATGAACCGGATGGCGACACCCTGGCTTCTTGCAAGTATTTTGTGGTCGAGCGTCATCGTGTTTCGAAATCCGGTAAAATCGCAAATTCAAACGATTCGTTCTCAATTATCACCGTCGTATCAGGTGAACTTCGCTCCAACAACGGAGATATTTTCAAAACCGGCGACTTCCTCATCCTTCCGAGAAACAGCACACCCCTCACCGCTGAAACCGATTGCCAAATTCTGCGAACGGGCCTTCCCGGCAACTAGGCGTATACAAGGCCACCCGGAATGATCGTATCCCTGCTTCGTCGCTTCCTGATTTTGATAGCAGCAGTTTCGACGGCTAACGCGCACATCGTCGAGCAGTTCTATCTCTCAATCGAAGAGACCGGACCGGAATGGCAAATCGATGTCACCTTCGACGCCAGCTACGCTTTCAAGAAACTCCGCGACGATCCAAACACTCCACAACCGGAGCGCTCCTGGTTGTTGGAGATGAGCACTGACGAACATCAAGATCTTCGTCTAGGGGCGAAATCTTACCTAAAACAAGCGATCTCTTTTCACCACGATGGGAAGGCAACTCCATTTTCCATCTCCTTCCCAGGCTTTGAAACCACACCTCCCAAGTTCCCTGAACTCGCCACCGGCGGGGCTTACCTGATCATTCGCCTCGAAGGGACAATCCCGGAATGGCAGGGTGGAGAACTCGACCTCGCTGTATCTTCAAAAGTCCGACCCAACTTCATCCTCGCCCGCAACGCTAGGGGCGAAACCAACTTCGAGGTAATTGCCCCCGGCGAAAGCAAAGCAGTCTTCAATCTCAATCGAGGTCGACTGGCCATCCTGTGGCTGGGATTCCGTCATGTCATCCCGGACGGACTTGATCACATCTTCTTAATCCTCGCCCTCTTTTTAATGGTGCGAAAGTGGCGCCCTCTCCTGGCCCAATCCCTGTCGTTCACGATCGCGCACAGTCTGAGCCTCGCTCTCGCAGTTTCCGGCATCATTTCCATCACCACCTTACCCGGAGCGTTTCTCATCGAACCTCTGATTGCACTCAGCATCGCCGCTCTCGCGCTTGAGAATATCTTTCGCAAGGAACTCCAAACCAAACGACTTTTCATTGTCTTTTTCTTCGGGCTGATTCACGGCCTGGGCTTTGCGGGCAGTCTCGGTGCAATTTTACAAAATGAGCACAGCCTCCTTTCATCTCTCATCCTTGCCAACCTCGGAGTGGAATTTGCACAAATCTCAGTGCTCGCACTGGCCTGGTTAGTGACGGTTCGGTGGTGGACAAGCACCCACTACCAAAAAGCACGACTAGTGGCCTCATCCGTCATCGCGGCCTTTGGAATCTACTGGACCATTGAGCGCCTCATCACCTGAAGGTAATCGTGATCCCCTCCCTCTTCCAACCCTTGGCAATATCTTCCTCCAACTCATCCCAGGAGCGTCCGTTACGAAGTTCCTTTAAGGCAGCCTCACCGGTCTTCCCCGACTTCAGAGCCTTGAGAAATTCCGTGATGCTGGTGCGATCTTCCTCGAGATGGAAAAAATAGTAGGTCATGAGCAGGCCAAAACCATAGTTGAAGTTCCCGTTCTTGGTAAACTGCCCGTATGATTGTAGCATGTAAGCCCTTAGGTCGGGAGCGGTGATCTTACTACCAAGTCCTCGACCTCGCCGCTTGGCACGATTGTAACCAGTGACGTCACGCTTGATAGCATGGATGTTATTGTTCACCAAAAACTTGCCGGTCTGATAAGGCGTAGCGGAAACATACTCGGCCAACCCTTCGGAAAACCAACCAAGCGCGCCCGGCTGAAAGTAATGAACATCGGTCAACTGGTGGGTAAGCTCATGAGGAAGGACATCATTGTTTCCGTTGTTGTCGTGAACATAGCGATCCCCTTTTCGCTTCACGCCCATGCTGGTCAGTGGAGCCAAAATGACGCCGGAATTTCCACGCGACATATAAACTCCCCCTGAGTTAGGCGGACCTCCGTTGCGCACATAATTCGAATAGGAGCCGAAGAGATAAATCCGGTTCCGGAAGAGCGCCCCTGGAACGTGAGCCTTCATCGTCGAGATCGGAAGAACCCTGCAATACTCACGCGTCGTCTCGAACATGATTGCGAACTTCTTCACGATCTGATTTGCCAACTTTACGTCCGAGATGAATTCGTAGTTGGGACTGTGGTAAACGAACTTGCGCTTGGCCGCATCTTCGGTGACCGTCTTGATGAGAATATTAGGATCGATCTTTGCGGCATCCGGCCAACGGTGATCCCAATTCGCCTCGGCCTTCAGGCTATCTTGTTGATTCAAGGCATCCTGCGCTTTCTTGCCTCCCCGCTCGCCTGCACGAACCCAAGCTTCGATGAACACCTGATCCGCCTTCGAGAGAGTCGCCGACTCAACCCAGTAAGACTGACCTCCCTTCACCGCGAGCTTAACCTTCGCGCCTTTAACTTCGGTCAAAAACGCCTCGATTTTCTTCCCCGTAGTATTCGTGAAGACGCGGGCATGCAACGATGGCACAAACAGCGAGAGCAGAAGAAGCAGTAGGGCGTTTTTCATCGAACTGAGGGAAAACCATAAACAGGGTCGCCGCAAAAAGTGAACTACCGTCTTCAAAAGATCTCAGAGCAGAGCGAAATAGTCGCCTGATTTTTCACGAAAGGCCCTTAACTCAAGATATTTTTAAGCACTTTCACCCCGGGCTCAACTCCGGTGAGGCGCATATCCAGACCCTGGAATTTATAGGTAAACTTCTGATGATCAATCCCGAGCTGATGCAGCATAGTGGCATGAAGATCATGAACCGTGACGACATCCTTCACGGCATTGTAGCCAAAGTCATCAGTGGCTCCATGAGTCACCCCTCCTTTAATTCCACCACCGGCCATCCAGAGCGAAAACCCCTTGATGTGGTGATCTCGTCCCGGATTATTCCCGCCACCTTGTGACATCGGAGTCCGGCCAAATTCTCCGCCCCAGATTACGAGTGTATCTTCAAGCATTCCGCGCTGCTTCAAGTCCTGGACCAAGGCCCAACTCGCGCGATCCACCAGCTTCGCAGTGCCGGCCACGCCATTCTTTACTCCCCCATGGTGATCCCACCCGCGGTGATAAAGTTGAATGAAGCGCACGCCTCGTTCGGCCAGACGCCGGGCCAGCAAACAATTACTCGCGAACGAACCGTCACCGGGTTTCGCTCCATACATTTCGAGCGTCTCCTTCGACTCCCCTTTTAAGTCGACCAACTCCGGCACACTGGCCTGCATTCGAAAGGCCATTTCATATTGCGAAATCTTGGTGGCAATTTCCGGATCGTCGACGAGACCGTTACGGATTGAATTCAAACCATTCACGGCATCAATGATCTGACGTTGATCGCCACGTTCCACTCCCTTGGGATTGCCGACATAGAGAACCGGATCACCTTTGGAATGAAAGTGAACTCCCTGATATTTACTCGGTAAAAATCCACTGTGCCACTGGCGGGATGCAATAGGCTGGCTTTGACCTCCACCGACCGAAGTTAGAACAACGAACCCGGGAAGGTCTTTAGTCTCGCTGCCGAGGCCGTATTGAATCCATGACCCCATGCAGGGACGTCCGGAAATCTGGGTTCCGGAATTCATGAAGGTATGCGCCGGATCGTGATTGATCTGCTTCGTCGTCATTGATCGGACGATCGCGATATCGTCTGCCATTTTCCCAATAAAGGGCAGCTGTGAGGAAATCTCCTGCCCTGACTGCCCCTGCTTAATAAAGTCCCACTGTGGCCCGAGACACTTCAAGGCCTTGCCCTGAAGCTGGGCGATTGGCTGGCCCTTGGTGATCGATTCCGGCATGGCTTCCCCATGCATCTTGGCAAGAGTCGGCTTGTAGTCGAGAGTTTCCAAGTGGGACGGCCCGCCCGCCATACAGAGAAAAATCACCCGCTTGGCTTTGGGATTCCCCGCCATTTTGATCTCTTCCGGAATACCCTCGGCAAAGAGTTGCTTCTGCAAGGCCAGCGCCCCGATGCCTACCGTGGCTTGATTCAAAAAGGTTCGTCTGTTTGTGGTATCAATCATGGCGTTTAGAATCGTGAGGTTGTCTCGTAAGCATTTAGAATCACGCGACCCACCTGTCCCCAAGCTGCCGCTTCGTGGGCGGGAACACTTCTGGCCGATGGCCACTTTCCCGTGGAAAGGAATGCGGTCGCTGCATCCGGGTCGTCTTCAAACTTTTTCAACTGCTCCTGATAGACTTTCGTCAAGAGATCCAACTCCTCCTTGGTCCCTTCCCGCGAGAACGCCTCGGTTAGCCCCCAAGCCAGTTTATCCGAAACCGTCCCCTTCTGCTCAGCCATCCGAGATCCGAAAACGCGCGAAGCTTCTACAAAAATGGGATCGTTCAACATCGCCAGGGCTTGCTGGGGAATATTTGATCGCGAACGCTCGGCGGTGCATTCCTCACGACTTGGAGAATCGAAGGCAACCATCGAGGGATGAGGAAAAGTCCGGCACAAGAAAGTGTATACCGAACGACGATAGAGATCCCCGCCTTCACTCGCTTTCCAGACCTTCCTTGGGAAATTCAAGTGCTGCCAAAAACCTGCCGGCTGATAAGGCTTCACACTTTCACCACCCAGCTTTTCGTCATTCAAAATCCCGGCAATTTCAAGCGCTCCGTCGCGAACGAATTCCGCCTCAACCCGCCAACGACCCTGCCGGGCAAGCAGGTTGTTGGCCGGATCCTTCTCGCGCAAAAACGAACTCACTTCGGATCGTTGAAGGTAGGCTTGGCTCGATACGATTTTCTTTACCATCCGCTTCATGTCCCAACCACCATCCCGGAAGTCGGACGCCAGCCAGTCGAGCAACTCAGGATGGGTCGGCATCTCCCCCTGGCCACCAAGGTCGGTGACATTCGGAGATACTCCACGGCCAAAGAACAAACGCCAAACACGGTTCATTGTCGAACGAGCAGTAAGCGGGTTATCCTTGTGCAAGATCCATTTTGCCAAATCCAGACGATTGGCCCGGCCTTCCACTTCCCACATCTCCTTTTGCAAAAACTCAGGCACAGCAGGTTGCACCACCTCACCGGATTCATCCATCCAGTTTCCACGTGATAAAACACGCGTCATGCGGGGTTTCTCCATCGCTTCGGACACCAACATCTTGCGCACACCTCCTTCGGCTTTCTTTAACTCTTCCCCAAGCGAGCGCAGCTTCGCTTTTTGGGCAATGACCTCGGGAGCAATTGAAAGATAGTAATCCTTCAAGACCTCATTTTGTTTCGCACTCCGCGTGGAAGCGGTGAAGGCTTCGACAACTTCAAATGAAGGCCCGAGCGGGTCTTCCAAACCGGCATGATCTACAGCTGTCACCGACAAGCCAAACCGGGCAATGTTGTGGGAAGCGTGAGGAGATTGATAGTGCAAGACTACCTCCAAGGTGTCGTTTCCTTCAAGCTCTACCGGCTTCTCAAGAATAAAGGCAGCACGGCGGGTCCCCTTCCGTCCTTCGGGCATGTTTGCGCCAACGGCCCAACCGGTCTTCTGGTTTCCATCGAAGGCAGCCTTAACAGCATAATTGGCCTGTTCGACGTCAGCTAGGGCCGAAGTAATCTTCAGCTTTTTACCCGCCTTCTTAATCTCAACCTCGGTGAGGACAAAATTTCCGTTTCCCCGCGAAAAACCATTCTTCACCGAAAAGCTTTCGTGAGTGAGGGCATCCAGCTTGATTGCCGAGACCTTTCCGGGAGAAGCAACCTTGAAGGAGTATGTTGCGGTCGGTGCGATCTTGCCGCCTTCCAAAACTGTTCCGTCATCCAAAACCTTGAGTGTCGTGCCTTTCGGAGTTTTAAAATCACTAAACTTCACCGGGCGCCAAACGGAGCGCCCCAGTTCTGCTCCCGCCAACCATTTCTTCATCCCGGCGGAAAGCTTCGCGCGGAATGCCGGATCGTCCTTGATCAACTTCTCAACATTCCCCTTCTCGATAGCCGCCTTGAGTTCGGCAATACGAGCCTCCTCACCGGGCGCTGGCACCGACAAATTCAGCCGACGCTTTCCGATTCCGTTCTCACGGATATCATCGAAGAACGCAGCCATTGAATAGAAGTCGCGCGCCGTAAATGGATCGTATTTATGATCATGACACTGGGCACAACCCAAGGTTGAACCTAGCCACACCTCCGAGACATTTCGTACTCGGTCGGCGGCATAAATCGCGCGATATTCCTTTTCCTGGGCGCCACCCTCTTCGGTCGTTTGTAAAAGCCGGTTGTAGCCCGAGGCAACTTTCTGCTCGAGAGTCGCATCCGGAAGAAGATCACCCGCCAACTGTTCGATCGTAAAATCCGTGAAGGGTTTGTTCTTGTTAAAAGCGTTAATGACGTAATCGCGATAAGGCGAAACCTTCATTTCATTATCGCTGTGATAGCCGATGGTGTCAGCATAACGAACTAGATCGAGCCACCAAACAGCCATGCGTTCGCCGTATTTCGGATCAGCCAGAAATCGATCAACCAACTTCCCCCACGCGTCCGGAGACTGATCGTTAAAAAAATCCTCCCGTTCTTGGGTCGATGGTGGAACGCCTCGCAGATCCCATGAAAGTCGACGCAACAAAACATCCCGGGAAGCCGACTTGCTTCCCTGAACTCCGGCATCGTCCCACTGTTGGGTCACAAAATGATCGATTTCCTTTCCCTCCGGAGCATTGGCTTTCTTGATGTCTTCATAGGCCCAGTGCTCCTGATACCCGGCACCTTGTTCAATCCACTTCTTCAGCGTTTCGATCTCTTCAGGAGAAAGCGTTTTGTGAGACTCCGGAGGGGGCATCATCTCTTTCTTCTTTTTACTGATGATCCGCAAATAGAGCTCCGACTCCTTGACCTTCCCCGGAACCACCGCGGAATACCCACCCAGATTCTCATAGGCCCCCTCGGGTGTATCCAGGCGAAGATCCGCCTCGCGGGTCTCCGGATCAAAGCCATGGCAGAAAAAGCACTTGTCCGAGAGGATTGGCCGAACATCCCGCTGAAAGTCCACCTTATCCTCTGCCGCCACGACAAAGCCCATCGATAAAATTGAAAGCCAAGCGATCTTCACAATCACTCTACGGGAGTTATACGATAACTTCTCAAAATAGAGTGAAAAATCATGTCGCAATTTGACAAGAACCCTCCGCATTCATCGATAGTCTTGGCAACCGGAACCTTTTTGGTTACTTCCCCCCATCAAGATCCGCGACGCCATTTTTACTGCCATCGATTTCGAGTCCGCTGGCACCGCCATAGGGAAGACCGATTCCCCGGTCCAGATCGGGCTCGCGACCTGGTCGGCGAACGATGACATTCACGATCCCTTCGTCTCCTTCCTTCATTGCGATCAAGACATTACGTGGGCCGCGCAAAAAGTTCACGGAATCACCACAAACGACCTCCATGACGCGCCCTCCCTGCTATCCCTTTGGCCGGTGTTAAAAAGACAACTGGGACGCGGCCCCATCGTCGCCCACGGTCACGGAACCGAGAAGAGATTCCTGCGAGCCTTCCCCGGCCATGCCTTCGGCCCGTGGGTCGACACCCTCCAGCTCGCCCGAGCGGCCTGGCCTGATGAAAAGTCCCACTCGCTCGGAGATCTTTGCATCTCGCTGGGATTGAACAATTTCAGCGACCACGCTCCCGAGAAAACCTGGCACGATGCTCTTTACGATTCGCTTGCCTCGCTCGCTCTTCTCAAGCACCTTGTCTCCCAACAAAACCTCGTGGAATTACCCGTCGAGATTCTGCTCAAACCGGACACCTCCGTCTGGCATCGCTCCCGTCATCAATGAACACTGTTCACGTCAATCTAGGTTCCAGGTCTTACGAAATTCTCGTCGCACCCGGCCTGCTCGCTGAAACCGGCTCGCGCATTCAAGCCGCCGGACTCACTGGAATGGCCGCAATTATCACCGACAGCAATGTCGCTCCTCATTTCCTCGAAGAGGTCAAAACCTCGCTTCTGGAGATGGGATACGATTTCTCCTCACATATCTTCCCGGCTGGTGAGGCCTCGAAATCGATGACGGTGGTCGAGACCCTGAGCCGTGAACTCATTAAAGCCGGACACAATCGCTCCTCCTTTGTCATCGCTCTTGGCGGTGGAGTCACCGGAGATCTTGCCGGTTTTGTAGCCTCCATCTTTTATCGCGGTGTTCCCTTCGTCCAAATCCCAACAACCATCGTTTCTCAAGTTGATTCAGCAGTTGGAGGAAAGACCGGCGTCAATGCCCCCGAAGGAAAGAATCTCATCGGAGCTTTTCACCAACCCCGGCTCGTCCTCACCGATCCCGACACTCTACTTACCCTCCCTGGCCGTGAGTTTCGGGAAGGCTTCGCCGAAGTCATCAAGCATGCCGCCATTCGTGACGAAGCGATGTTTGCCGACCTCGAGGCACTCGATCCCATGAACCAAAGCGTCCCTTCCGAATTGATCGCCCGTAACGTGGCCATCAAGGCCCGCGTGGTCGAAGAAGATGAACAGGAAACCTCCGGAACGCGCGCTCTCCTCAACTTCGGCCATACGATTGGACACGGCATCGAAGCCTCGGTCCCTTATGGCACCCTTCTCCATGGCGAAGCCATCTCACTTGGAATCCGAGCCGCACTCATGCTCTCTGAAAAACACGGCGGCCTCGCGCCTGAAGCCAGCAAACGGGTTCTCGACCTCCTCACTCACTACCAACTTCCACTCAAACTCAGCGACGACGTCTCCACCGATCTCGTCATGGAAAAGCTCTCGCGGGATAAAAAATTCTCCGGCGGAAAAAGAACCTTCGTGCTCCTCGATCGCCCTGGCAATGGAATCACATGCAGCACGATTCCATTCGAAGACATCGCACCCGCAATTGACTCCCTACGCTCATGAACCTCCTGATCCACACCGGTGGCGTCTTTCAGACCAACGGCTACATTCTCGCAAAAGATGACGGCACTTGTATCGTCATCGATGCTCCCGCCGAAATCGCCGATTTTCTCCAGCAAAGCTCTCTCAAAGCCACGCACCTCCTGCTCACGCACCAGCATCTCGATCACATCGAGGATGCGGCGAAGTTGAGGGCAAGCGGCGCCAAAGTGGTGGCATTTCAAGACTACGCGCCCGAAATCATTATGGAGAAACGTCTTCAGGAAATGGGCCTCCCGGTCGAAGCCATCCCTTTCGAAGTCGACGAGATCATCGGAAAAGGCCCAAATCTCGAGCTTGGCGACTACACCTTCGATATTGCCCATATTCCAGGCCATTCGCCTGATTCGATTTCATTTCATCTCGCTACAGAATCCTTCCTGTTTTCAGGGGATGCCTTGTTTAACGGGAGCATCGGCCGGACCGACCTTCCTGGAGGGAATCACGAGCAACTCCTCGACTCCATACGCCAAAACCTTTACTCTCTCCCTGACGAAACAGCAGTTTTCCCCGGGCACGGTCCCCAGACCATTATTGGCCGGGAAAAGAAGACCAACCCATTTTGCACAAACACTTTATCAAACACTCCGTGAATCGACGCCTGATTTTCCCTCTCCTCGCCTTTGCAATTGCCCCCACAGGCGCCTTTGCAATGGGAAAACGTCCTGAAAAGAATCGTATTACATTCCACTTGCAGGGAGAGCAAACAGATGGACCAAAAATGGTTTTCCCCATCCCCATGGGAAATAAGAAGCGTTTCTTCCGCAAAAGCCCGGTCACCTTCTCCAAGGAAATTGTCTCTTTGAAACACTTCATAACCGAGGATGGCACCTACGGTGCGACTTTCTCTTTTAACCAACCCGCAGCCGGTCGGATCGCGGCTATCACCACACAAAATCAAGACAAATGGCTTGTCGCAATGCTCAACGGGCGTCCTGTCGATGCTGTCTTCATCGACAAGCCCGTTAACGATGGGAAGCTAGTCGTATGGCGTGGAATCAAGCAGGTCGAAATTATTCGCTTCGAATATGCCATGCCATTCACCGGTGAGACCAACCAAGAGTGGAAAGTCCGACTCAAGGGTCACGAAGAACAGCGCAAGGCCGCTCAAAAAGCGGCAAAGGAAGCTCAACAAGAACGGAACCGCCGCCGAAACAACTAATGATGAAATTGCTTGGGATTATCCTGTTCCTTCCTCTCGCGCTCGAAGCCGCAGAAACTCTTAAATTGGTTCTCCCAACCGATAACCAAGCCATCTTCGATGGTAAACCCGAGGACTTTTACATGTACGTCCTCAGATACTCCGGTGATCAAGCCTCCCAGCACTGGACCGCCGGTCAGTATGGCTTTGTTCGCACCGTCGTTGACACTGAAAAAGAGGGTCCCATCGCCACCAAGTTTCACGAAGGCCTTGATATCAAGCCCACGAAACGGGATCGCAGTGGAAACCCTCTCGATGAAATCCGGTCGATTGCAGATGGCGAGATTGTTCACGTTAATGATCGAGCCGGAGGAAGCAGCTACGGAAAATATCTCGTCATCAAACACAACTGGGACTGCGGTCCCTTTTATAGCCTTTATGCCCACCTCTCACGAATTGATGTCGCCATCGGCGACAGGGTGATCGGCGGGTCTCCAATCGCAATCATGGGATACACCGGCGCCGGGATTAATCGAACCCGGGCCCACTTGCACCTAGAACTCTGCATGCTCTCAACCGAGAACTTTGCAGATTGGATTGGCGCGAAAACACCTCATGGAATCTACGACGGCCGCAATTTGATCGGAGTTGACGTTGCCTCTCTCTTTTTAGCTACCAAGGACAGCAACAAGGTAACGATGCCCGGGTTTCTGGATAGTGCCTCACCCTATTTTAAAGTGGCCATTCCCAGAAAAGAGGAACTGGAAATCACCAAGCGCTACCCATGGCTCAAAAAGGGAGACCACAGTGTCGACAGCCCTTCTCTGGAAATCTCTTTCACCGATTCCGGCATTCCTCTTTCCGTGGTCCCCAGCCACCGCGAAGTCACGAAGCCCAGCATCACCTTCGTGCGGACCACTCGCTCAAAGCACGAATATTACACTCGTGGCCGCCTCACCGGGACAGGCCGCAAGGCAAGTCTTACTCGCAACGGACTCAAATTTGTGGCCCTTTTCACAAACGAATACACCAAGCCAAAAGCCAACCCAACCGCTGAAGAATCAGATGACTCCTGAAGAAAAACTGGCCTCCCTAGGCATTGAACTCCCCGATGTCGCAAACCCGCTTGGCTCGTATCTGAATGCCAGCCGCTCCGGAAACCTCCTCCACATTTCAGGAGGCCTCCCAATTATGGGCGACGAGAAGTATTTCGGCAAAGTACCTTCCGAATGCCATGTCGAGGACGCCAATAAGGCTGCCCGCCTCGCGGTTATCACCCGCCTCGCAGTCATCAAGTCTGAACTCGGTTCGCTCGATCAGGTGGCCCGCGTTATTTCCGTTTCCGGCTTTGTAAATGCCGCACCCGATTTCACCGACCACCCTCAGGTCGTAAACGGAGCCTCTGACCTTCTTGTTGAGATTTTCGGCGAAATTGGAAAGCATTCCCGCACTGCCGTCGGTTGCTCCTCTTTACCTCTTGGCGTCGCGGTTGAGGTTAGCCTTGTCGTCGAGGTGAAATCCTAAATCGCATGGAACTGCCCGAGCGAGTCGCACCTCCATTTTCCCTGGAGGAATTCCCGGAGATCATTGATGTTCGCT
>JBDNAG010000094.1:0-3859 GCA_039768565.1 Akkermansiaceae bacterium | reverse complement strand
TTGGACCCAATACCAATTTGTTACCGACAGCGGTGTGGCTCAGGAAATTTCCCAGCGTTATTGTGACCGGCCAATGAGTGGGGCCCTCACCAAGGCTTTTCACGAACACCTTGTCAATGGACTTCGGGAACAACCCAAATCGCTTTTTCAAGCTCTTCCGGGAGCCATCGATTTTGTGAACCTTCTGGTGGAGTCGCCGGATCATGCTGTCGCTTTTGCCACAGGGGCTCACGAAGCGTCCGCGCGCTACAAGCTCGAGACAGCTGGTTTTGAAGTGGCGGGCCTTCCTCTTGCGAGTTCTTCCGATGCAGTTGTCCGGGAGCATATTATGCTGCATGCCTTGGATCGCGCCGCCCGGGCCCATCAGGTCCCGTTTTCTGACGTGGTCTATTTTGGAAATGCTCCCTGGGATGTCGAAGCAACCAGTAATCTTGGCTGGAAGTTGGTCGGAATTGGAAAAGGGATTGAAACCGGCCTGCGATTTGATGACTACACTGATCCTTCGGCGATTCTAGCTTGCCTCTAACAAGTGACATGGGAGAGTTGGCCGAGACTTTTCGCGCTCCCCATGAATAAAAGAACAGGTTCCTCCGTTTCAATCTACGTGCGTGTTTCACGGTTATTCCTCCTTGCCGGAACTGCTTTCATTTTTGCGAGCTGTTCCGGTTCGAGGACGGTGGGTGCCCAATTGGAGGTGCCTCCGGGGAGGACAATCAATAAAACCGTGATGGAGAGTGATGTTTTTGTCCCCGAGGGAAGCACGCTGGAAGTTTATTTCAGCTCCAGAGCCCGCTATTTTGTTGAAGCCGGTGGCGCGCTAGTGGGCTTCACGAAGGGAGTCGACCATACCAAAATTTACGCTGAAAAAGGAGCGCTGATACCTAATGCGGTAAGTCAGACCGGGTTCAGGGTGTATACGGTGAAGGATGCCTCCAGAGCTTATCGTGATCGGTATATGGAGTTGCTGCCTGTGGATGTTGATCCTTCGAATGCCGGCAGAGCCGTTGTTCCCGTGGTGGGAGTTGGCGTGGGGTATTGGGGCCGGGGATATTATGGAGGTGGGAGATACAATGGAGGCAGAGGGACACGACCGGTTTCAGTAAAACCCTCTTCGTATAGCGTAAAACATTGAACTAATTCTGAAAAAAATATGAAAAAAACATTAATGACAATTTTGGGAGTCGTTGGGCTTACCTCGGCTTCCCAGGCTCAGTTTGCCGGAATGACCGGAGGAATCATGCTTGGCGGGGGATATATGGAAGAACCCGGGGAAGCATACGCCGCCCTGCAATTAAGAGGGACGTTCTATGAGGATGATGCCTTCGCCCATAGCTTCTTTTTCGAGTTTCTGGGACACTCTGATGATGCTGTCCTTGAGTTTGTGGGGCCTGGCGGAGGAATATTTCTGGAAAATGGAGATATTCGTTTTGCCAACTTTACCCTGAATTATGAATTGGAGGCCAAGTTAAACAGCACGATTTCTATCTATGCTGGAGGTGGAGCTGGTCTGGAATATGTCAGCCTCGATGACCGGTTCGATTTTTCAATCGATTCAGACACCAATTTCGTCGGGCAGGCGTTCGTGGGATTCCGCGCCAAGTTCGGCCAAAGTTTTTTCGCGCAGATGGGCGTCAGGCATCTCTGGAGAGAGGACTTCTCACTCTTAAATGATCAATTTGTGACTGAGGACACGACGGCTTACGATCTCTCGATTGGATTCCGTTTCTAGTTCGTCGACTCATTCTTCAAAAGAAAAGCCGGGTAGAATTTCTTCTGCCCGGCTTCTGTTTTTGGTTCTCTAAGCAATTCGTTCTATCCACGGAGAAGTTGCACCATGACCTTTTCTTCGACGGGAGTCTCGAGAGTTTCAGCGAGACCTTCGAGATCATCGATGAGAGCCTTCTTGCCATTCTCGAAAAGGTCGTCGTCCATCGCGCGGACCAGGTCGGCGGCGGTGTTGATGTCGTCATAAACCTCATCAGCGTCGTGGAAATCCTCTGTCACGATTATCTTCATGGCCGCCTTGTCTTCCTTGGTGTATCCGGCAGCGTCTGCCTCTTCGTCGGAAAGATCACTATCTGGGCAAAAAAGGTAGGGTAGAATGTCTACGCCTTCGTCCTTCAAGAGACCTGCGATTTCTTCATAGACTGCTGCCAATTCCTCAAAATAGCCTTCAAGATCTTCAATCTCGGGCTCGCAAACGACGCTAATTCCGCTGGACATATCCCAACGCTAAAATTGGATTTCGTGCTGCAAAAGAAAATTTTTTGAGAATGGTGGCCTTAAGCCAATTGATCGTGCTCTTTAAGCTGCCATTCTCAAATATTATGATATCCGAAATTTGGTTTACTTCTGCGAGGAATGACTGGCTTTCAAGTGTTATGCGCGCTGTTCATTTTTATGATCTCGCAGTCTTTCGTCAGCGAGGCGGAGTTGCGGCAGTTGAAGAAATACTCAAGAACTTGGACGGATCAGGAAAACAAACGAACTCTCAATGGTGTAATTACCGATAAATATCGAGATGGCTCCAAAATTGAGCTTTTTAAAGAGGATGGGGGACATGTTTGGCTGGAGATTAAGAAGATAATCGAGGTAGATCAAATGGCCGCGAATCGATGGGTTGAGCCTGATTAATGCAATTTTCTTGGTCAACAAGGTGGCCAAGAATCGCGGTGAGAGAGTATTCCGGGTTCATGCCGAGGCTGGGAGGCATGAGCTGTTGGTGGTTGTGAAAAATCCCGTGAAGACGATCAGGAAGAAGGTTAAGGCTGGGCAGGCCCTTGATTTCGAGGTGTCGGTCTTAAAGGACTACAAGGTTTCAGGATACCATGGGAAGTTTTTGGTGGATCGGGAATCAGCTCTCAAAAAGACCGAACTTCAGATTCAATAATTTGATTGGTCTTGAGGGAAGATTTTCAGGATGACTAGTTTGGAAAAAGGGGAGGGCGCAGAGGGATTGTGGAATTGAAATCGATGGATGAGTGTTGCGAATGAGAGGGCAGTGTGGGACAAATCGCGATGATTAAATTAAGCGATGCCAAACCGTTCGCCCACGGGAATCATCGTAAAGTATTCCTTCACCCTGAACGGGCGAATCGTTGCCTCAAGGTAATGACCGAGGATTGGCGGGAATGCGACCGCAGGAAAAAAGCAAGTTGGTTGGCCAGGTTGTTCCGTCCACGGCGGCATTTTCACGAAAACGAGGGGGAACTGGATTTTTCGACAAAGCTGGGACGGCGCGCTGGATCTGCTGCCTGGGAGTTCGTGGCCCGGGCGCACGGAATAGTGGAATCAGACCTGGGTCCGGCGCTGGAAGTTGATTTGATCATCGACCACGATGACAAGGTCTCTCTGACTCTGAAGGAACACGTTTGGCGGCATGGACTGACCCCGGAGTGCAAGAAGGCGCTTGAGAGGTTTTGGCAGGGGCTCGACGAGAACTGGATTTTCGTGCAAGCGCGCCCTGATAATGTCTCCGTAAAAGTTAAGGCAGACGGGAGCTGCCAGATTTATGCAATAGACGGCTATGCCTTTGGGCAGTTGATCCCTCTGGCAAAGTGGTTTGGAAGAGAGAAAAAGAGGATTTTACTAAAGCGGCGGGAGAAGCATGAGCGTGCCCTTAAATCTATTCTTGCCCGGCGTAAGTCCGGCGATGAATTGCAGGGACAGGGGATTCAAAAACAGGTGTGAACCGAAGTCTCCCGGTTCAATTTCAGCGACCTTACTGGCGATTCAAGATATAGATGGGATCGCCCAGTTGGGTCCGCTGATACTGCTTCACCTGACCATTGCTAATCAGAGCACGAAGATTGGCATTGGGATTAGCGGTGGGGTCGAACTTTCCGGCGGATTGCTTGAG
>JBDNAG010000093.1:0-21090 GCA_039768565.1 Akkermansiaceae bacterium | reverse complement strand
GGGCGCAGATGCTTGCAGCACAGAAAGACTCTGCCGAGCTCTCAGAGCAGTTCGCACCAGTTGCAGCGGCTCTCGCGGACAAGGAAGGCTCCATCGTAGACGAACTCAATGCAGTGCAAGGTGAGCCTCTCGATATCGGGGGCTACTATGCGCCTGACCAAGCCAAGCTCACGGCGGCAATGCGGCCCAGTATCAGCTTTAACGCCATCATCGACTCCATTTAAGCAGAGGTGATGAGAGAGCATGTCGCGACTTTTTTGAAAGGCTTTGCGATGGGGGCTGCAAATGTGGTTCCTGGTGTTTCAGGGGGCACAATTGCCTTTATTACCGGAATATACGAACGCCTGATTGAGGCGTTGAAGTCTTTTGATCTGGAAGCGATCAAGCTCGCTTGTTCGTTTAAAATTGGCGACCTATGGAAGAAGATTGATGGGGGTTTCCTCATGTCTTTGGGGCTGGGCGTGATCGCGGCCTTTGCTTCTTTGGCCCGAGTTTTGAAGTGGGGCTTGGAAAAGCATCCTACCATTGTGTTGGCTCTCTTCCTGGGGCTGATCGCAGCTTCTATTCCTTCTGTGGGAAAAATGATCCGTCGTTTGACGACGGGGGTTTGGGTGGTTTTTGTCCTTGGGTTTGGTGTCGCCATTTCCATGGCTTTTCTCACCCCGGCCAATGAGAATTCGAATCCGGTTTATCTTGGAGTCTGCGGAGTTGTCGCGCTCTGTAGCATGATCATTCCTGGTGTCAGCGGTTCCTTTGTATTGCTGCTGCTGGGGAATTATAAACTTATCATGCTTGATGCCTTGAGTAATTTTTTCTCTGGGAATCTCGTGGAGTCCTTGCCTACTCTTATTCCAGTTGGAATTGGGGCTGTGATCGGGCTTCTTGCGTTGTCCCGCTTTCTGAGTTGGTTGTTCCGCAAGCATCATGACAAAGCCGTCGGAGCGATCACCGGATTTGTGGCGGGTTCGCTGGCAATCATTTGGCCTTGGAAGACTGAGGTCGTACAGGAATTTGTGAAGGACGGGGAAACCAAGACCAAGACGGTCGGTTACGAAAATTGGCATTTTCCGGATCTGACCTCCGGCGAGGCATGGCTTCAATTGGGAGCTGTGGCATTTGGCGTTGGTTTAATTTGGGTCACCGAGTTTTTCGCAAAGAAAACTAGCAAAGAATGAGTGCGGCAATTGGTATTATTGGTGGAAGTGGCGTGTCGGGATTCGATGGGCTTGAGAATGTCGAAGAGCGCATGGTGGAGACGCCGTTTGGTAATCCTTCCGACGTATTGATCGGGGGAACCTACGAAGGCCGGCAGGTATGGTTTCTTTCCCGCCATGGTCAGAATCACACCATTCTCCCGACCGAGGTCAATCATCGGGCCAACTTTTGGGCGCTTCGTTCACTTGGAGTAAGGTGGGTGATTTGCGCAACGGCGGTTGGCAGCTTGAAAGAGGAATATCCGCCTCGTTCGGTTGTCCTTCCCGATCAATATTTTGATCGAACCAGTCAACGGGCCAATAATACTTTCTTTGGTGAGGGTATTGTGGCTCATGTCGGATTCGCCGAGCCAATCAGTTCCGGACTGCGCGCGATCTTGGCGGAGGCCGGACGGGCCGAGGGAGCCGGGATTCACGACGGCGGGACTTACGTTTGCATGGATGGGCCGGCATTTTCAACCAAGTCGGAATCGCACTACTACCGTCACTTTGGCTACGATATTATTGGGATGACCAATCTCCCGGAAGCCAAGCTTGCCCGCGAGGCTGAAATTGCTCTGGCGACTCTGGGAATGGTAACGGATTACGATTGTTGGAGGGAAGGCGAGGAGTCTGTCGAAGCAAGTTCGGTGGTGGAGCATCTCGTGGCTAACGCTGCGATGAGTGCAAAGATCATCAAGCGCTCTATTTCACAAATTCCCACAGAACCGAACTGGCCGGAGCACAAATCACTTGATACAGCCATATTCACTCCGAAGAGTGCCTGGCCGGTCGAGACGGCACGGAAGCTCATGCCTATTCTTAACGGTCGTTGATCGCTCTTATCGCTGCAGGATGAGCAGGCGACCAAAGAAGCGAATACCGGCTGTCGCTGCTTCCGGAGTGTGGAAGGTGTAAGTCACAGTTCCGTCTCTATTATGGTTTTCCTCGCCATTTCCGAGGACTTCTAGGACCAATCCTACGCTGTTTAGATGGCTAGATACCTAAAGGACGATTCTGGCATGGTTTGCTGCGACATTTTTCGCGAAGGATAGAGCATACCTGCCATTGACTCCTCTCAGAATATTTTTCTAGCCACTTCCATAAAGGTCGGAGTTGGGGGGGCAAAATAGCCGTGTCGTTGATGTAAAGGGGAATCCCGTCCCCCAACTTTAAGGGGAACATGTTTCACCACCAGCGAGAAAGCGAGCTGCTCGCTCCTAGAGAGTTACCCCGGTCGCGTAAACAACTCCCTCGGTTTCCCGAATTGTAGCCATCACAGACGACTCAAGTGGTGCATCCAATTCAATCACGGTGAGAGCGCTGCCCTCCGAGCTGTTGCGGGCCAGCGAAAGGTTGGCAATGTTTGCTTTGGCGTTGCCGAGTTCGGTTCCAATCACTCCAACCATGCCAGGACGGTCGTCGTTTTTAACCACGAGGAAGTGTCCTCGAATGTTAATGTCGACGTAGAGTTTATCGATTTCGACGATGCGGGGAGACTTGCCAATGACGGTTCCGGAGACCCGATAGCGGACATCACCCTTTTTGAGTTCTGCTACGACGAGTTCGCTGTATTCGGTAGCAGCATTGATGGTGGACTCAATGGTATCGAGTCCCATTTCCTTTGCAATGGCGGGAGCATTAACAATGTTGACCTGTCCGTCACAGCGGGCCGCTTCCAGAAAACTGGTGAGGATGCTGCGGGAGATGAGAGCGGTATCCTTCTTGGAAATTGGCCCGTGATAAGAAACCCGGAGGGAATCGGGATTATCAGGCCCGATCTTGGCAAGGAGTTTGCCGAGGCCTTTTGCGATATCGATGTAGCAACTGAGTTCGTCGAGCGCGGTGGCATCCATCGATGGCATGTTGATGGCATTGCGAATTTCGCCGGTAGCGCAGAAGTCACGGATTTGTTCCGCGACCTGAATACCGACGTTTTCCTGAGCTTCGTTGGTAGAGGCTCCGAGGTGTGGCGTGAAGGTAATGTGCTTGCCGAGGGTGAAAAGGGGATGACCTGAGGATGGAGGTTCCTCTTCGAAAACATCAAGGCCGCAGCCGGCGATATGGCCGTTGTCGATGGCTGCTTTAAGCGCGACCTCGTCGATGAGACCTCCGCGAGCGCAGTTAACGACCAGTGCCCCCTGATTCATGAGCGCTAGACGTTCTGTGTTCAGGATATGCTTGGTGTCCTCGGTCATAGGAACGTGAAGGGTGACTACATCGGCGCCGGTGAGGGCTTCGTCGGGCGTGCCCGCGAGTGTGACCTTCATCTCGTCGGCCCGTGATTGGGTCAGGAAGGGATCGTAGGCAACGACTTTCATGTTGAAAGCTTGGGCGCGCTTGGCGAATTCAGAACCGATCCGACCCATGCCAATGATAGCGAGGGTTTTGCCATTCAATTCGATGCCCTGATACGCCTTGCGGGCGGCCTTGAAATTTCCGGAGATGACTCCGGCGTGGCCAAGTGCGATGTTCCGTGCCGTGGCGCACATCAAGGTGAAGGCGTGCTCGGCAGTGGAAATGGTGTTGCCGGTGGGTGTGTTCATCACGATCACTCCGTGCGAATTGGCGGCATCGCGGTCGATATTGTCGACACCAACGCCGGCCCGTCCGACTGCTTTCAGTTTGGTCGCTGCTGCGAAAACTTCTGGAGTCACCTTAGTTTGGGAACGAACGATGAGAGCATCGTATTCGCCGATGATGGAGAGGAGCTCTTCAGGAGGGAGACCGACTTTAAAGTCGGCAGTGATGTCAGAATGAGCGTTGAGAAGCTCAACACCCTTTTCGGAAATTGGATCGGAAACCAGAACACGGCTTGGCATAACGAAGGAGCGGTAGCGCAGGATTCCCCCGAAAGCAAGAGTCTGCCTACGAAAATCGTTTGAACACGTGGAGAAAGGGCCGGAACGGCAAAAATCCCCTAAAGCATGTTTCTTGGAGTCGATCAGGCTTGAAGTTTTTGGCGTGGAAAGGAAGAGTTCCACCCAACATGTGTGACAATCCAAATATGCGCGAGTTTTCCTCCAAGGTGCTCGATGGTCCGGATCGTGCCCCAAGCCGGGCGATGCTTTATCCGGTGGGTTTTGATAAGGAAGACTTTAAAAAGCCCAAGGTCGGGGTGGCTTCAACGTGGAGCCAGGTGACGCCCTGCAATTTCCATATCGATGGGCTCGCAACCGAGTCTGCCAATGGAATCGATGCGGCTGGCGGAAAGTCTGTCATTTTCAACACGATCACAATTTCCGACGGGATTTCCATGGGGACGGAGGGAATGAAGTATTCGCTCGTGAGCCGGGAGGTGATCGCAGATTCCATTGAGACCGTGGTGGGTTGCGAAGGGATGGACGGTTATGTTGCGATTGGCGGTTGTGACAAAAACATGCCGGCCTGTATCATCGCGATGGCGCGAATGAACCGGCCTTCGGTCTTTGTATATGGCGGTACCATTTTGCCGGGCTGTGCGACCTTGAAAGGTGAAGAAAAGGAACTCGATATTGTCTCGGTTTTTGAGGCCGTGGGCAAACATGCCAGCGGTGAATTTACCGACGAGGAACTCCAAAAGGTAGAGGAGGAAGCGATTCCAGGGCCGGGTTCTTGTGGCGGAATGTATACTGCCAATACCATGGCAAGTGCGATTGAGGCTCTTGGAATGAGTTTGCCGAATAGCTCGGCCCAAGCTGCAATCAGCGATGACAAAAAGCGGGACTCATTCGATGCGGGTGCGGCTGTGCTTCATCTTCTGGAGAAGGGGATCAAGCCACGGGACATCATGACTCGTGAAGCATTTGAGAATGCCATTACTGTCGTCATCACTCTTGGAGGTTCGACCAATGCGGTGCTTCACCTCCTAGCGATGGCCCACGCTGCCGATGTCGAACTTTCAATCGATGACTTTTCTGAAATCGGAAAGCGCGTTCCGGTTCTTGCCGATCTTAAGCCCAGCGGAAAATACGTGATGGCGGAGATGGTGAAGATCGGGGGATTGATACCGCTGATGAAGTTACTTCTCAAGGAGGGTCTCCTTCACGGCGATTGTCTGACGGTGACCGGCAAAACGGTGGCCGAAAATCTCGCCAATTCACCACTCGAATTTCCCGAGGGACAGGACGTCGTTCGATCGATCGATAATCCTGTCAAAAAAGACAGCCACTTGCGTATCCTTTACGGCAATCTTGCTCCCACAGGATCTGTGGCTAAAATTTCAGGAAAAGAAGGTTTGTCATTCACAGGTCGTGCCCGCGTTTTTGAATCCGAAGAAGGTGGCATGGAAGCCATCCTGAGCGGTAAGATCGAAGCTGGAGATGTCATTGTGATTCGCCGTGAAGGTCCCAAAGGTGGGCCGGGTATGCGGGAAATGCTTGGACCAACCGCCGCTGTCATGGGGCGTGGACTTGGTGACAAGGTAGCTCTTATTACCGATGGGCGATTCTCAGGTGGTAGCCACGGATTTGTGGTTGGCCACATTACCCCTGAAGCATTCGAAGGCGGACCGATTGGCCTTCTTGAGGAAGGCGATACGATTACGATTGATGCCGAGAATAACGCGATCTCCACCGACGCGGACCTTGAATCCCGTCGTGCAAATTGGGTTCAGCCCGAGCCGCGATACACGCGTGGAGTGCTCGCTAAGTACGCTAAGTTGGTCACAAGCGCGAGCGAAGGAGCGGTGACGGATAAGTAATGTGGAAATCAAAGGCTCGGATTGCTTGAGAATATGGTAATTAGGATTCTTTAACTTCAAGAGGTCTCATCAGTTTTTTCTGATGGGACTATTTTTTAGAGGTTCTCGTGCTTGGCTAGGAAACCTCTAACGTGCCTAACAATGACCTTGGCATTAATTTGGACAGGGCCTCATCACTCGTCATCCGAAAGCCAAACAGTTGCTGGTTTGATCTTTTTGTAGTGTTTTAGCAACACGTCATCGTCGATTTCCTGGAGACTTACGCTAAGCTTGATACACTCCCTCCTCAAGTCGACTGCCCGACCCAAGATTTTTGTTTTGGCGAGGTAGGTAGTGGTTACCGGGTCAAAGGGCGTGACGACATCATTTCCATTCTTGAGTGGCATACTGTGGATATGAAGAAGCCCGCTGAAGAGGCCTAGTGAGTAGGATTAGGGAAAAGAGGAATCTTCAGTCTCATTTTCATTGTCTCGAACCTTCTTTTGGCGACGGATGACTCCTTTGGAATTGAAGCGGTAGCTGAGCGTATCCAGGTTCGATCTCTCTTCTTTGGTTCGCACGAATACGATGGGACGCAGAGTTTTGGAATTTAGGAAACTGGTATTATTAGTTTTGAAAGAGTATTGAACGTGGGCCTAGCCGGCGAAGATGATATTGGAGCTGCCAACCTTGATCGGGCCGTTCTAGGTCATTCCATAAGTGGGGTTTGTCGGCGAAATCTTCCTGAGAGGTGTTTTTAGAGGAATATTAATCTCAACGACCCTAGCAGGCGGCGCGGAGGCCAAAAATCCAAAAGCTAATGATACTATCAAGGTTTTCATATGCTATTTAGGACTTCATTTGACGTGGTTTTATTGAGAATTTCCGTTGAGAGGTGAAATCACGAGTAAAAAGGCGTGACGATTGAGGTAGGGAGATTACAACCACATCAGCGCATGGGTAAAAAGGTTACTTACCAGGAAGCAGGAGTTGATACCCGGGCCGCCGCGGCTTTGGTCAACGAAATCAAGGCGGATGTCTCCCGCACTCAAAAACAACGTCAATTGTATAATTCATTTGGTCTTTTTGCTGCGGCATTTGACCTGAGTGATTATAAAAATCCGGTCATTGTGACAGGGTGCGACGGGGTCGGAACCAAGCTTGAACTTCTTCTCGAATACGGGATGGAAGCCGAGGCCGGGAAAGACCTGATTGCGATGAGTGTCAACGACATCATCACCACTGGTGGCGATCCACTGCTTTTCCTTGATTATATTGGGATTGAGAAGCTCCACCCGGAGCGCATTAAGCGATTGATCTCAGGAATGTGTGATTACCTTGAAGACTGTGGTTGTATTTTAGCTGGTGGAGAGACCGCAGAAATGCCGGGCCTCGTTCCTCCCGATGTCGTTGAACTTTCAGGATTTTGTATTGGAGCGGTTGAGAAGGAGAATTTGATTCAGCCCGAGACGATCGCGGAAGGTGATTTTTTGGTTGGCTACGCTTCTGATGGATTCCACGCCAATGGTTGGAGTCTTTGTCGCCGCATTCTCGCGGAACATGATTCTGAGTTTCGCGAAGAAGAAATTAAGGCAATGCTCGCTCCAACACGACTTTACCACGACGTCACCAACACCTTTAGAGGTGACGGGCCACGGGCCAAAGCTTTCGCCCATATCACGGGCGGTGGCCTTCCTGAGAACCTCGAGCGCCTCTTCAGGGGGATGGGTGCTGATCTGACTATTCCATTTTGGCAAAACGAGCCGGTGCAAAAGCTGCTCGCCCACACGGATCCAGAGGACCGTTTTAATGCATTCAACATGGGAATCGGATGGGTGGCCATCGTGAGTGCTGAGAATGTTGACGCTGCCTGTGCCGCGGGACCCGGAGGCACGGTCCTTGGTAAGATTCGTTCTGGTGATGGTGTCACTGTTCAGGTTCAATCCTAGCCCTGAATTAAAAATGAGTGACCGTCTCACCCACGAATGCGGCATTGCCGTGGTTCGCCTCAAGAAACCGTTAGCCTACTATCAGGACAAATACGGGTCTGCACTTTGGGGCTTTAACAAACTCTTTCTCCTCATGGAGAAGCAGCATAACCGCGGGCAGGATGGCGTGGGGATTGGCTGTGCCAAAATCGGTATGCCGGCGGGGCAACCCTACATCTTCCGCAGGCGAGATTCGAAAAAGGATTCGCTCGCGAAGCTCTTTCGCTCCGAACTGAAGGACCTGAGCAAAAAACATCGCAAGGGTGAGATCAACGAAAACGATCCGGAGGATCTTCGAAAGCGCTTTGACTTTGCTGGCGACGTTTACATGGGGCACCTGCGTTATGGAACCTCCGGGCAGTTCGACAATGGATCGTGTCATCCTTATCTGCGTCGCAGCAATTGGCCGACCCGAACCCTTATGGTGATGGGCAACTTCAACATGACCAACACCAGTGCGCTGAATGAGCGTATGAAGGATCGTGGTCAGCATCCGGTTTATGGAACCGACACACAGACTGTTCTCGAGGAGATTGGATTTCATCTGGATGAGGCTCACACCGATATTTATCACGAGTTGCGGGACGAAGGGATCCCCGGAGATCACACCGCCGAGAAAATTTCAGCACGATTGAATTTGGCCCACATTGTGGCTGAATCGGCAAAAGGTTGGGACGGTGGATATTGCATTTCAGGAGTGGTTGGAAATGGAGATCTCTTTGTCATGCGTGATCCTCATGGGATTCGTCCATGTCATTACTATGAGACTGATGAGGTCATCGCCTTTGCCAGCGAGCGAGTTCCACTCATGACGGTTTTCGAGGCTGAGCAAGATGAAGTGAAGGAGCTTGATCCCGGTATGGTGATGACGATCAAAAATAATGGCGATCATCAATCGGAACGCTTTGCCGAGGAGATTAAGCCCCAGCCTTGCTCCTTTGAGCGGATTTATTTTTCACGTGGAAATGACCCGGAAATCTACCGCGAACGAAAGGCCATGGGATCTGCTTTGGTTGATCAGATTGTTGAGTCCATCGATCATGATTTTAAGAATTCGGTTTTCTCGTTCGTTCCCAATACCGCAGAGACCGCTTATTACGGGTTAATGGATGGTTTGCGACTTCATCGACGCAAAATGGTTCATACCGACATGCTGAGTGCTCTGAAGGCGGGTGAACTGGACGAGGAAAAGCTAGATGATTTGATCATGCGGAATTGGCCGGTGGGCGAAAAAATCGCGCATAAGGACATTAAGCTTCGGACTTTCATTTCCCAGGAAAGTGGCCGTAATCAAATGGTGTCGCACGTTTACGACATCACTTATGGAATCGTTCCCGAAGGGGGTAATTTGGTGGTTCTTGATGACTCTATTGTTCGAGGGACCACCCTGAAGCAATCGATTCTCAAGATCCTTGCCCGAACGAAGCCTGGTAAGATTGTGATTTGTTCGACCGCTCCGCAGATCCGTTATCCGGATTGCTATGGCATCGATATGTCGGAGATGGGGAAGTTTATCGCATTCCAGGCAGCCATTAACTTGATTAAGCGAGCCGATAAGTCGGCCCTCATCGAGGAGGTTTATCTGGATTGTAAAGCAGAGATGGAAAAGCCCCGGGAAGAGCGGATCAACGCCGTTCAAAAACTCTACGCGAGCTTCACTGATGAAGAGATCTCTGCAGAGATAGCCCAAATCGTCTATCCCGAAGATATCGATTGGCATGGCGAGGTTGAGGTGATCTACCAGACTGTTGAGAACCTCCATAAGTCCATCAACGCCGAGGAATCCGGTGATTGGTATTTCACCGGGAATTACCCCACGATTGGTGGGGTTTCCGTGGCCAATCGCGCCTTTATGGATTGGCGGGAAGGCAAGAGTGGTCGCAGCTACGACCTCGCCCTCTAATCGCTCGGTCTATTTTAGGAAATCCTTCTTAACGACTAAGGCGGTGGCGAAGGCCGCCATTCCTTCGCTGCGACCAACGAATCCCATTGTTTCGTTGGTGGTGGCTTTGATTCCAATTTCAGCGGGAGTGAGTCCAAGTGATTTGGCGATCTTCTCTTTCATTGCAGGAGCATGAGGTAGCACTCTGGGGGCTTCGGCGACAAGGGACGAATCTATATTCATCAATTTGTAGTCTTGCTCGTCACACAAGGAGGCGCACTTTTCGAGAATGCGCAGTGAGCATATGTCTTTGCAGGATTCATCGCCCGGGGGGAAATAGTATCCAATATCGGGCAGTCCTAGAGCTCCCAGAATGGCATCTGCAATGGCATGACTCAGGACATCGGCGTCCGAGTGACCGTCGAGACCGTGAGTGTGTGGGATATCGACGCCACCCAGAATCAGGGGGCGCCCTTCGGCGAATTGGTGGACATCATATCCAATACCTGAGCGGATCATAAGATTTCTTCGATGGGAATTTTTCCGTTGGTGGCTACAATCGAGTAAACGTCGGGATTATTTTCGTGAGGGACGAGATCAACGCGTCCTCCGGTAGCTTCGATCATTAATTGACCGGCCGCGATATCCCAGAGCGAGATACGGGATTCGATGTAGGCATCCAATCGTCCGCTGGCGATATAAGCCATGCCAAGAGCTGCTGACCCCATCATGCGCATTTTGCGAGCTTTGAGAGATCCTTTTTTGAAGCGAGTAAGGCCAGTAGTGAGTGCTTCTTCGTCTTTACCGCAGCCGACGAAGAGAATGGATTCTTCGAGTTTTTCCCGGCTGCTCACGGTGATCGGATTTCCGTTAAGTTGTGGCTGTCCGCCTTGTTCGACAGTCCAGAGTTCATTGACCATAGGGTCGTAAATTACGCCGAGAACGAGCTCACCATCGACACGCTTGGCGATGGAAATACAGAAGTGGGGGATCCCATAGAAAAAATTAACGGTGCCATCGATGGGGTCGACAATCCATTGGTGGTTCGATGATTGGTCTCCGGCCAATCCTTCCTCGCCGTAGATTGCGTGCCCCGGATGCTGGTCCAGAATGATTCCGGTGATCAGGTCCTGCGACTCTTTATCGAGGGCGAGTTTCAAGTCATGATGAAGGGCTTCGTCAACATGCTTGGGCTCGTTAAAATTGGCACGGAGGAGCTTCCCTGCCTCCTTGGCGGCGTGGACGGCGGTTTCAAGTTCGGTCACAGAAAGAGAATGACGCATTCGGATTGAGATGCGATGATTTTGTCCAAAGGTTTAGCTTCTCGCCATGTAAGAGAGATCAAGACGATGATGATGACCGCAAGAAGAGCCTAGGTGACAATGGATGTCTTTTGTTTGATGTGCGGGGTCTTTGCGACAATATTTCTGTGCTGGACCGTTATTACAAAGCATCCTTTTTTACTGAAGAACACGAATAGAAAAAGAGCGGAGATCGCCGTTCCAACCGGAAGCAAGGCTAGACCTGCAACGTTGAAACATCTGTAAGGTTTTGAGCTGTCCTGTTGAGCCTTTGGAGGCCAACGCTTAAAGTTAGAATACCGAGAGGAATTCCTATAGTGCTCAGGTAGTGGCCTAAAGCTTCCGCTGTCAGATGAGATTAGCGGATTTGATCGACTTCGGGAAGCTGATCGCGGTGATGGGCGTATTCGGTCGGCGCGGCATACGGATTTTCGTTCATTGGGCCGGGCTAGAGTTCCTCGATGATCTCGATCAGGTGAAATGCCAGATGCTCCTTGCTGTCCTGTGGCAGGAATTCAGAGCGATCCGGATAGACGAGGGTGATTTCGTTTTCTGAGGAATCAAATCCGATATCCTGCCGGGAGACATCATTTGCCACCACGACATCACATCCTTTCCTGACGCATTTGCCACGAGCATTTTCTTCGACATTCTCGGTTTCGGCGGCGAAACCAACCAAAGTTCCCTTGAAGTTCATGACCTCACGCGCTGACCCGAGGACATCTTTTGTGCGCTTTAGAGTAAGGGTCATTTCCTCTCCGATCTTCTTTAGCTTTTGTTCGGAGATCTCGGCAGGAGTGTAATCGGCAACGGCAGCGGCAAAAATTGCTATGTCGTGTCGGCTGATTTGGGATTCAACCGCTTGATACATATCGGCAGCGCTCTCGATCGGGAGATAGTCGACCCCTTCCGGGATTTCGAGGGTAGTTGGGCCCGAGATCAATAGTACCGAGTGTCCGCGTTTGGCTGCCGCTGCAGCGAGGGCGTATCCCATTTTGCCGGACGACCTGTTGGTAAGGTAGCGGATAGGATCGATGGGCTCTACCGTCGGGCCGGCAGTAATGAGAACCTTCATGTGTGGCTATGAGACACCATGGGATGATAAATTCCAAACCATTCGCCAAAAGAGAGTTATTTCCATCACGAAATTTGATTGCCAATCATGGGAGGGGGTGATTTCTTTCCGCCGTTGCGCGCGTGGCGGAATTGGTAGACGCGCATGATTCAGGTTCATGTGGGGGCAACCCCGTGGAGGTTCGATTCCTCTCGCGCGCACCATAATTTTTTCCACCCGGAGTCCGGGCAACGATGTGATTGGCTTAACTGAGGGATCGACCAAATGGGAACTCATTCTTGCGTCCGGTTCACCAAGGAGACGCGAGTTGCTCAGCGAGGCCGGGCTATCATTCCAGATTGTCTCTCCTGACGTGAATGAATTGTCGGGCGATGACCAGACTCCGCGGGAGT
The DNA here is from genome assembly GCA_039768565.1 of Akkermansiaceae bacterium. GTDB lineage: Bacteria > Verrucomicrobiota > Verrucomicrobiia > Verrucomicrobiales > Akkermansiaceae > SW10. Next base: position 8,599 of record JBDNAG010000093.1, on the reverse strand, counting down.
TGGCCCTCGTTAATGCGCGCCTCAAGTGTATGGCGGTTTCCATGCCCCGGCCTGAAGCCATGGTCATTGGGGCCGACACGGTGGTGGCCCTGGGAGGGAAGATTTACGGGAAACCTGTTGATCTTGAGGAAGCTGCTCAAAATCTGCGGAATTTCAGTGGCCGGGTCCACGAAGTGCTCACCGGGGTGGTTCTATCCTGTGGCGATCAACGCGCTGAGTTTGTTAGCACTTCCTTTGTGAAGTTTAGAGAGCTTAGGGAGCTCGATATCGAGGACTACCTGTCCAAAGTCTATGTTTTAGACAAGGCGGGAGGCTATGCCGCCCAGGAGCACCGGGAGTTGATCATTGAGAAATTCGAAGGGGATTATCAAAATATCATCGGTCTCCCTGTTTCCTTGGTTCTCGACCAATTAGATAAGATGGGTTTCCCTGTCCCCGTGCAGGACTCATGAGTGAATTGCCTCCAAGATATCCTCTCATCTTGAACCCCAAGGCCAAGAGCGAGAAAGGGCGGCGTGCCTTGAAATTCATCATGGCAAACGCCACCCGTTTTACGATTTACGCAACGCGCAGTCGCGAAGAGGCAATCGACCTGGCCCGCAAGTTTGTTCAGGACGGTGAAGAGCTCGTGATCGCAGCTGGAGGTGACGGAACTCTGAATGCTGTCATCGAAGGGTTGGCTGGTTCTCAAACGGCTCTTGGTGTTTTTCCCACCGGAACGATGAACGTCTTCGCCCGCGAAATGGGGATTCCCTACGATAAGCTCAAAAATGCCATGGAGGTGATCGATAGCGGTCATAGCGAAGAGGTGGACCTCTTTGCAATGAACGGAGCGCCTTTCGTACAAATGGCCGGAGTTGGCTTTGATGCACAGGTCATCGAGGAAACAACGTGGAAGAGCAAGAAGAGGCTTGGACCTTTTGCTTATCTCCTTGCAGCCACCAAGGTTCTTCGTGCCAAACCACCCCAACTGAAGGTGACCTGCTCTGATGGGCGGAAATTTGAGGGGGTTGCGATGTTGGTTGGCAACGGTTCGCTCTATGGCGGGCAGTTTCCACTCTTCAGAAATGCTTCGAACTCCGACAAACTTCTGGATGTGGTGGTTTTTAAAGAAGCCGGATACCAATTTGTGAAAGACTCGCTTACGGGGCTGGTGAAAGGCGGGATTGACCCTCATTCCCATGGTGATTCGGTGGAATATATTCAAGCAGCGGGATTAAAGGTCACCTGCGCCGAAGAGGTGCCGGTCGAGGTCGACGGCGAGCTTTGGGGGCGTTCTTCAAAGATTGATTTTTTGCCGACCGGAAAAACCTTGAAGGTTTTTGCGCCTCTGGAGCCGAAGGTGAAACTTCGATATGCGTTGTTGAAGATCCTTTCTCCGTGGCGAACCTAAGAGAAAGCGGTTATATTCCGTTTCTACTCCTTGGAGTCATGTCGAATTTCCCAGTGATTATCACGCCGAAGTTGATCCGGCGTCACAATCTTCGTTGCCTTGGCCGAATCCTCTTGTGGACCCTCGGATCCTCGGCTGTTTTCCTTGTAGTCTTCTTGTTTGCCTGGGTGATCGCGAGTCTGTTTGCCGGTCACCGCGCTCTCACCCCGCCAATCCTCATTTTTTCCACATTTGTGGGGATCGGGGTATTTGTCCTAGGATATCGCTATTTTAAAAAACATGGACCGCAGGATTGGGAACGGATTGCTCAAAAACCTGATCGTAAGCCCGGGATGCGATTGGCTCGAATGAGCAATCAGGAATATGGACAAGTTGGCCAGGGGCTTTGTGCCTTGATTCTGGCCGGGCCTGACTGGATCAGTCGAATTGGTGATGAAAGAAGGTCGTTCATCCGTTCCAGCGATGAGGTGGCGAATGATCTTGAAACCCTCAGGCAGCATTTCGCGGCCCGGGATTCCTGGGTTCCAATGAAAGACTTTCTGAATCATGAAGCTGAGATCTACCTTCTGGCGAAACTTGAAATGCTCTCGATTCGTGAATTTGCGGGTGAATGGCACTTTCATGTGACGGTTCAAGGGACGGTAAAGCGTCTGCAGGCCGCTGAATTGGAGGCTTGAAGCTGATTTTACCGTTGTTTGCGTGGAGGAGTCCTGTTAGGGCTTTGTGTTAGAAAACCGATGGAGCGAAAAATCAAAATTCTCATATCGGCACTTTTCTGTCTTTCGGTTTTGTCTGGTTTGGCTGAGGAGCCGGAGAGTCGCGATCTGGTTGTCGCCAATATTTCCGATGTGACAGTGGCTGATGAGGCCAAGGTTCAAATCGCGGTGAGGTATCAGAGCTCTTTGGGTGTTTCGGCGAGGAGCTTTGATGACGCGGATCTTTGGGTGACAAATTCTCAAGGATTCCACGCTTCGGTCGCCTTCGTCGAGGTCGGAACTTTGGTTCCCCTTCCTGGTCCCAATGGTGATGTTCCTGAGGTCTTGTTTCATTTTGTGCTTTATGAAATGGCTGCTCCGAAGGGTGGTTGGACCGCCGAGCACAATGGTGAATATGCCGTAATATTGGCGGGTAACGAGGTTCTTAGGAATGACGGGTCTTTTTTTGAAATGGCTTTGGCGGGTTCCTTCAAAGTTGAAATTGGCGAGGTGAAGCAAGCGGTGCCGGCACTGGCCGGAGAAGTGTCAGTCGAGATGTTTCCGACACCCGGGGCTCCGGGCGGGGATATCCACGAACTGGCGATCGCGACATTTACTGTTACCTATCCGTATCCCGTGGAAGTCAATTGGGGGGAGGTCACCCGAACCGCGAATGGCAACTTTTGTGTGGAGGTTGAGGGATGCCAACTTGATGGGATCGTGCCCCAGGTTTTGATAACCTACACCCATCGGGTGGAAGTGGGTATGTTCGAGCCTGGCTCATATGAGGCGGCTCTGAAATCAGCGGGTGAAATACTCGGGAGAGATGAGTTTTCGGTTCATGGAGGGGATGGTAATGGCGACCTGATGAGGGGGGTGCCATCGGAGGTGGAGATTGATATCGTCCGGCTTCCTACGAGGGGGTTGTATCCTACCTTTGCTGCTCACATTCGAATGACCTTCGGGCAATATGTCGATCATATTGACTGGGGTGGGGTAATTCGCCGGGGAGATCTGATTGAATCTGAAATGACAGCATGGATTGATACCCGAACTCAACTTGTGGCGCCCATGGTCATTGAACATGAAATTGGCTTGGGGATGTTTTTTCCCGGAGACTACCAATATCAGCTCAGTTCGCTCAAGGAAGTGATTGGCCGAGCACTCATTTCTGTTCCTGGTCCCCAGGGAGATTTTCTTCCTCCGCAAGTCACGATTCGGGGAGCCTCGGTCACCGAGGCAGGTGATGAACCACTCGAGTTTTCGGTGGAGTTTTTCGATGATGGAGAATTGGTCTTTGATGGCATCGAGGCTCAGGTGCTCTCGGTTATGAACCGACAGGGTGAAATGGTGGAGTTGGAAAGGACGAGTCTCAGCTTCACTGCCGATATGTCGGTCGGCGCAATCGCCACCTATCGCATGAATCCTCCGGATGGATCCTGGGATGCTCAAGATCATGGTCGTTATCGCATTCTTCTGAGCGAGCCTGAATTGGTCAGCGACCTCTTTGGTAACTCTTTGGTAGATCCCTTCATCGGGTATCTCAGCGTGGAGATTGAGCCGGATGATCCGGAGCCCACTCACAATACCGAGCTCGTATTGAGAAATGACGAACTCATCGGCCGGTGGATCGCCTCGGTCAGGCTCTTCGTTCCAGAGGATCTGGCCGTTCGTGATGATTGGTCGGTCGACTGGGGAGAGGTTCGTCCGCGTGGTCCGTCATTCTATCTTCATCCTCGCTTTGTGCGGGCTGGTTCCAATGAGGAGGTGGGATTGATTCCACCGTCCGATACCGCGGGCGCGGGAATGTGGGTCGAGCATGATTACGATCTGGGGCCGATCTCAGGTGGTCGCTGGTTGGTATGTTTGAATTCAAATCTGGGGCACTTTGCCAAGGAACGGCTGATTGAAGGCGACCCCGATCGTCCAATCGATCCTGAGGAGCCTTTTGATTTCTGGAGTCAGTGGGTAGACCGTGAGGTCGGCTTGGAAGATCATCGGCGATTTTGGGAATACTGTGTCGGCACTGATCCAGCGGATCCGGCGGATGATCACGAGGGTGATCCTCGACCCGAGATGATCGATGGTGAGGATGGAAAAAAGCATCTTGCTCTTCGCTGCCGGATTGCCACGGAGGCCGTTGATGCGCGTCTTAGATTTGAAGGCTCGGCTGATATGAATACTTGGGTCGAGCTTGGACCTGACGAAATCGAAGAGGTAGAGCGGGTGGTTCGCGGGGACGGTATCGAGGAATTTGTGGTCTGTTTGATTGATGACATCAAAATTGCTGAAATCAGATATCTCCGGGTGGTCGCTGAGCGCTGGTAGTCGAGGATAGCCTCTGATACTTCTCGCGGCATGAAGTTGAGAGAGATGATTTTCATCGTTTTGGTGGCTGCCTCCGAGCAAAGTTTTGCCGTTGAGTTGGACCCATCCCAGAAGGGGTGGTTTCAAAAGTATCGAAAGCAGGAGAATACCCCGGAGCCGGGCGAAATGTTGTTGAACACCGATAAGGAACCCGCGCTTGAAGATGGATTTGTTTCGCTGCTGAATGGTAAGGATCTCTCCGGCTGGGAACTTAAGGGGGGTAAAGCGGCTTTTGAATACAAGAACGGTATGGTCGTGGGAACCTGTGTCCCGGGCGAGCCAAGCACTTATTTGAGCACCAAGCGGAATGATTATGAGGATTTCATTTTCACTTGTGAGATGCGTTGGGACGAAGATCTGAATTCGGGCGTCATGTTTCGCGCCAAGAGCGAAAAGGATAAAGCTGTCTTCGGCCCTCAGGTCGAGATGGAGGGGGTTAAGAACAGTCGTGGTTGGTCCGGAGGGATTTATGGTCAGAGTTGTGGCGGTTACTGGTATCCTCTCTGGCTGAAGGAGCACGCCAAAGTACGAGGTTCCCTGAATAAAGAAGGTTGGAACCGGGTGACGGTGATGGCCAAGGGGAAGACCGTGAAAACATGGCTGAATGGAGTGCCGGCTGCTCACTGGGTAGGCGATGGCACGTATCAAGCGGGATACTTTGGCCTTCAAGTTCACAAGGCCAAGAGTGGTAAAGTTGTCTGGCGTGGACTTAAGGTCAAAGAACTGGGCAAGAAGATCGGGCGCTTGCAGGAACTTGAGGCATACTGGGCCGAGGTTTCAAGGACGGTGGGGGAGGGCGATTTTGAAGGATACAAGGCAACCTGCCACTCGACCGGAATCCTGGTATCCGGGAAGCGGGAAACGAGTTATCCCTTGGCCTCTGCTCTGAAGAAGTGGAAGAAGGAATTCGATGACACGAAGGCGGGCACAATGAAGGCGAGTGTCGACTTCCGCTTTGGACAACGGTGGGGTGATGACTCAACGGCTCACGAAACGGGGATGTTTCGATATGCCAGCCAGCCGAAGGGCGGCGAAGAGACTGTCGCTTACATCGAGCTGGAAGCTCTTTTAGTCAAGGAAGGCGGTGAATGGAAGGTCCTGATGGAGTATCAAAAAAGCAAGAAGACCAAAGAGGATTGGGACAAGCTAAAGTGATTGATTGAGATATTTTTCAATGTGATTTGAATAGCATGTTTTTCTGGTCTGCATGAGAAGTTGTTCACTGTCATTAGAGCACGATCACCGCATAAAAAACGGTCACCGGCGAACCGGTGACCGTTAAAAGTTGTCCTAAAAGGATGATTAAGCTTCGTCAGCCTCTGCGATCGTCTTGAGAACGCGGCTTGCGATGGCGTAAGGATCACCCTGTGAGTTCGGGCGACGATCTTCAAGGTAGCCCTTCCAATCGTTGTTAGCGAACGAGTGAGGAACACGGATAGAAGCTCCGCGGTCGGCTATTCCCCAAGAGAACTTGTCGATGGATTGAGTCTCGTGAAGGCCGGTGAGGCGCATGTCGTTGTCGGGTCCGTAAACTGCGATGTGCTCCATGCAGTTCTTCTCGAAGGAAGCCATGAGTTTGTCGAAGTATTCCTTACCGCCGGTCTCGCGCAGGGTCTTGGTGGAGAAGTTGCAGTGCATTCCGGAACCGTTCCAGTCTCCTTTGAGAGGCTTGCAGTGGTAGTTGATGTCAACACCATACTCTTCGCCGAGGCGCTCGAGAAGGAAGCGGGCAACCCAGATTTGGTCGGCAGCGCTCTTGGAGCCCTTGCCGAAGACTTGGAATTCCCACTGTCCCATGGCCACCTCGGCGTTGATGCCTTCGTGGTTGATGCCAGCGTAGAGGCAGAGGTCAAGGTGCTCGTCCGCGATTGCGCGACCGATGTCACCAACGTTCTTGTAGCCGACACCGCAGTAGTATCCGCCCTGTGGCTCAGGATATCCACCCTTCGGGAAGCCGAGGATGTTACCATCTTTCTCGAAGAAATACTCCTGCTCGAAACCAAACCATGCGTTCTCGTCGTCGAGGATGGTTGCGCGGGCATTCGATGGGTGGGGAGATCCGTCGGGAAGCATCACCTCGCACATGACGAGAGCGCCATTTTCACGGGTTCCATCAGCGTAGATTGCGACGGGCTTCAGGACACAATCGGAATCACCACCGTCGGCCTGCTGAGTCGAGGAGCCATCGAAGCCCCATTCAGGAAGCTGTTCGAGGGTTGGGAACTCATCAAATTCCTTGATGCAGCATTTGGTGCGAAGATTTGGAACGGGCGTGTAGCCGTCCAGCCAGATGTAATCGAGTCGGTATTTTGCCATTGGTCTGATTTGTTTGTCCGGAAAAGAAGCTCCGGATTTGAGTCGCGACGAGGTTTGACGAAAATCCGCCCCGACGCAATTCCTTCTTAAACGAAGCAATTGTCGTGCCAACCCTAAATACGTGATATTTCAGCAACGATGAGGGTGGTGTCGTCGCGGTCGTCGTTTTCAACGGCTTTTCGTGAGAGTTTTTCCATGATTTCGGGAACCGGGCTGTCCTCGGCCAGAATCCCGTGGATGCTTTTTTCCCAAAGACCATCCATGATTCCGTCCGAGCAAATCATGAGCCGTTGGGTGTCCTGGAGTGGGAGTGACCCGGTCTTTGGGAATGGTTCGTGGTTGCTGCCGCCGAGGACATCGCTCAGAACTGATTTTCGAGGGTGATTGCGATAGGCGTATTCCGTGATTTCACCCCGTTGCCATTGGTGCCACGCCCGGCAATCGTCTTTTGTAAGTTGTTGAACGCCCTCGTTATCGACGAGGTAGAGACGGGAATCACCAATGTGAGCCCAGAAAAGCCTCTCATGGCTAATCCAAGCTATTGTTAGGGTGGCTCCCATGCCGTCTGTGTTTCCATTTTGCTTGGCTAGTTCTGTGACATCGTGGTGGCACTGGCGTAACAAGGCGTCGAGAGCTGATTGTGCATCAGTGCTTGTGCCCAGTTGATGGTAAAGTTCGGTGGCTTCTTTCCGGATACGGGCCATGAGAAGGCGTGATGCGAATTCCCCGGCGCTACGGCCGCCCATGCCGTCGGAAACTGCAAGGACAAGATGGGAGGGATCGAGGAGGATCTCGCCGGATTTTGGAAGCGGATCTGTCGATTCGGGATTTACCGTGAGAGCAAGAAAGGCGTCATCATTGGCAACATGCCCGTTGCCTTTTACGCTGGAAGCGGCCCATTTGGCTCGAAGAACATTGGTCTTACCGGTTTCGAGTTCTGACGGAATGGGGAGAATTTCGGAGAGTTCGAAATCGATCAGGCAAAACTTACCGAGGTGCGGGGAGTAGGTGACATTTCGTGGTTCGGGGTCGTCGTGGCGAATTCCGTATATATCTTCAAGTTCTTGAAAAAGTGCGCGCGCTTTTTCTACTGTGATAAGAGGAGCGGGGGAACCGCAATTGGTAGTGACGAGCGTAAGTGTTTCCGGGTCGTGACCAATCAGCCGGGGGACATTGGGGGCTCCGCGATCTTCGAGGGCCTTCAAGACGGCCACCTCATTGGCGAAACGTTTGTCCGAATCTGTCCCGCGAAATTGCTTGTGAACATTTCCACGAAAGTCAATTCGAACGAGTGATCTGAGGCCGTCTTTTAATTCCTTCATCTCTATTGCCAAGATAAGTAATCCAACCTCGTGTTCCAAGATGATTAGCGTCTTTTGAAATCTTATTGATTCGCGATTTCAACTGTTGGTCATTCCCGCTATGGATCACAGCGGATGCGCGAAAGAATTGTAGCAGGGCAACGTTGGGTCACTACCAGTGAGCCGGAGCTTGGTCTTGGAATTTTACTGGAAACGATGGGAAACAAAGTGTCCATCTTGTTCACGGCGGCAAACGAAAAAAGGATGTTTGCAGTCGATTCCGCACCTATTTTAAGGGTTCGTTTTAAGGTTGGAGACGAGATTCTAATTCATACCGGCGAGACTATCAGGATCGATCGGATTGAAGAGGAGGCTGGGCTTTTGACCTACTTTCAGGGGGGGCAATCTTTTCAAGAGGGAGAGCTGGATGATTCCATTAGCTTTTCGAAACCCGACGATCGCTTGTTGGGCGGGCAGGTCGATGATCTCCGCACGTTTAACCTGAGGATCGAGTCGCTTTTTCGCTC
>JBDNAG010000092.1:0-21652 GCA_039768565.1 Akkermansiaceae bacterium | reverse complement strand
GGGACGGATCTCGACCTTTCTGGCAAGATTCCCGAAGATCGGGGGACGAACGATTTTGATTCCAACCGGAAGATCCAGTTGAGCCGTGAGATGCTGGGTTCGTATTTTTCAGTGGCAGACGAAATGCTTGATCATGCCTTTCCGGATGATGGGTTTCCCGCGGAGAGGAGCTGGGCGACAAGCAAAGTTCGGGACAGTAATGAGGGCTACCGGATCTACCATCGGCCCTATCAGGAAGGCACCCTTTTCTCGTGGACCCGGGCCAACAATGGCAACAGCTATTCTTTCTTCTACGACAACTTTGAGCCCCCGGTGGCAGGTTGGTATGAGTTGACATTTGATGCGGCAAAGGTGGCCGACTTCGAAGACGATATGAGCCTGCAAGTATATGCGGGAAAGTATTACTATGCCGATGACCGGCCGCAGCAGCAGCGTCTGCTGGGGGTGGTCTCATTGGGGAACAAGGAATTGGAATCGCGTACCATCCGCGCCTACCTCCATCCCGGTGAAAGCGTTTCGGTGCACTGTTTTTCGCGGCACAATTTCCGTCAAAAAAATCCAAAGGAGGGAATCTACATCAAGCAATTGAAGGTCCGGGGGCCGATGGTGGATTCATGGCCTCCGACTTCTTATCAACAAGTCTACGATGGATTGAAAATTGAGGCCGGACAGCGGGAGATCCGGAAAGCGCCTGGCTTTCAAACAAAGCTCAAGAGAATCGGCGGTGCACTTACGGTGAGTAGTTTTCAGGAGGGGATGGAAAAGGAAAAGATGCAGGATGATTCCAATCTGACCTTCTGGCACACGCGCTTTACTCCGACGGTGGCGAAGCCGCCGCATTACGTGATTTTTGAAAACCCGAACGGAGCGGTCATTGAAGGACTTTCCTTCGCGACCTGGGCGGGCGGAAATGGCAATGGCTTGGTGAAAGCGTATGAGATTTACTTTTCTGACGATGGAAAAACGTGGGGTGATAAGGTGATGGAAGGTGGACTGGATGTCAGGCTTGCCAACGAACAAGCGATTATCTTTCCCAAGGAAACGACCAGTCGCTTTATCAAATTCAAGGTAACAGACTCTGTTCAGCTGGATGGAAAATCAATCGCTTCGATTGGCAAGCTGGACGTCATCACTCCTTTGGGTGAACAGATTGAGACGTCTACGGTTACAGTTGCTTCAAAGAACCCTGATGATTTCAAAAAAGTGATTCGCAGTTTTGCGGAGCGAGCTTTTGCGTCGCCCCTCAGTGAGGAGGAATTGGCGCCATACTTTAGGGTTGGACTCCGGCGACTTGAAGAGGGTGGCGACTTTGTCGAGGCGACCAAGGTTGGCTTAAAGGCCATTCTTTGCTCGCCAAGATTCCTGATGGCGCCCGGGGAGCATGCCAATTCGTCGTTTGGCAAAGCCTCGGATCTCGCTCGTATTTTGTGGCTTTCGGTTCCCGATGAAGAACTTCTGAAATTGGCGGCTTCAGGTTCGCTCCATGGCGCGACTTTAAATGATCAGGTTCAAAGAATGTTGGCCGACAAGCGCAGCCGCCGCATGGTTCGCTCCTTCAGTGATCAGTGGCTGAACCTGCGGGGTCTCAACAAGGTGACGCCTTCCTTGAAACTCTACCCGCTTTACGATGATCTTCTGAATTACTACCTCCCAGTTGAAACCCGGAAATACCTTCAGCATTTGATTGAGGAAAATCTTCCCGCCCGCAATCTCATCGATTCGAATTTCACTTTTCTTAATCAACGGCTTGCTCGGCATTATGGGATCAAGGGAGTGACCGGGCAAAACATACGCAAGGTAAACTTTTCAGACGAAGTACCCCGTGGCGGACTTCTCACGATGGCAAGTGTCCTAAAAGTGACCACGGACGGTTTCGAAACCTCGCCCATTTTACGCGGAGCATGGATCTCCAAAAATATTGTGGGCACGCCCTTGTCACCACCGCCGGAGAGCGTTCCGGCCCTGGAACCGGAACACGGAGAAGCCATCACGCTCAAGGAGCAGATCGATCAGCACAAAAGCAACAAGACCTGTTACGCCTGTCATAAGAGTATCGACGGGTATGGCTTCGCATTGGAGAGCTTTGATGCCACGGGAGAATGGCGTGATCAATATCGGGTTAAGCAAGCCCATCGAAGCACTTTTCAGTATCGTCCTCAAGGCTACTTTAAGAAGGGTGCACTGGTTGATGCATCCGGAGAGATCGACGATGCCAGCTTTCAGGACATTTTTGGGCTTAAAAAGGTTTTGCTCTCCAACGAGCGGAAGCTTGCCTATAACTTTGGGAAGAAGTTTTTCGAGTACGCCTATGGAGACAAGCCGGATTTGAGCCAGCGCCTTCAGTTGTGGGACTTTCTTGGAACGAATCCCGGAAACCTGCGGCTGGGAACTCTCGTGACCCAAGTCCTTGCCAATTCAACAAACGGAAAAGAGAAATGAAGCAATACCGCCGAAGAGAGTTTTTGAAATTTGGAGTGGCCCTTCCGTTGGCTTTGCATTCGCTGAATGCGCGGGTGGCAAGCACACCAGGAGTGAAAGCACCTCCGAAGCGGGTCATCTTCATTTGCAATTCGCTCGGTTTCTATGAACCAAATTTCTTTCCCACCAAGCGGGGGGACTTGACCACCTCCAAGTATCTCAAAGAGATGGCAGTGAGGGAGAAAATGACGATTTTTCAGAATCTGTTTCATCCCGGAATGGAGACGAGCAACCATGATTCCGAAAAGTCTTTCCTGACTGGAGCGCCGAGTCCCGAGGCGACGAATTTCATCAATACGATCTCCGTTGACCAGATCCTCGCCCGCGAGATGGGTGGTGACACGCGCTTCCCGTATCTTTCCTTCAGTATCTACGACCGTGGCTGGGGATGCTCCTGGAATGATCGCGGGGTGGCCATTCCACCCATGCATGACGAACGGGAGATCTTTGAGCGGCTCTTTGGTGAAGAAGATCTGAGTGCGAAGCGCCAGCAGATCGAGAACGACCAGCAGATCGTGAAATCCCTTTATCGCGATATGGAGCAGATCAAGAAGAAGGGCGGAGATGTCTCGAAGATCGAATCTTACCGGACCGTTATTTCAGAACTTGAAGCGCAATTGAAGCACGAGGAATTTTGGCTCAAGACCAAGAAGCCGGAAGTTCCAAATACCTTGAGCGATGATCAGGAATTCGCTTTCTCAACCAAGGTCCGCAATCTTTTTGAACTCTCCAAACTGGCGTTGCAGACGGACTCGACGCGGGTCATTACGCTCTCGCTCGATTGGATTTATGGCGCGATCAATGTCCCCGGCGCAACCGGTGGCTGGCACACCCTTTCGCACCACGGAGGCAAGGCTGATGCGCTCGGCAAGCTCAGCCGGATCGAAGTCGACATCGTCAAACATCTCGACCGCTTTCTCGCTGAACTCGATCAGATCGACGAAGGAGAGGGGAGTCTTTTAGACAATACCACCGTCGTGATCGGGAGTAACTTTGGTGATTCTTCAAATCACACCTGCAACAATCTCCCGACAATCGTGGCAGGGGGCGGTTACCGTCATCAAGCCCACACCGTTCTCGAAAAGCCGACTCCGCTTTGCAATCTCTACCTGGAGCTCCTCCACAAACACAATGTGGACTTGGGCTCTTTCGGAAGTAGCAAGAAGGATCTGGGTTTACTCAAAGGGTGATCCCGGTCCAAGGAAACCAAGCACCATCGCTATTAAAAAATTCTTAGATCATGGCACCGATGCGGCAGGCTATCGAGCACTTCAAGGAGACTGTTATCCCCAGATCGTAAAAACATCTCCTAACATCCTCATGACAACTGCTCTAAACACCCTACTTAAATATCAAATGCCTCAAAGAATCCCGGCAATCATCTCTCTCTTTCTTCTGACCTTGTTCCTCTTTAGTTTTGCGCACGCCCAACGTGTCAGGCGTCCTGCCGGTAAAGCATACATCTACAAAGAAGCTGATGAGGGGAAGCGCGAACTGGAGGTCTATTTTCCCAAGGATTCAGAGATCGACTTCATCCAGCATCTTAAGCCAGGTGCGCCCCCGGCGATCGCCTTCTTCGGCAGTAAGGATAAGTGGCTGAAGGGATGGAACCCAACGTATGCCAAGTGGCAAACTCTCGAGAAATCGGTGATTAAAATGCAAATCGCAGAAGGCCAGAACCACGCCTTCTTTAACAACCAACCTTGGGCAGATCTGACTTTGGTGGCGGCTGATGAGTTTTTGCAGACACAAGGGCTTCTCAAAGGAAAATCAACCTTGCCGAAGCCACCCCGTGGCGAAAAGTTGAACCCTGTGGCGAAGTGATCCCCGGTAGCGAAACGACCATGGACTCGAAGTTGTTGCCTCGAATTGGAGTGATCGGAACCGGTGCCATTGCCGAAGCGCTTCTTATTGGAATGATCGAGTATTCCCATTGCTCCGGTCTCATTCATGTTTCTATTCGAAATGAGAAGCGATCGTCGAGATTAGCCGATCGTTTTGAAAATGTTGTCATTGATCATTCGAATCAATCGATCGTTGATCAGGCAGATCTGATTATTATTTCGGTCTTGCCCGATCAAGCTGCGGCGGTCTTGAACGACTTGACGTTTCGCGACGATCAAACTCTAATTAATCTGGTGGCCGGTTTTCCCGTTGATGCATTGCGCAAAATCGTGAGCCCCCTTTCTCGTGTTCATCGACTAATTCCTTTGCCGCCGGTTGAGTTTGGTCTGGGCCCCTTACCCTTGTTTCCGCCCTGTGACGAAGTCGCAAGCTTGTTTTCTGGATGTGGCAAAGTCATTCAGGTCGAAGATGAAGCAGCCTTCACAAGCTTTACCGCTGTCAGCGGATTGATGGCAACCCACCATCGCCTAACCGCGACCGTCACAAAATGGGCCACCAGCCGAGGTATCACTCCCGAAAACGCTGCCGCCTACACAAGCCATATGTTTCATGCCCTGACGCATCTGGAATCAACGACATCCGCTGCCGAACTTCAAGGACTGGCACGTGAGTGTGTCACCAAAGGTGGACTCAATGAATTGGCGCTGGACCAACTCGAGGAGCTCGAGTGGTTCGATCAGGTCGCTGAACGCTTGGATAGCATTGAAGACAGAATCAAAAAATTACTTGGATAGCCTGAGCTGATCTTTCAATGCACCCGGCGGTAAACGGCTCTAGCTCCCTCTGAAGGCGCTCCCGTGAGGGAGAAGATGGATGCGGAATGTCTTTCGTAACCAGATTTCAGAATTTGGAAGAAGTGGAGGAATCCCGAAGGTCGCGATGAAAAGATCGGACCGATCCATAGGTATCACTGTCGTGAGTGGTAAGCCTCCAGTTGATCGGGGTGTTTCCAAGGCATCATCAAATTAGTAAAACACAATCAGCATGAAGACGAAGCTCATCCCTATCCTGGTTTTTGGTAGCCTGACCTCGGTCGCACCACTTTGCGCTGAAGAATCTCCAGCGGTTCACATGGCCAACGGGATCAAGATTGGTGAAGTCACCTCGACTGCAGCTATTGTTTGGACCCGCCTCACTCGCCACCCCGAGCGTAACATCAATGGTAAGCCGTTTCCCAAGAACGTGAACAAGGAACGAAAGTCTCAAACGATTGAGGATCTCGCCGCGATGGAAGGCAGCGTGCCCGGCGCGGCGGGGGAAGTGCGCGTCGGCATCCGTCCTTCCGACGGTGAGGCTCCCATGAAATTCTCCGACTGGATGTCTGTTGCGGCCGAGGGGAATTTCACCTGTCAGTTTCCGTTTGATGATTTGAAATCTGGAGTCACGTATTCCGTGATCGCAGAGGGGCGCAGCAGAGGTAGTCAAAAGCCATCTTGCTCTGTGAATGGATCGTTTCGGACTGCACCCAGTGCGGAGAGCCCGGCGCACGTGCGCTTTACCGTGGTGACCGGGCAGGACTATCCGCGCCGCGATGATCCGGCGAACGGACACAAAATTTATCCGCTGATGCAGAAGCTGGATCCGGATTTCTTCGTCCACACCGGGGACATCGAATATTACGACAAGCCGCAACCGTACGCGGACAACATCGAGCTGGCGCGTTTCAAGTGGAACCGGCTCTATGCGATGCCCTTTCAGCGCGACTTTCACAACCGCACCGCCAGCTATTTCATGAAAGACGACCATGACACGCTTAAGAACGACTGTTGGCCAGGCCAGAGCTATGGCGATCTGACCTGGGAGCAGGGACTTGCGCTTTTTCCCGAGCAGGTCCCGATGGGTAAGAAGACTTACCGCACTGTCCGCTGGGGCAAGGATCTGCAGGTGTGGATTGTCGAGGGTCGCGATTTTAGGTCGCCCAATAAAATGCCGGACGGGCCGGAGAAAACGATCTGGGGCGCGGAGCAGAAGCGTTGGTTCTTCGAGACGGTCCGGAAATCGGAGGCCACCTTCCGGGTGCTCATCAGCCCGACCCCCGTGGTCGGACCAGACCGGGGAGGCAAGAATGACAATCATGCCAATAAGGGCTTCACCCACGAAGGTGACGAGATCCGCAAGTTCATTGCCTCCCAGAAGAACATGTTTGTGGTCTGCGGTGACCGCCACTGGCAGTATGTCTCGCTCGATGCCAAAACCGGCGTGCGCGAGTATTCCTGCGGGCCGACGACAAACAAGCACGCCACCGGGTTCAGCGAGAAGAACCGCTCCGAGATGCATCAGTATCTGAAGATCCGTGGCGGCTTCCTACGAGTGGATGTCGATCGGGTTGACGGCAAACCCCAGGTGACGTTCCGCCATCACGGAGTAGATGGGAAAGTTCTTAACGAGGATATCCAGTATGGAAAGTAACACGCAATTCTCATCCATCCCCTTGGGAAACAAGGGTTCAAAACTTAAGAAGAAATCTAAATCGAAAACACCATGAAAAAACTCGCTCTACTACTCACATGTGGCCTCTCGTTTGCCGGCCTATCAACCGGCCTTAGCGCTGAAGATCCGAAACTCAAAATCTACATCTTGGCCGGGCAATCCAATATGCAAGGCCACTGCACGAATTCTGTGATCGAGAACCGTTTAAAGGACCCGAAGCTCAAAGTGGGTTTCGAGAAATATCATCAAGGTGGATCCTTCGTTAAAAGAGATGACGTCTTTATCAATCACATCGAAAAGGAAATGCATGGTCCTTTGAGCGTGGGCTATGGTGCGGCTAATGATAAGATCGGCCCCGAACTTTCCTTCGGATGGGCCATTGGTGATAAGCTGGATGAAGACGTGCTGATCATCAAGGCAGCTTGGGGAGGGAAGTCACTCTTCCGGGATTTTCTCTCACCCAGTGGCAGGAAGCCGGACGATGCCTTCATTCAGGCGCTGGAAGATAGAGCAAAAAAGAAAAAGAAGCCCTTTTCAAAAGAAGAGTACATGGAGGGATTTGGACATTACTATCGACTGATGATGGGAGGAGTTGATGAGACGCTTGGTGATCTTAAAACCTACGCCCCCAACTACAAAGGCCAGGGCTATGAGATCGCAGGCTTCGTGTGGTTTCAGGGATTCAACGATAAGTTCTCGGACCATTCCACAAGCACCTATCAGGAGAACATGGCTCACTTCATCAGCGATGTCCGCAAAGACTTAAAGTCTCCCAGGCTCCCTTTTGTGATTGGAGCGATGGGGCATCAAGGCACCGAGCAAAAAGGCACCACCAAGATCCTCGCTGACGCGCAAATCGCGACCGCGCAAATGCCTGAATTCAAAGGCAACGTCATTACCGTGAAGACCGCTGATTTCTGGGATTACGATGCGGGGAAAGCCTTCGCGAACAAAAAGCAGGATCCCGAGACTTGGGCGAAACTTGGCAGCAACCAAGGCTATCATTATTTTGGCAGTGCCGCTTTCTTTGAGAAAACAGGAACAGCCTTCGCGGATGCAATTATCGAATTGGGGAAATAGAATTACTGATGATGGATAGTGCTAACGGAAGGTTAAAGGACCATGTTTACACTGCGCTTGGGAGCTTCATGAAGTGTGCAACCATAGGGCCGATTTTGCTTTCCTGCTTCCTCGCATGGACCTCTTCAACGTTAGCCGATGAAACCAAGATGCCGGGGCCCGTTATTATCGGTGACGCTGATAAGCCGACAGATTTCTTCACCCTGATTGTCTTGCCTGACACCCAGGGCTACGCCGATACCCGGCATCGGGAAACCCAGAAGCACTGGCCAGGCATTGGTGATCAGAGGTTCTGCTTTTTTAAGCAGACTGAATGGATCAAAAAGAATCATCGGGCAAGGAACATCACGTTGGTAGCGCACGTAGGTGATATCACCCAGACTGAGGACGACGATGAATGGGAGATTGCGGATACTGCATTCAAGACGATCGATCCCGTTGTTCCTTATGTGCTGTGCTCGGGAAATCACGACATGGGATATTCTCCTGAGTTACGCAAAACGTGCCAGTCTCGCGCGAGCCAATTCAGTCGCTATTTTGCGCCTTCACGTTTTACCCAAAATCCCTTGTATGGCTCGCACTTCGCCCTTGAAAAGCAGATCCACTTTCGTGAGGCAGGCAAGACCGAGAATTATTACCTCTACTTCAGGGCCGGAGGGATGGACTTCTTGGTGCTCACCCTTGAGTTTAAGCCAAGGGACGAAGCTTTGGTTTGGGCGAATCAGGTGGCGAAGCAACACCCCGACCACCGGATTATCGTGGTCACGCATGGTTATCTTACCAAGAAAAGCCGACATTCGGAATCCGACGGATACCCGATCAAAGGTAATTCGGGTCTGGCGATCTGGGAAAAGTTCGTCAGCTGTCACTCCAATATATTTCTAGTGCTCTCAGGACATGCCGGAGAGAGTCATCTGACCAGTGAGGGGAATCAAGGTAACGCCGTCCACCAGATCCAATCCGATTACTGGTACTTTGATCTCCCTCGAATCAAGGCTGGGAGCGGATTCCTGCGTATCTTAACCTTCCATCCCGATGAAGATCGGATCGACGTGGAGACCTACTCACCTGTTTTGGATGAATTGCTCATTCGGTCAAGCAGTCGGTTCTCTCTGCCATACTCCATGAAGAAGGGAGGGGATTAACCCTGGTCTTTCAAGGTGGGGAATTTACTCAAGGGAAACGATAATTGGAACAAGATCATCGATATTCCCAAGCGAGGTATTCATCCTTCTATTTATCTTCGAGCAATTTGATCCGAATATTCCGGAAGCGAACTTCAAACCCTCCCGGTGAGTGATACTGCAATGCAATTACTCCTTCTTTGGCAGCCTTGGCGGGATCCTTATCATCAAGTTCGATCGTCACCGTTCCATTGAGTTCTTGTTTCAAATTTGATCCATTTGCTGTGATCCGGTATCTATTCCACTCATCGTCAGCTTTGATCTCGGGAGCCTTGTCCTTGTATTTCCAAACCAGAGCTCCACGCCCACCTTCTTCGTAGAGTTTCCCCCAACAACCATTTGCGAAATCAGCTTGATAGCCTTTCACCACCCACTTGTTGGCACCGCGCTCTGAGTGTTTGGATCGATACTGAATCCCACTGTTTCCCTTTCTGCCTACCAGGATGACGTCCACTTCCAGCACGTAATTTGAAAAAGGCTTCTTGAAGATCAGGAAAGTGTTTCCTCCTTCCAGCTTGTCGATTTTCCCGAAAATGTAGCCGTCCTTCACCTCCCAAACTTTCGGGTCACCATTCCATCCGGTCAGATCTTCCCCATTGAAAAGCTTGATCCATCCCTCGGCATCTGGTTTTGGAAGTATGGCGACCTCTTCAGCTGATAACGAACTTGTGAGAAGAACGAGGGAAAAAATCTTTGTGATGAACTTCATGGATTCATGAGGGCAATTGTAAAGCTCATCCTCAGTATACCTCGGTGACTTCATTAATCTTAGCGTTGGAGGAAAAAGACTTATTAAGGAGGGTTGCGAATTTCGGCTCGGCATCACCAGTTCTTTCCGTCTCGACCTGGGAAGGGAGAGTCTCTACTTTTCTTGGGTGAAATTGGAGAAAGGTTCTATGGCAAGGCTTGCCTTGGCGATAGCTTTCCTCGTTTCTTCCTCTGCTCATGCTGAGAAGCCTTCTTCAAATAAGCACGACTTTCAAAAAGGGATTCGCCCCATTCTTGCGAAGCATTGTTACGAGTGCCATGGCCGGGATAAGGTCAAGGGAGAGATCGATCTGACCGTATATTCATCATGGGCGGATCTTGAGAAACATCCCGAGCTGATTGAAGAAATGATCGAGGCTCTGGATAAAAACGAAATGCCTCCCGAGGAGGAACCCCAGCCCGATCGGGACGAACGAGACCTCTTGATTTCGGAGCTGAAAATAGCATTCGCCAATTCCGTGACACACGACCAACTCGTAGTGCCGTTGAGATTACGGCGCATGAATCGCTTTGAATATGGCAACGCAGTCAGGGATCTGTTTGATCTCGAATCGTGGGTCTATTCCATCAATGATCGTATCATTAGGAATCACAGTGATTATTTCAGGCCGGAGTCAGGGCAAATGCCCCGGGTTGTCAGAGTGGGTAACCGAATCATGGGGCTTCAGCAGTTATTGGAAAATCGCTTGCTCGGTGTCATGGCATTTCCCAAGGACCCTCCGGCGGAGAATGGTTTTAATAATAGGGGCGATCATCTGAGTTTATCCCCGGTTCTGATGGAGTCCTTTTTGGAACTCAGCCGGTCCATCGTCCATGCGGAAAATTTCGATGAGAACTGCGGGGTTTGGCATGAGTTGTTTGATGATCCGTTGAACCCGAAATCGAAAGCGCGAAAGGCTTCAATCTTGGTGGACCGGGTTGCTGTGACAGGGAGTATCGGACTTACTGTTAGCGCTTGGATCCGTCCCACAAAGCTATCTGATCAATGGCAGACCATCGTAAGGAGGGAGGATTCATGGAGGCGGCAATTGTTGGCCATCGGAAGGACAGGAGATACCTGGGGGCTTTGGATCGGTGCTGGTATCGCGGGGAAATATGAAGAATTCGGCGCTCCCGTGGATCCCAAAATCCTAGGTGATGGGAAATGGCATCATGTTGCGGGGAATTTCAACGGGAAAGAGATCAAACTCTATATGGATGGCAGGGAGATCGGTAGTAAGGTGCTGGCTGGCCAGCTCAATGCCGAAAGCACGGGGCCGATGTTGGTTGGGGCTCATGGCAACGAGTCTTTTTATGGAGACATCAATGATGTCCGGATTTTTCGATCGGGATTGGGCAAAGATGAGATTCAAAGCATCGCTTCAGGGGGCAAGAATGTCGCCACCGACGAGTTGATAGGGAGTTGGAAGATCCCCGAAAAGAACCGGCCGGCGATTAAGCGTCCGGTTGGGAAGATTGCGCATGAGCGAATCAAAAGGTTCCTGCTTAAGGCCTTTCATTCACCGGCTGATGACAAAACCTTGAGGCTCTACACCGGCTACTTTGACAGACAGTATCAGAAGAGCGGCGACTTTAGTGGAAGCATGAAGGATGTCGTGTCGGCGGCTCTGGCTTCGCCGCGATTTATCTTCGTCCACAACGAGCTGGAAGAGACGTCGAGTAATCAAGCCTCATTCAACTTGGCTGCGCGACTCTCGATGTTTTTGTGGAGCTCCATCCCGGACGAAGAATTGCTTGAGTTGGCCGGGATTGGAAAACTTCAAGACGTCGGGGTGTTGAGTGAGCAAGTGGACCGCATGCTCAATCATCGCCGCGTGAAGAATTTCTGCGACAGCTTTGCCCCCCAGTGGTTGAAGCTCAATAATTTGGTGTCGGCCTCTCCGGATTTTAAGTCACATCGCGACTACTACTTTGGGGGAGATGATAAAATTTCCTATAAGCGGGGAATGCACATGATGCTGGAGCCGCTCTTGAATTTTGAGACGGTCTTCATTGAAAACAGGCCCATTTCACAGCTGGTGGATTCCGACTTCACCTACCGGAGTCACTTGCTGAGTGAATGGTATGAGGGAAGGGCGGCTACTTATGCCATCAACGTCAATCTCCGCGATATCGAATATACGAGAGCAACCGTCACGGATCGCAGGAGTGGCGGGGTGATGACGACAGGAGCGGTAATGGTGATGACCTCCAGTCCTTTCCGGTCCCTTCCGATTACGCGTGGTTCGTGGGTTTCATCGGTCATTTTTAACGATCCTCCCGAACCTCCTCCTGACGATATCCCGGATTTGCGGGCGGATGATAAAACACTTCGGGAGGAGGGGCTGACCGTTCGGCAAAAACTCAATCAGCACAGCAGTGATGCCCGGTGCGCAAGTTGCCACGTGAAGATTGATCCCCTCGGGTTTGCTCTCGAAAACTACGACTTGCTGGGCCGGTGGAGGGATCATTACCGAACCGGCCTGAACGTGGATGCGAGTGGGGAATTGTTTGGGAAATACAAGTTTACTGACGTCGTGGGATTTAAGGATGCCATTCTGGCTGAGAAAGATCGCTTTGCGAAGGCCTTCGTTGGTCATCTCCTTTCATATGCATTGGGCCGCGAATTAACATTGGCGGACCGGTTGGCCGTGGAGGAAATCGCCGAGGCTAGCAAAGGCGGTGGTTACCGAATGCGGGACGTCATCAAAAACATTGCGGTCCATCCAATTATTACTCAAATTACCAAACCATGAAATCAGTCGATCGGCGAAAATTCCTCTTCGGAGCCAGTGGTAGTCTAATGGCTCTCCCTTGGCTGGAAATGTATGCTGCCGATGAGAAGACGAAGAAGGATAAGGCGCCCCCGTTGCGCTTTGCTTCGTTTTATTCGCCGATGGGTTTTGTGAGGGATCACTTTTTCCCGGAGGAGGGCGATGCTGACTTTCTTGCGATGCCCACCTTGAGCCCGCTCCAAAAAGTTGGCAGCAAGGTTTCCCTAATCACCGGGCTCTCCAGGGTAAATGTGAGAGGAGTTGATGTTCATAATCAATGCAGCTCCTGCTACCTCTCTTCGGCTGATCCAAATGGCAAACTCAAGTCACCCTATCCGATGGACAGAACTCTGGATCATCTCATTGCCGACAAGGTGAGTCACCGCACGCCGATTCGTTCTCTGGAGTTGAACTGCAATAGTTTCAAAGACCTCAAGGAATCGATCTATTTGGACAATATCTCTTGGTATGGTCCTGAGCACGTTGCGACTGCGATGAAAGATCCAAGTCAGGTTTATCAACGTCTTTTTAAGACAAGCACCTCGAACAAGGATATCACCGATCTAATCTTGGAAGATGCCTCCAATTTCAAAAAGAACCTCACTCATCATGACAAGGGAAAGTTGGATGAGTATTTCGATTCGGTTCGAGACATCGAAAAGCAGATCGAAAAATTGAACGAGTATTACCGCAAACACAGAAAACCGGATGTCTTGGAGCCCGGCGAAGGCCCGATGACGCGCGGGGAATACATCAGGCTGATGGGCAAGCTCATGGTTGTCGCGTTCCAGGGTGATCTGACACACATCGCAACCTTCATGCTGGCGCCCGAGAGGTGGGGATCGCCCCAACACTTCCATGAGCTTCAGTTCACTAAATCACATCATGGTCTTACGCACGGGCAGGACAATGAAGGGGTGAAGAAATTCCTGGTTCAAGTGGACCGCTTCTATGTGGAGTTGTTTGCGGAGGTTCTCGAGCAAATGGACGCCATCAATGAAGGAGCGGGAACTCTTTTGGATCATTCCATGGTCACTCTGGGGTCAGGTTTGGGTGATGGCAGGGACCATACCATGAACGATCTTCCAATCATCGTGGCTGGCTCGGCCAATGGTAAAATCAAGACAGGCCGTGTTCTCAATTGTCCTGAAAATACCCCTTTGGCCAACCTATGGCTGTCGCAGGCCAAGTTGATGGGCGCGGGGATGGAGAAGTTTGCCGATAGCACCGGGCCCTTGAATGGATTGCTTGCTTGAGCCGGGTTTTGGTGGTGTTCAAGGAGCAACTCTTCCGGAATTTCGCCGGCAATTTTGATATGCTGAGAAGGTTCGCTGGAACTAAAAGGGAAACCCGTGTGTATGATTCATAGCCAAAAATCTCACTGACAACGGGAGCCGCCTACAGGGGAAAAATCATGAGAGCTAATCTAGCTACGGTGGTTGTCAGAGACAAAAATGGAGATTGCCCCCCCTTCAATTTTTTTGCTACTTCCTCTCGGCGATGACAGAAATACCGAAAAATCTTCTTCTGGTGGGATTATGCCTTGTCCTTCCAATTGGATCGGCACAATCCGCTGTGCTCGTTCAAGAAAGCTTTGACTACGCGGGTGATGCAAATATTGGCGGTCTGAATGGAGGAACTGGATTCAGCGGAGCTTGGTCCGGCACTAATACGGCTGGCAGTAATTCATACACCGTGGAGGATGGTATTTCTTTCCCCGGAGTCGCTTCCAGTGGCGGATCGGCGGGCCGGGTGAGCCGGGACGGAAGACACGTGATCACACGTACGGTCACCGGAGCTGCGCAGTCCGCTTTCACCGGAGACAATACCACGGTTTATTTCAGTATCCTCATGGATCCCAGAAGTAGTGATATCTCCGGGAACAGCCCGTTTGAAAACAACACCCGGGGAACCTTCGTTTTTGGAAGCAGTGCTTTGAGCGATGCGAGTGGAGCAACTCCTGGAATCTTCGGAAGCGCTTCCAGCGGAATTGGCGTTGCCTTCAATGGTGCCAACGGGGGGACGGTCAACAACACGACCTTCGAAAATAGCAACCTTGTCGGTGTCAGCTATGACGGAGCAACCGCGGCAACGATCATCGGTGGCACTGGAGCTCTTGGCGATGTCGTTTCAATGGTTGTTGGTGAGATCACCTGGTCTGCCAATGGGAGTGATGATGTCATCAATCTTTACAATGTCACTGATCCGTCCGCCGGCCTCCCTGCCTCTGCGTTTGCCACCATTAATGTTGATCTGGATCAGTCGACTTTTAATACCATCAGCTATGCCGAAGGTCAGGCCTCTCAAATTGATGAGATTATCTTTGGTGAAGAGCTCGCCGACGTTGGAGTTGGGTTGGTTCCCGAGCCTTCTTCGGCGCTTCTTCTCAGTCTTTCCAGTCTCGCGCTGCTCCGCCGTCGTCGGAGTTAGGTTCTGATCCTCAATTTCAAAAAACTTTCTCGCCGTCATCTCGTCTCCGGGATGGCGGTGATTTTTTGTAAGCCATCTTCAATCTCTGAATCCAAGTTCCATGCACGCTTCTATCCTTCGCAAGTTTACCGCCTTTTCGGTGGCGTTCATTTTCCCTCTGCAAGCACAGCTCGCCTTCTACGAAGGCTTTGACTATCCAGTCGGTGTCGCCATTGCGGGACAGGGAGGAGCGGAAGATGGCTGGGGTGGTCCTTGGGTGAACGGTGGGGGCTCGAATCATCCCACCTCGACCGCCGGGCAGGATTTTGAAGAACTCCAAGTCACCGGTCTGGCCGCCCAACGCCCGACTCGCATCGGAAACGGAGCAATGAGCCGCCCGATCTCAGCGGCGTCCCGGATAGTCCTGACCGCAGATGATTCGACCGCCTGGTTCAGCGTTCTCATGACGGCCACCGGGGGGGATGGCTTCGCCGCCAATTCCTTTGGCACGCTCATCTTGGGAGACGCTCCGTTGACCGGAGGATCGGGAAATTCCGCCGCTCCCATCGCAGCAGGAGGCAATGCCATTGGAGTCAGCTTCGCGGGAGCCGGGGGGCCTGATTTTGGGAATATGCGTATGCAAGCCGTTGCCTATGACAACGGCGTTGTCACCCAGGAAAGCCCCACCATTGTTGGAAGCAGCACCAACCTGATCGTCGGTCGGGTCGACTGGTCTGGGAATGGACGCGATGACATCCTTAATCTTTACCTCGTAAGTAATCCCTCCGCTGCCTTGGGTGCCCCTTTTGCCACCATCAATATCGAGCTCGACCAGTCCGGCTTTAATCAAATCGCCATCGGCGATTCCCAGACTTCGATCTTCGACGAAATCCGCTTTGGTTCCACCTTGGCCGATGTCCTCCCGGTCAACACTCCACCTCCGGCGAGTGATGGCCCGAACATCATCTACATTCTCGTCGATGATATGGGTTATTCAGATCTCGGCTGTTTCGGTGGAGAGATCGAGACCCCGCATATCGACAGGATTGCGGCCGAGGGCATTTCCTTTCGTCAGTTTTACAATAACGCGAAGTGCGAGCCCACTCGTACTTCAATCATGACCGGGCTCTATCATGGTCGAGGTGGGAGTAGCACCAGCGGCAACACGGTTGCCGGAGCCACCATCGCTGAGGCTCTAAAAACCGCCAACTACCAAACCTACGCCGTCGGCAAGTGGCATCTCGGCACCGGTAGCGGCATTCCAACCCGGCAAGGCTTCGATAATTTTTACGGATTCTATGGCGGCTCTTCCGGTTACTTCCCTGCAGGCATCGGAACTAGCACTCTGAAGCGTGATGCCGCCCTCGTCGAAAACCTCGTCTCCGCCTATCCCAATTCCAGTTTCAATTCCTCCTCCGGGTCCAGTAGCAACCAAACCTCTTTCCCCGCGGACTACTACATCACCGATGGCTTCGGAGACAATGCTGTCGCTTTCATCGAAGACGCCGTCGACAACCACGGCGAAAAGCCTTTCTTCATGTATCTCGCCTTCAATGCTCCGCACACTCCCTTGCAGGCGCCCCTTGATCTCATCAACAAATACCGGGGCCGCTACTCCGATGGATGGGACGTGATGCGACAGGAAAAATGGGAACGCCAAAAGGCTCTCGGCCTGGTTGATCCGGGTTGGCAACTTCCTCGGCTCCGCGATGACGTTCCGCCCTGGGATTCACTCACCGCTTCTCAACAGGAAGCCGAAGACCACCGCCGCGCCGTCTACGCTGCCATGATGGACTCAGTTGATCAAAACGTGGGGAAAGTCCTGCAAGCTCTCGATGCCGCCGGAATCTCGGATGACACTCTGATCATCTTCACCGGCGACAATGGAGCGCAAGCTTTTGACAACACCAACAATCGCAACTCAAGTCCTTCCCAGGAAGATTCACGTTGGAGCATGGGCTCCGCTTGGGCGGCTTTTAGCAACACTCCTTTCCGTTACCACAAACAAGCCCAGCACCAGGGAGGGATTTGTACACCCTTCATCGCCCGCTGGCCGGACGTGATCACTCCCGGCACCATGACCGATCAGCCCGGACACGTCGTCGACATGATGGCCACCTTTGTCGACATCGCTGATGCCAACTATGATTCTCTCACCAAGGACGACGGCGACCCCGTTCCTCCGCTGGATGGAAAAAGCCTTATGCCCATCTTCGAAGGGAGCACCCGGCCCGCTCCCGATTTTTGGGGATTCGAATATAGTAAAAGCGAGTTCGGCGTCATCCAGGGCGACTGGAAAATTGTCACCTTCAGCAGCAGCCCGTGGCGTCTCTATAATTTGAAAGACGATCGCACCGAGACCAACAACCTCCGCTGGCAATATCCCGAGAAATTGGCGGAACTCGCCGCGCTCTACGATCAATGGGCCATCGAAACTTACGGCAACACCAGCGCCACATATGCCGAGCGCGACCTTCGCTCACAACTCACTCAGGAACTCCGCTTTACCCAGGTCCTCGGGGGAGGTCGGGTCAGCTCGCCCGGAGGCTTGGTTGTTGATCTCGATGGCATCAATACTGGCGGTAGTTTCTCTATGGATGATCATTGGGAATTTTACGATACCAACACCCGTGGAAGTGGTATCGGCGCTGAAAACGATAGTTTTGTTTTTGCCTCCAAAAGTTATTGTGGCGACGGACAACTCATTGCACAGGTTGAAACGATCGATGGTATGGTCGACGATGGCTTTGCTGGCATCATGATGCGTGAGACCATCGTCGATGACAGCGTAATGATCATGCTCGGCATCAACTCCGCCGGAGACCTTCTCCTTTCCACCCGCACCGCCACCGGAGAAGAGGCCACTACCAATACCGCCGCCACCGGCCTGAGCCTGCCCGTCTTTTTGCAAATCACCCGCACCGCCAATCAGTTTACTTCGGCCTATTCCACTGATGGCATGAGCTGGACTTCTCTCGCTCAACTCACCTTGGATATGCCCATCGTGTTACGGGCTGGCCTCGCGTCAGCGTCCGGTAGCACCGGTTCGCAAGCCGATGTTGTTTTCCGTGAATGGGAAAGCCTTGATGTCGCGGCCTATCCTCTCCGGCCGCGCCCAGGCGACGGACTCTCTCAATTTTTTGCTTATGCTCTCGGCCTCGGCGAGGATGAAAATGCGAATCTTGCTCTCCCAAAATTGACCATCACAAAGAACGAAGGCGGAATCATTCCTGAGATGCAATTCCACCGTCGTATTGGGATTTCCGAGTCCCAATTCTCCATCAATTGGCTGGGTGAAAATCTTGATCTCCGTCAGGACGATTCTTCCAACTGGTCCGTTCTTGAGGTCAATCCGAATCCCGATGGCATCAGTGAGAAAATTCGCATGCGCCGGGAGGAGGTATCATCACCAATCCGTGGCTTCTTTTCTCTCGGGGTCGAAAAATAGACCATGCTCTTTTTTACCAGCCCAATTTCTGCTCGGGGTGGTATGCTGGATTGATTGATCCTTGGAAGAATTTTAGTGGCTTGGCAGGCCGAATCACATTCGGTCCACCTTCGGAGAGCACTTGGTGATCTTAATGAATTAAGTTTGTGCTAGCGACGCCGGATGAGGAGGCCGAAGGCTCCTAGGATACCAAGCAGAGCCGTGCTTGGCTCCGGAACTGAAGTGAGGGTTGCTTCGAGTTGAATGTTATCGAGGCGGTAGATGTTCGAGGTGTTCGCGGCACCTGGATCGTTGATGGCTAACCCGTAGACGCGGAAAGTTACGCTGGAGATATCCTGAAATTCAGGGCCAGAGACATCGATGGTTGTGCCTTCACCTGAGCCCCAGTCTCCGAGGGCGAGTTTTGCCCAGCTGCCGGCGATATTACTCTGAAGGACATTTTCGATCGAACCAAAGTCGGCAGTATTTTCGGTGGTGATCGTTTCCAGATCTCCGAAGTTGTGGCCGTTGATGCTTGAAGTGACACCGAAGCGACCGTTGTTCGGCCCTTGCCAGCCTGCGTCGAGTGTGAAGCTATCGAGGCTCATGGTGATGCCCAACTCTGTAGCAACTGTAAACTCGACATAGTTGCCATCGAGGATGGCCTGCGGAAATGCGATGCCTGTGCTTCCATTGATTTGTTGGACTGCAGTGCCACGTGCGAAACGTGAACGAAGGCCGCCGTTGGGAGATTCGCTTGAAAAACCATTATCGGTATTGAAAGCGGCACCTCCTGTGATGGTGCTGCCCGCGGCAATCCCAGCGATTGAAGCCTTATTGCCATCGCTATCTCCCTCGAAGTCGAAATAGGCTACTACGGATGCAGAAGCTGAGAGAGGTAATAAAAAGAGAGGGGTGAGAACTCGGGTGAAACTCATAAATTGATGTGTGTGTTTGAGACAGAATGACTAGCAAGCTGAGAGCCAGAAAAAAGGAAAAACTTAAAGAGTATTAACAGATATACGGAGAAA
Source organism: Akkermansiaceae bacterium (assembly GCA_039768565.1). GTDB lineage: Bacteria > Verrucomicrobiota > Verrucomicrobiia > Verrucomicrobiales > Akkermansiaceae > SW10. Next base: position 2,187 of record JBDNAG010000092.1, on the reverse strand, counting down.
CTCCCGAGTCTCTGAGATACTTCGTTGCCAGAATCTACGCGCATAGCTGCCGGTCAGAGGCTGCTCTCCCACGGGAGTCCAATCGGTTGCAGGCGCCCAGTCTTGAAGATTTGTGCTGGACTCTAAAATATACTCGATGTCATCGGCGGCTAAATTGTGAGGGAAGCTAAAGCTGGTCGGCGATTCAAGCGAGAGGCTGAAACCACCGAATGCATATTGAGTCAAGTCACCGCCATCGAAGATCGTTGAATCACTGCCGCCCGGACTGCCACCATTGGTTGCGCTAGTTCGCCAGCTTGCTGGTAGTAATGGATCTCCGCCGAGGAAAACCAAGCTGCGCCCATTGCCGTCAGCGGCGGTGGACCACGGGAAGTCATCGTCGTAGAAAAATGTTGTGATGCCGGAGAGGCTGATAGATTCACCGCCGTTGGCGAGACTGCCACTGTATTCGCCAACGACTGGCAAGCCTACGCCAAAGCCTAGTTCGAAGGCTGCAATATCTTTGACGACCAAGAAAATTTCACCGGGAGCGAGCGTCAGTCCGTCGGGGAACATGAACGAAATCCCTTCGTCGAAACTCAGCCCGTCCAGATGGATGGTATCCGTGGTGGAGATATTACGTAGCTCAATGTACTCGGTGTCTTCGCTCGGCCCGGGTGGGTTGTAGTAAATCTCGGAGATGGCGAGGTTGGCCGAAGAGGCAGGCGTCGTGGTGAAGAAAATAGCCTCGTTAAGCGCCGACCATTCGCCTCCGTCGAGAGCGCGGGCTTTGACGATTGTGTTGGAGGTGATTGGCACCCCGGACCCTGTGGCGTTGGTCCCGAGCACTTCGACATCGATGACAAGATCGCTGCTCGAATTACTACCCTGATGAATCTCAACGGCAAGGACGTTGGTGCCTTCCGCAAGTTGGCCGGGACTGAGGGTGAAGGTGTTTAGAAAGTAGTCGGTCTCGTCGGTCCCGCTCACGTTGCTGCTGGCGGTGTCACTATAGACAACGTTTCCTGGAAGCATGTTGCTGCGGGCGACCTCACGTCCGTTGAGATAAACAATGGCTCCGTCATCTCGGCGAACGTTGATTTTGAGGTCGATGTAGTTCGCCGCATCGGTCACGGTGAACTTCTTTCGTAGATATGTGGTGCGGTTGCGAGGGTTTGTGCCGCCGTCGCCGATCTGTGTGGTCCAACCCGGGCTCCCCACTCCACCATAGCCGAGCGGTGCAGTGCCGGTAGGCCAGAGGCTGTCGTCAAAGTTTACATGCTTCCAATCCAAGCTGCCAAATCTGGGATGGCCGACAACGACCTCGCTATCGCTGAACGGGTTCGCGGTCACTACATAGCTCCAACCGGGAGAACTCGCGGCCAACAAGGTGTCCGCGCTCGCGGCTCCGTCGAGAAGAATGCCGCCGGGTCCGGACGGATCACTGCCATTGACGGTGTAGTAAATGTCGCCGCCGGGAGCATCGATCGAGAGAAGGAAATTACCGGGCACCTGCCCACCGTGCTGACTGAAGGCTGGAGCGGTGACCTCCGGGTAGAGATTACGTGAGCGCAATTGGCCGAGCGCGATGCTACCGCGGGCCGGAATGAAGCTATTAAGTTTGCCATTAATGGCATTTTGCCAAGTCGCCTGGGTATATGGCGTGCCAACTTTAAAATCTCCCCAACGGGCGGACTCGCCGATGATGGCTTTGGTAATGGGATCGGCGCTTCCTTGAAATCTCTCCTGGTTTTGTGCGACGGTGAGAGCTCCGCCATTGAAGTAGTGCCGGTGTGCGCGATCGCCAAACCGCTGTCGGTAGAGCGCGTTGTTGTCGAGTCGCTGGTGCAGCCACTTTGGATTGAAGTAAGTGAGCCGGTCGCCGGTGTTATTGTCCCCAGTCGAATTCGCACTCGTGCCGTTGAGGCTATCCTCGTTGTCATGCACGAAAAACTGGAATCCCTTGTTTCCGTCGCGCGGTCGCATGGCGAAAAAATTCTTCGGCACATTTGCGCCGAGGTTGACGGGGCCATCAGTCTGCCCAGTGTAAAAAATCACCATCATGTAGTCGATCAGGTTATCGATATCGACCAGGTTATCTCCGTCGGGATGTGGGTTGCCATTCGGGTCAAGACCTTGCACGGCGTAGTAATCGGCATCGCTTGAAAATCCTGTCACGGCGGCATCAAACAGCCGGCTCCAGGCTTC
>JBDNAG010000091.1:0-2792 GCA_039768565.1 Akkermansiaceae bacterium | reverse complement strand
CGCGGGGGAATTCGTCGACCTCTTCAATGGTAAGGACTTCACCAACTGGGGTGCTGCCGGGAAGACCGAGCAAGCCGGTTATGAAGTGAAGGACGGCACTATCACCTCCACCAAGAAGTGCCGTGTCCTGAAGACTGAGAAGCAGTATTCAAACTATGTTTTGCAGTTTGAATTCAAGCTTACTCCCGGCGCGAACAATGGACTTGGTGTCCATTATCCGGGACAAGGTGATGCTGCCTACACCGGAATGGAAATCCAGATCCTCGACAACACCCACCCTAAGTATGCCAAGCTCAAGGACTACCAATTCCACGGTGGCCTTTACACCTTGGTCGCTGCCAAGAAAGGTCATCTCAAGCCGGTTGGTGAGTGGAATAAAGAGACTGTCACCATCAATGGTCCAAAGGTGAAAGTGGAGCTCAACAATACTGTTATCATGGAGGCCGACCTTGACGAAATCAACAAGAGCAAGCCAAAGCACAAGGGAGCGAAACGCCGTGAAGGCCACATCGCCTTCTGCGGCCACGGCGACATCGTCAGCTTCAAGAGCATTAAGATCAAAGAGCTCGCTGCCAAAAAGGCCGAGTAACTTTTTTTGGAAGTAATTTCAAATCCATCGTCACTCGAAGTGGCGGTGGATTTTTTTGTGTTTGTATCGCTATCGAGCCGTGCTCTCAGAGTCTCGATTCCGTGGCAGCGCAATGATGGTGAGGGCTGCAATGAGGACGCAGAGCGAGCTGGTCCACATGCAGCCTGAAAGCCCCTGCCATTGGTAAACGAGCCCTGAGAGCAAAGTTCCAAAGAGTCTGCCTCCGGCGTTTGCCATGTAGTAGAAGCCTACGTTGAGGGCGGCCTTATCGGAGTCCGAATAGGCGAGGATGAGGTAGGAATGGAGGGCTGAATTCATGGCGAAGACAATGCCGAAAAGGATCAGTCCACAGAGGATGGTCTCGGTGAGATTCCACTCGAATTGGACTCCCGCCGCGATAGCGATGGTGACCACAGTCAGGGCAATCCCCCAGGCCAAAGTGGTCGAGGCAGTCTTTGCAACGTTTCCGTTTTTTCTGGCAATGGCTGGGGCCGAGGCTTGCACGATTCCGTATCCAATGATCCAGATGGCCATGAAGGAGCCGACAGCGGTGAAACCCCATCCGAGTTGTTCGCTGAGAAAGACGGGCAGAGCGACCACGAACCAAATATCACGTGAGGCAAAGAGGAAAAAACGGGCGAAAGACAGGATGTTTATTTCGCGTGATTTTGAAAACAGTTCCTTGAACTTCGTCTTCTGTTTCGACCGGCCCAAGTCTCGTTGAAGTCCGAAGATTGAGGTGACTAAAACGAGGCCCAGCGCGATCGCCATGACCCAGAGGCTCCATTGAAATCCGAGGCTCGCGAGCAGGACTCCCCCGAGAAGAAATCCTACCCCTTTGAGTGCGTTTTTGGATCCGGTTAGGATGGCAACCCAGCGGAAGAGTCCGGATTGAGTGGCGGAATCTTCCTTGGGAAGAAGCACGCGGACCGCGCTCTTGGAGCTCATCTTGGTGAGGTCCTTGGCAACGCCGGAAAGAGCCTGCGTGGCCATGATGTAGCCAACCGCGAGCCAAAGCCCCCAGGCTGGATTGACCAGGGAGAGTAAGATCAGAGAGAGTATCTGGAGAGAGAGCCCGGAGGTGAGCGTAATTTTTAACCCCTTGGTTGAGGCCAGCCAGCCTCCGAAGAGATTGGTTAGAATCCCACAGAATTCATAAAGTAAAAAGAGGAAGGCCAATTGGATTGGGTTGAGTCCCCGTTCATGAAAATGCAAAAGCACGAGCATCCTCAAAGCGCCATCAGTGAGGGTGAACCCCCAGTAGGCGGCAGTGACGAGCGCGTAGTTCTTGATGTTCATGATCTCTCTTAAAGAGATGAGGCCACGATCTTGGTGAGGTCCATCATCCGGTTGGAGTATCCCCATTCGTTATCATACCAGACGAGTAATTTAACCTGCGTTCCGTTCACCATCATGGTGGAAAGCGCGTCGACGATTCCCGAGCGAGGATCATTCACGTAGTCGGCGGAAACCAAGGGGCGTTCTTCGTAGCCGAGGATTCCTTTGAGGTCGCCCTCGGAAGCGGCCTTGAGGGCGGCATTGACTTCTTCGACCGAGCTTTCTTTTTCCAATTCGAAGACGCAATCGGTCAGCGATGAATTGAGCATGGGCACGCGGATGGCGACTCCGTTGAGGCGCCCTTTAAGCTCGGGATAAACCATGGTGATGGCGGTGGCCGATCCGGTGGTGGTTGGGATGAGAGAATTCACCGCGGAGCGGGCTCGCCGGAGGTCGGGGTGGGGAGCATCCACGATGGTCTGGGTGTTGGTGAGATCGTGGAGGGTGGTGATCATGCCATGTTTGATGCCGAAGGTTTCGTTGATGACTTTAACGACCGGCCCGATGCAGTTGGTGGTGCATGAGGCTGCCGTGATCAAGTGGTGCTCGTCGGGACGATAGAGATGGTCGTTGCACCCAACGACGATATTGAGAGCTCCTTCCTTGACTGGGGCGGCGACAATGACTTTTTGAATGCCTTGATCAAAGTAGGGCTGGAGGAGGGCAGGCGTTCTAAATTTTCCGGAGCATTCGAGAACGATATCGACGCCCTTTGCGGCCCAATCGATTGCGCCCGGGGTGTCTTCTGATGAGTAGCTGATGGCGTGTCCATCAATGGTGATCGAATTCTCATCTGCAGTGATTTCGTGGTCCCAGCGACCGTGGACGGTGTCGAATTCGAGGAGATGGGCGGCGGCTTTCGCGT
>JBDNAG010000090.1:0-6814 GCA_039768565.1 Akkermansiaceae bacterium | reverse complement strand
ATATCCCAGGCAAAGCAGGAAACGAGCGCAAAGGCCCCAAAGGTGGCCCTCGCGATGCCGATTCCATCAAGCACCTTCCTCTCGATCTCCCCAGCTACGCCCGCGAACTCAAAAAACAAGGTTACACCACCGGCTTCATCGGCAAATGGCACCTCGCCGGTGAAGGCTCCGTCAGAACGAAAAATGGTATCGTCAACCAAGCCTGGCACCCCGAAAATTATGGTTTCGATACCAACATCGGCGGCTGCGCCTACGGACAACCCAAATCCTGGTTCGCCCCTTACCGAAATGGCACGATCAAAGACCCCAAAAAAGGAACCTACCTCACCGACCATCTCGGCACCGAAGCCGCCAAATTTATTGAAAAGAATAAGGACAAGCCCTTCCACCTCACCTTCTGGCCCTACTCCGTTCACACCCCGATCAAAGCTCCCAAAGACCTCGTTAAAAAGAACGGCGGTAGCAACTACCGCGCGATGCTGGAAAGCCTCGATAACGCCGTCGGCAATGTCCTCAAAGCCCTCCAAGCCACTGGCACCCTCGACAACACCATGGTCATTTTCTATTCCGATAACGGAGGCCACATCCGCACCGAATGGCTTGCGGATAAAAAAGCCTCCCTTCTCGAAGGAGGCCTCCGCGTCCCAATGGTTGTCAGCTGGCCCGGTATCATCAAAGCAGGCTCGACCTGCGAAGTTCCCGTCAACAGCATGGACTTCTTCCCCACCTTCGTCCACGCCGCCGGTGGATCAACCGAGTCAATTAACCAACTCGAAGGCCTCGATCTCGCTCCACTTTTCAAAGGCGCTAGCAAGCTCGACCGCGACGCCCTCTACTGGCACTTCCCCCACAACCGCATGGAAGTTTCCCACTACATGGGCAGCACCATCCTCGAAGGCGACTGGAAACTCTACCAAGGCTACACCGTCATCGACGACAAGCTCTTCAATCTCAATGACGACCCCATGGAAAAAAACAACGTCCTCCCCAACAACCTGGAAAAAGCCAAACACCTCCGCCTAAAACTCAACCGCTGGCTCCAAAAAATAGCCGCTAAGATGCCTCGCAAGTAGAGTCATCCTCAGACAAAAAAAAGGCTGCCTTTCAGCAGCCTCTTTTGAGAAACGAATAAGTATTTGTGAGTTTAATTACTGACGGCGGCGGAACATGAAGAGAAGTCCCGCAAGTCCGGTAAGAAGAGCAGAAGATGGCTCAGGAATCACCGAGATGTTACGAAGCTGAATCCCGTTGATCTGCGCACGACCTTCGCTATTGAGACTAGAACCTCCATTCGTGCTTCCCGAAGCATCGAACGATTGAGTCGTCGCATCTGCTGTGAAAGTTCCAATGATGTAATCTCCACCTGCATTGCCTGAGCCGTTATCAGGGCTACGATTATCAAGCTGGTTGAATCCTGCTGTTCCCGCAACCATACTGTCTGCCACTGACTGTGTGCCGTCACTAAAAACAGCGACATAGTTAGAATTACGACCACTGCGCGAATCATTGGAGAAGATTTGGATGCTGTAAGTATCCCCAACCGTCAGGCCGCTGAAAGTCTGAGTTCCAGGTGACCATGATGCTCCGGAAAGAACATTGAAAATATCACCATTTGACGAGAAGGCCCCATCACCAAAAGTAGTCGGGCCGTTTTGACTCGGTTGAGTCGATGTGTAAGTCACTCCATTAGAAGTCACCCCACCGTTAAGAGCTGTAAGATTAGCTGCAACGAATGTCACTCCATTCAAGGTGATGTCCCCGTGAGACCCACCAGAAGGATTTACCGCAATAACAGATGTTCCAACATTATCGACAAATGCGTCTGAATTACTACCATCATACATGTCAACAGAAGATTGCCAAGAGATGACCGCAGCAGAAAGCTGAGCACACATCCCAGCCATTATTCCTATGGCAATGAAGGAGGGTCTGTAAGTATTATATTTCATTTTTTCCGAGATTTGTCTTAGGTTGGAAATGAATATCGACGTAAGTAACCTGATGTAAAGAAAATTACCGATTTCATCAAAATAACACTTCCTGATTTTTATGAGTCGTCAAATTCTTTGCCCGTCTAATGACTTTTGGTAATCGCAAAAACTCCCCCTTGAACCCTCTTCTACTCAATGCCACCAGTCTATCGAACTCAGCATCGGGAATACTGGCCCAAATCTCTCCGTTTATGTCCAAGAATTCTCTCATCTAGATTCATGACGCTTTGCAAATTCTCGATCAGAGGCGTCGCACACGATAAAAACGGCGCTCCGGCTTAGGAGCCGCCAATTCATCTACAACGGTAGTTGTCGTGTCCTCTGCCTGAAGATCTTGCAGCTCAATCCATGCATTGGGATCCTCTTCTGAATCCATCGTGGTGGAGTAATCAACGGCATAGGCAACTCCAAGCTCCGAATTGAAGGTTAGGGTTACCGTTCCGGCTACATCATCGTAGTCGATCGCAGTGATCACAAAAGGCTTTGGCGCTTCGGAAGCCACAATTTGAATCCCCTGAATAGGAGCGCGACGTGCTTCACCACCCGAGCCTCCATCAGAGTCACTAAACCCCTGCCCTTCAATGGTTAAATCTCCGCTCAAATTTTCCCACAACACAAAGTTTCCAGCTGGATTTACAATATTTACCGCATCTCCCAGTGATCCGTATTGCGCATTCACAAAACCATTGAAGACATTCGCAGGATCAAGATTCCGCGTATAAAAATCAACACCATTGGCACTGTATCGTGCCGTGCGATTCGCGCCCCCGGAGCTCGAATGATAAAGGTAAACATCGTAGTTCCTGAAGGGAATATCGGAAATATTGATCATATGGACTTGATCCGCACCCTCGCCGATTTGATCAAGATAGCCTGTCATCATCTTTATGTCTGCGGCACTCCCGGTTCCCGCTGTCCCGATGCTCCACGACGTCCCAGCGGTTTGCCAGGTCGCCACTGCTGAGGTGTTGTTCCCGAGATCGTTTCTAAGAATGATTCCTTCTACCTCCGCATTGGCATTGGCCGTCGTTGAGTTATTCCAGCGGGAAGCCGGAACCACCCCCGCAACGTCACCATCAGCAAGCGCCGTCGCACCTGTGCTTCCACGCACAAAATTCAAACTGATTGCACCCACTTCTGGAAGTAAGGTCGTTAATGACTCTGTCGATGGAGCCCAATCGTCACCACTGTTGTTACTCGCAAAAGCACGATAAAAATAAACGGTATTCTGTAAAAGCCCGGTGAGCGGAACGTTAAAGGTTCCCGGAGCTGTAAACGATCCAACCGGGTTGCTATTGGCCCACGTCCCTGAATCAGTTCCTCCATCAACCGTCCCCCAATAAATCACGACATCAGACTGATCAGCACCGTTGCCATTGTTGAGTAGTTCACCATTGAGAGTAGCGGTATCCAAAGCAACCGCTGAGGCCGTCAGATTTTCCACTTCAGGCAAATCTGGTGAAGGTAGCGTGGTGAAACTTTCCGAAGCCAAGGCCCACTCTCCACCCGCACCGTTTTCAGCATAAGCACGGAAGTAATAGGTGGTATTTTCAATCAATCCGGAAAGACTCGCACTGAACGCCCCCGGAGCAGTGAGAGCACCTGCTGAAATCGAATTGTCCCATGCAAGCGCATCATCCAGGCCATCACTGGTGCCCCAATAGATGGTGATCTCAGCGGTATCTCCATCATCACCACTGTTAACGAGATCGCCATTGGCGGTCGCAGTTTCCACCGTCACATCAGTCGCTACCAGCGTGTTCAATACTGGAAGATTTGCCAAACGCTCAACGATCTGAAAACCAGACACCTTGTTCCGATCCAAATTCCCGGCATTGATCGCGCCGAGATCCAGAACGAAGCTAGCCTCCGTCAAGTTGGAGAACTTAACGTAATTCCCCTGATCAATGTCCGTGCTATTTCCTTGGGAGGTATCGGCAGAAAGAAGGTAGCCTGAACCGTCATCGGTAGGAATCCCCGCCCCTTCAGAACCTCTTGGGCTGATGCCGCGGGCAAAATAGGTAACATCCCCAATCGTGAAGCTTCCGGCCCGACCATCGGTGTCATCATACATGTAAATGTAAACATCGTAAGCTCCGTAAGGAACCCCACTCACCTCGATCGCTTTTCCGCCCCCGAAAACATCCACCACGTTTCCAAACATCCTCGCATCATTGATTCCGGAACCTACCTGCCGCTGCCCCCATCGGTCATCTCCGGTGTAAAAAGCCTGAAAACCAGCCACGCTTGCGCCACTAGAATCAACGATCACCTGACCTTCATCCCCCACCGTAAAGTCCCCTTTATACCAAGGGTTCCAATTTGAGACACGAACATCTGGCGCTCCCGCTAACTCACTGGTTGGGAAATTTGGACTACCGACCGAAGTAGAAGCATCAAAGGAGACACTTATGATCTCCGCACTCGCCATACCGGCGGTAGCAACAATTGCGGCAGCAGCCAAAGCGAAACGCTTTGAGAAAGAACGTTTGGGATATTCTGGGGTTGTCTTCATCGTGTTTTGGATTGCCATCGCAATCGTGATCTAAGTTTGTTGAAGCGTGAAAATACCTCCCCCCCTCCACGCACTTGGGGTAGAGCACCATATCTCGGATCAAAAATAAAACCAACGCTCCAAACATACATGACCCGGTCAAATCGGGCGAAAGAATTAACGCCTACTCATTCATAACGAAAGACTTTCCACAGGAAGGGAAGAGGTAAATTGACTGGGATTTACGGCAGATCGAATCTCCTCGCCGACCTCAAGAGAACCAACGGCCGCATGATTGCCAACTTAAACTACACCTTTAACGTCATGGGAGAAAAACATTCTTCAGCAACTCAACCCACGAGCCCGCTGCGACTTCTTCCTCTTCTATAAAGAAAGCCTCATCAATATCAATCGCCACGCCAACGCCACCGAAGTGAATATCCGGATCAATGACGACCCGAAAACCGTCGCCAACCACATCGCCCATATTTTCGCTAAACTCAACGTCCCCAACTCTCCGGCCGCCATCAACAAGGCCCACCGAATGGGACTTTTAGGCAACGATGGCTAAAATGCCCCCCATTTTACTCAGCTTGCTCATACTAAATCCGCTTGTGGATTTGGATTATTGCTACCTCAGGAAAATGACCTAACTCTAAGTAATGACGAGCCACCTACTCTTTGCTGCCTCCCTGGCCTTCTCAATCGTTCCCTCTTTCGTCCAAGGGAAACCTCAACCCACTCCAGTAAAGAATACCATCTCCGCTCCTCCAAAAGGGAAAGACCGAGTCACCTTCGACTTCGAATCCGGCAACCTCCAAGGCTGGTTCATCGCCGAAGGCTGGTTCGGGCATCTCCTCGCGAACAATAAAACCATTCGGGCCGGAGGCCACCCTTCTAACAAGGAAGGAAAATTCTTCCTCAGCACACTTGAAGCCGCCCCCAATGGCTCCGCGGACGACTCTCAAACCGGAATCGTCGAGTCACCCGTTTTTAAACTCACCGCCCCCAAGATCCAATTCGCCGTCTCTGGCGGAAAGCACGCCAACACCTTCGTTGGCCTCTATACCCTCGATGGCAAAGCCGTCCGAAAATCCTCCGGCCTTAGCTCGGAAGTCTTCCACCCAGTCATCTGGAATGTTCCCGAACTCGTGGGACAACCAGTCTTTCTTCGCCTTGTCGACAAGCACACCAAAGGCTGGGGCCATATCGTCATGGATGCCTTCTCGGCCCAAGGAGAACTCCTCCCCGAGGAAACCAAAAAACGCAAAGCCCTCGCCAAACCCAACAAAGCCTTAGCCAAAGCCAAGCCCAAACCTCGGCGCCACAAAAAGAAAACCCAGTCCGCCCGCACCGATGCCTGGAACCCACGCGAACAACTCGCCGGATTCACGGTCCCTCCTGGCTTCGTCATCGAACTCGTTGCCTCCGAAGAACACGGTGTGATCAACCCCATCGATATTTCATTTGACGACTCCGGCCGCCTCTGGACCCAGACCGGCCAAATGTATCCTCTCGACCCAGTTGCGGGCATCAAGTGGCAAGCTCTCCTGAAGCTCATGGATGACCCCGAAGCTCAGAAGCAGAACTCCCAGTTCGCAAAAATCAGAGACCTCTACCAACTCAAAGCCAAAGGAAAGGACAAGATTCTTATCCTCGATGACCCCACCAAACAGGCACAGAAACCCCTTCACGTTTGGGCCGATGGCCTCACCATTCCGCAAAGCATCCTGCCTTACAAAGACGGCGCATACGTTTGCCATGGCTCCGAACTCTTCCTTCTCCGTGATACCAATGGTGACGACAAATCCGACACCATGGAACCCGTTCTCACCGGCTTCGGCTTTACCGATACGCACACCATGTCCCACCTTCTGGTTCGCGGTCCCGGGAGCTACATTCACTTCAGCCAAGGAGCCTTGAACAAAGCGATGGTCACCGCCGTCGCCTCCGGAAAAGAGCACCGCGTCGACGCCTCCTGCCAGGTCCGTTTTCAGCTCGACCACCAGGACTTCGAGGTCGTCTCCTCCGGCCCCAGCAACATGTGGGGACTTCAACTTCGCTCCAATGGCCAGTGGTATGGCACCGAAGCCAACGACCGCACCTACTCCATCATTCCTTGGGAGCACGGCACCGGCGTCACCGGCGCTGCCTACCACCCACTCCGCCCTTACCAACCTCTCCTTCCCGAACTCCACAAATTCCGCGTCGGCGGCACCGGCATCTCCGCCATGGAGTTTTCCGATGACCCCGTAAACAGCTTCCCTTACGATGAGTGGAAAGACGTCGCGCTCCTCGGAAACGCCATCACCTCCACCATCAACGCCGT
>JBDNAG010000089.1:0-14360 GCA_039768565.1 Akkermansiaceae bacterium | reverse complement strand
TTCGTGAAAGATTGGTAGTGGCTGGTCAGATCATCCTCGGCTCCGACGAGTGGAGCCAGGAAGGATCTGCGTTGACTGACCTTGCGAAAGGTTAGTGCGAGGCCCGGGATTGTACCATAAGTTCCCAGCCAATGCTCTTCCCGCATTCGTCTAATAATTGCGCCGACTTCTGGGGGGAGCCAGCCATTCCGACGTTCGAGTGTTTCGTGAATCTCGGCAATGAATTGACGCAGCGGGATGTTGGAGTAATCCGACCACATCTGCGAAAGAAAGTGGTCAAAGAAAATGTCGACGATGATTCCCGCAAATCGTCGCCGTGGAGGGCTTAGGAATTTTTTGGTTCGCAGAAATTCCTCATGGCTGTCGGTAAAGCGATCGATGACCCGGTGAAGAACGATGCCATCGACCAACTCTGATGGGAGATGCGTTCGCAGACTTTCCGGGGTGCCACGGACAAAGTCACCGAGCAAGGCGCCGACCCGAGATCCATCGGTGGGCTGTGCGAGATGAAAGTGGGCAAGGAAGTTCAAGGCTTGTTGACCTCTTAAAGGGTAGCTAAAGAAGTGTCGATGATCGTCTCCTGGAATGACCAACTGATTGCGAGCGGGGAATTTGCGCTTCCCGTCTCCGATGGCGTTTTTTTGCGGGGCGAGGGTGTGTTTGAGACGATTCGTGTCGAAAAGGGTGACCCGTGTCTTTGGGACCAGCATTTCAAAAGGTTGAGTTTTTCTGCGCACAGACTTGGCCTGAAAACTCCTGCGAAATCTATTTTGCGTCATTCGATCCGAAGAGTGGTCGAAGCAAATCAATTGGAGTCAGCTCGGGTGAGGCTGACCTTGGGCGAAGGCTGTCTCATTTCCGCCGAACCACTGCCTGAGGAGCAGGATGAGATACATGTCGTGACTTCCGCTTGCCCGGTCAATGAACAGAGTCCACTGGCGCAGGTGAAGTGTACTTCTTACGCCGAAAATATGCTTCTCCTTCGTGAATCCGGCGCCGATGAAGTCATTCGGCCAAATACTCGTGGAGAGATTTGCGAGGGGTGTATATCGAACCTCTTTTTTGTGAAAGGCGGCGTGATTCACACCCCTTCATTGCGGTCCGGGTGCCTGCCTGGAGTGATGCGACAGGAGCTTGTTCAAACGGTGGAGGTGCGCGAGGGGGATTGGTCGATGGCGATCCTGGAAAGTGTCGAAGAAATTTGGCTCAGCAATGCGCTACGGCGTTTGAGAGCGGTGAGCTCACTCGATGGGCGGAATCTGGCGAAGCCTTCCAAGCTTTTTGCAGAAGCCCTTGCCTCTGTTTCAGGTCCGGATTCCGGATTTTAAGAGGAAATTTGTCCTTATTTTGAGATGTTCATCCCGTGTAATTCGCGGAATGATCTTTGGGATTCCCAAAACCTATCCAGCCCATGACATCTTCGCTCAGCTCGGTTCTGTTCTCTCTAATTTTTTTCGCCTTTCTCGCGGCATTTCCACTTGCTGATGCCAAGCCGTCAAAGTCCGATACGCCCGAATGGATTTGGCGGGCGGATCAGACAGATAACGAGCCGATCTATTTGCGCCATGAGTTTGAAATCGCTGGAGAGTTGAAAACAGCCTCGCTCTACACGACCTGCGATAATTGGGCGACCTTGTGGATCAATGGAAAAGAAATCGGAAAGGTGCCTGATTGGGAGCAACCCCTGGTAGTCGCCAAAGCAAAGGCTCTTTTGCACAAAGGGAAGAATCAAATCGCGGTATTGGCTCGAAACAAGGGTGGTGTTGCGGCTTTTGTTTTCAAATTGGAGATCGAAACAAAGGAGGGGAAAAAGCATCAGATTGTTTCGAATACGGATTGGAAGCTGGCGTTGGAAGGTGAAAAGAACTGGCAGATGCCCGGGTTCAATGATGCGGGCTGGAATGCCAAATTGAAGTCTCTTGGCAAGATTGGGGTGAAGCCTTGGGGGATTCCGGGGGCCAAAGCTCCCGGGCAGGCGGCCGGGACTGAGGAATTTCAGATTGCAGAAGGCTTTGAGGCCGAACTTCTCTACACAGTTCCCAAGGGAGAGCAGGGTTCCTGGGTCTCTCTTTGTGTTGCTCCCGATGGAAGCTTCTATGCCACTGATCAGGGGGGGAAGGGGCTCTTCCGTATCGTTGTGGGAGAAGGCGGAGCAAAGGTTACTCCTTTGACAGTCACGGAGGCAGGTTCGGATGGAGTTCTTTCAGGAGCCCAGGGCCTGACCTGGTTTCAAGGAAATCTGTGGTTTCACCGCAACGGTGGCTCGCTATACCGTGTGATTGATTCAAATGGTGACGGCTTGCCCGACCGAGCCGAAAAACAACCCTCGAACAATGGCGGTGGCGAGCACGGGAATCATGCCGTGATTCCGGACGAGACCGGCAAACAACTCTATGTCGTAGGAGGAAATCACGCGCCTATCCCGCCCCAGGAATCGACTTCACGGAAGAGGATTCAATCGTGGAGTGAAGATCATCTTCTCCCCCGCCTCTGGGATGCCCGGGGACATGCGCGTGGACGTCTGGCACCCGGGGGCTGGATTAGTCGTTACGATCCTCAATCAAAAAGGCATGACCTTCATAGTATCGGGATGAGGAATGCTTATGATATTGCGCTGAACTCAGCCAATGATCTGTTCATTTACGATGCTGATATGGAGTGGGATGTGGGTAGTCACTGGTATCGACCCACACGTATTAATTTTGCGGTCAGCGGTTCTGATTACGGCTGGCGGTCGGGTACTGGAAAGTGGCCCAATTACTATGAGGACAGTCTGCCTCCGGTTGTCGAAATTGGGCCGGGATCTCCCACTGGTTTGGTTGCAGGAACGGGGACAAAATTCCCGGCGAAATATCAAAGGGCCATCTATGCTTTCGATTGGACCTTTGGAACAATTTGGGCGATTCATCTTAAGCAGGAAGGTGCGGGATACGTGGGGGTAAGTGAGAATTTCCTCTCCCGTGCCGCACTTCCTTTGACTGATGCGGCAGTGGGTAAGGATGGAAATCTTTACTTCCTCGTTGGAGGTCGGGGGACCCAGTCAGCGATGTATCGAGTCCGCTACACGGGCAAGGAATCAACTGCACCTGCTCCCGATTTGGCTCCAACCAAGGCTCGCCAATTAGCACGAAATTTGGAGAAATATCATGGAGTGAAAGACCCGGCCGCATTAGAAGAGGCCTGGTCTTATCTCGCATCGGACGATCGATTTCTTCGTCATGCTGCCAGGGTTGCGATTGAGTCACAGCCGGTTGAATCGTGGGCTTCTCGAGTTGAAAAGACCGGAGAGGTCCAAGCCTCGATCACTGCGGTTGTTGCCTTGGCTAGAAGAGGTAGCAAAAAACACCAGACATCAGCTTTTGACACTCTTAATGCTCTTCCTTTTGAAACACTTTCCCATTCGCAGAAGCTTGGTGTTCTTAGAGGATATGCCCTTACTTTTATTCGTCTCGGCAAGCCAACTGCAAAACAAAAAGGAACGCTCTCATTAAGGCTTGAGGATGCGTTTCCATCGGGTGACCCGGATCTCGATACAGAGTTGATCCGTGTGCTGACCTATTTGCAGTCTGCCCAAGTGGTTTCCAAGACAATCAAGCTGATCAAGAATCGCCCTGAAACAATTGTCCCTGATTGGACGGCGATCGCAGCCCGTAACTCCAGATATGGAGGGTCTATCAAGGGCTTTCTTAATAACCCGCCTCCTACGCGCGAGGTCTATTACGCTTTTATGCTTTCGAATATTCGGAGCGGCTGGACATTAGAGGAACGCAGAGCCTGTATTGAATTACTGAACGAAGCTGGAAAAGGATCAGGAGGTGCCAGTTTTCCCGGCTTCCTGTCCAACATCCGCGACCTGCATCTAACGCAAATGAGTAACCAACACCGATTGGCTTCGGCGGACATTTCGAGGGAGAGTTTTAATCCGGTTCCTGATTTTGAAATCAAGCCCCCGCAAGGGCCTGGCCAGCAATACACTCTTGAGTCTGGCGGAAAGCATGTGAAGTCGTTTAAAGGGGCGAGTTTTACCAAGGGACGGAGCCTATATTTCGCGGTCAGTTGTGGGGCATGCCATCGAATGGGTGGGTTGGGAGGGGACATCGGCCCTGATCTGAGCAGTATTCCGAACAAATTCGATTCCGCCTACGTTCTCGAGGCAATTATCAATCCGAACAAGGACGTTTCCGATCAATACAGCATGTTCGATATCGTGTTGGCTGATGGGTCCGAGAAGCAGGGGCTTTATGTTCGAAACGGCAAAGATGTCTCGATCTATCCTGCAGGCCATTCCGGCGAACCGTTCTTAACAACGATTGATCAGGTGAAGTCAGTCAAGCAGACAAGTATTTCCCAGATGCCGGCTGGATTGATTAACTCGCTCAATCCTTCTGAATTAAGGGATCTCATGGGGTATCTCATGTCCGGCGGGAATCCGAAAAGCGGTATTTATCGCTGATCTTCCCCAGAATCAAAAAAAGAAGGATTTTCTTCCAAGAAGTTGTCGGTTGGCGTTTCCTAACAAATAAGGAAAATGCCATTTCAGCTTGCGGCCTCTTTATGACATCAAGGTTTTATGACCTGCCAGAAATACAAACTATGAAGACGATTAAATTACCACGGAAATGCCGGAGATGGATTTTGACTCTGAGCACCTCGATTTGTGCCGGTCATAGTCTCATGGCTCAGCAAGAGGTGGGTTTTATCGAAAATTTCGCTCTGGCGGCAGATCGGGAAAAGGCGTTGCAACTCCTGATCCCCGGGACCAAGGACTACTACTATTACCACGCATTGCATTTTCAAAATGAGAGGAATCTCAAGGAACTGAATCGAATCCTCGGGGAATGGAAAATTCGCTTCCGTAATTCCGGTCAAAGAAAACAAATCGAAAACCGGGAGGCTCTGATTCGCTATTCCGAAGATCCGGAGGCGACGCTGGCTTACCTCCGTCGCGAAATGGGATTAACCCTCAATCACCAGCAGGAGGGGAAGGCCAGAGAAGCCAAGCACCCCTCGGTGCTGGCACCGGAGTTCGTTTCGTGGAAGTCGTTTCTTGATGAAGCGCTGGGACGTTCGAACTCGCTTCAGAATCTTCAAACGTCGGCGTTCTACAGATTCCTAGAAGGAAAGCCCAAGTTGTCGACTTCCGAGCTGCGCGACCTTCTGGCCCGAGCCGCGACTCCGGATCTGCCCGGGCTGGTTTCGCTCATTCACACCGACCTTAAGAGTAAGGAGAGCAAGGGGTTTGGTGAGTTCCGCATTCATCGTGTTTTGACGAAAGTCCAACTTGACGAGCTTCTCGCCTTGAAGGCGGATGTGATCAATACAGCTGCTTTTGTGGAAACTTATCTGACCCGGCTTCTTCCAAATGCCGATGAGTCGATGGCGGCCTCGGAGGCGGTTCGTGAGGCCTATTTGACTCGTGCAGAAAAGTTTGTGTCGACCTTGCCGCCGTTGTTCAATTCCTTGAAAGCCCACGTGATTTACCAGCGGCTCGTTCATGATCGGGCGCAAGGTCAAGAGAATGAAAGGCGTTTTTTGAAGTATTTGGCCCTACCCAGGAATGTCAGTTATTTAAATCTCAAGTGGCGGGAACAAGAGCCTGCGCTTTGGAATCACCCGGCCAATTTAGGGCAAGATTTCCGCAAGGTCACCACACTGCCTTCGGCTCAAGGAGGAGACGAGTCACTAGTTAAGTCTTATCTTTTGAAGTTTCTGGTAGATGATCGTGATACGGCTAGATTTGCTCCTTATTTGAATGAGAATTGGCTGCGTCGGGTCTTCGCTGAGGTTAAGATTACCAATGGAGTCGGGAAACCCTCAGACTGGGCCGCGCTTCTGACTCCGTCCGAATTCCAGACCCTCAAGGACCGGGTCGAAATTGAATTTGATGCCACCAATCAGGAAACCTACGCGATCGATGATCCCGTAAACTTGAAGATGCATCTTAAGAATGTTCCAAAACTTCTCGTTAAGGTGTTTGAGATCAATACGCTGAATTACTACCGAAGTCTTGGGAATGAAGTCAGCACTGATATTGATCTCGATGGATTGGTTGCGAACTTTAGTGAAGCCCACGAGTTCAATGTGGCACCTCAACTGAAGACGAAGAAAGAATTCAAGCTGGGAGCGATTCCAAACCGCAGGGGCTTGTGGGTGGTCGAATTTATTGGGGGTGGTAAGAGCAGTCGGGCTATCGTTCGCAAGGGTGCTCTTGGAATTATCAATCGGACCATCCCGCAGGGTGAACTGGTTACCATTCTTGACGAGGTCAATCGGCCCCTGAAAGGAGCTGCTCTCTGGATCGGGAAGAACCAGTATGAAAGTGATACGACCGGGCGCCTCGTAATTCCTTTCTCAAAAAATCCCGGGACCCGGGCGGTGGTGATTCAAGATTCAAATGGTTATGCCACGATCGCCAAGCTGGTTCAACCGCGCGAAGCCTATCGGATTACGGCTGGCATGCATCTTGATCAGGAGTCACTCCGCACTGGTGGTAAGGGCCGATTGATTCTCCGGCCTACATTGGAAGTTGCGGGGCAGACGATTTCGCTCAGCGAGATTGAGAGTGCTTCACTTGAGTTGAACTCCACGGATCTCGAGGGCCTTCCCGCCAGTATGAGCGTTCAAGACCTGAAGTTGTTTAGCGATCGTGAATTTGTGCATGAATTCAGGGTGCCGGATCGTCTCATCAATCTCGTTGCAACCCTGCGGGTTAAAATGAAGATTGCCAGTGAGGGCGGTAAACCCATTGAGTTGACTGATTCCCGCTCCTTTCGGGTAAACGAAGTGCTCAAAGGTGATGTCGTCGGAGATCTCTACCTGAGCAAGATCGACGGCAAATATCGCGTGGAGTTCTTCGGCCGAAATGCCGAGCCACTGGCCGGGCAGAATATCAATGTGACCTTCAATCATCGTTATTTCAAAAATCAGCGGAAGACGACTCTGAAGACTACCAAAAGAGGAAGTGTTGATCTTGGGACTCTTGATGGAATTGGAAGTCTTACCGTTCAGGCTGCAGGCGGACAATCGCGAACCTGGACGTTGAACCATGATCGTCGTGATCAGGTTAAGCTCATCACACTTTCCGAAAAACAGGAACTTAAAGTTCCATTTGTGGGTCCCCTGAATCGACGTGAAGTGGCTTTGTATTCCACCAGGTCAGGTGGATTTTTTGCCAACGAATTTTCCCGGCTCAAGCTTATTGAGGGGTATTTGGTCGCGGCTCTTCCCGCAGGTGATTACCGTTTGATTTTAAAAAATTCAGGCCAAAGTATCAATGTCCTCGTTGGAAGCGGTGAAGTTTCGGAAGGGTATCTCTTTAACTCTGCTCGCATGCTCGAGCTGCCCGTCAGGCAGGCTTCGCATTTGAAATCACTGAAAGCAAATGACAAGAATTTGGAAATTAATGTGACGGGGTTGGATCCCTTGACCCGTGTGCATGTCATTGGCACAAGGTTTCTCCCCGGGAATGACTTGTTTGCTTCCTTGGGTGGTTCCCAGCGCGCCGGACTTCGTGCCGGAACCGCGCGCTTTCTTCCCAGCCTTTATATCAGTGGCCGAAATCTGGGTGACGAACTACGCTACATTTTGGAGCGACGGTATGCTGAGAAGTTTGTCGGGAATATGCTGAGTCGGCCCGAAATTCTCCTCAACCCGTGGGCTGTTCGCGATACCGAGTCGGGCAAAGAGTTGTTGGAAGCCGGAGATCGCTTTAATCGCAAGCCGGTTCCCCCTAGTGCTCCTGGAGCTGCTGCCACTAGGTCGCGAGCAAAAAAAGAGGGAAGTCTGGCGAGAAAGATTGGTTCGACCTCATACGAATTTTTGGGACGGAACCCGGTTGTGATCCCAAACTTAGTGCCGGATAAGGACGGTCGGATTAGTATTAATCTTGATGCATTTGGCGACCGGCAGCATGTCCACGTTCTTCTCGTGGATCCGGAAGGCGCGACCTATCGGAGTGTTTCTTTGCCGGATGCCAGGACCAAGATCCGAGACTTGCGTCTCCTGACCAACGCGCTTGATCCCAAGCGGCACTTTACGGAGCAGGAACAAGTCACCTTATTGAAGAAAGGAGATTCGCTAAAGATTCCAGATCTTCTCAATTCAAAATTCGAAGTCTATGATCACTTGGGATCGGTTTATCGATTTTTTCTCACCCTCAAGAACGATTCAACTCTGAGAGAGTTCGCCTTTGTGACTGATTGGGCCGGCCTGACTGAGGAAGAGAAGCGGGCCAAGTATTCGAGGTATGCCTGTCATGAGTTAAGCTTTTTCGTCTCGCGAAAAGATCCTGCCTTTTTCAAAGAAGTGGTTCTTCCACATCTTGCCAATAAGAAGGATGTCACCTTCATGGACGACTACCTTCTTGGTAATCCTCTGAATAGGTATTATCAGTCATTTGAATATGCCCGTCTCAATGTTGTTGAGCGGATTCTCCTGGCCGAATCCGATCAGAAAAGGATGGCCTCTCTTGGGTTGGATCTTGAGAACCGGCTGGCACTTCGTCCTTCCAATCTCGATCGGAGTAAGCAGTGGTTTGGTGCTGCGGTAGGAGGTGGGGCCTTTGGGAATACTTTTACCGGAGCAACGCTTTCAGATTTAAGCTTGGATGGAGGAATCGTCGCCACGAATGGAGTCGCCTTTTCGCTGGGTGATGATGACGCTTTTGCTGCCACGGATGGGGCCGCTCCTGCAATGGAGATGGAGAAGGAAATGAAACAACTTCAAACGAATGAGTCGTTATTGAAGGCTGTGAAAAAGAAAAGCCGATTCGTGGGGCGAAAGGCCGGGGCCTCAAAGGATGCTTTTGGCATCGACTTGAATGAGAAATTGCGGGAGGTAGAGCAACTTTATCGCGAGCTTGAGCCAACTAGGGAGTGGGCTGAGAATAATTATTATCATCTACGCCAAAGTGATCAAACCTATCAACTCGTTAACGAAAATCGTTTCTGGCTTGATCTTGCCAAACATGGTGTTGGTCCTGGTTTTGGGTCACGTCATTTGGGGGAAGTTACCGGTAATTTTTCTGAAATGATGTTTGCCTTGTCTTTCCTCGATCTACCCTTCGAGGCACCCGAGCATAAGGACAAAATTGATGAAGGGGCTCTTGATTTTACTGCGGGTGGCAACGCGCTGTTTTTCCACCGTGAGGTGAAGGAGGCTGGGATGGCTGAAAATCGACCTCCTCTTTTGGTGAGTCAAAGCTACTTCCAGCTCAATGACCGTTACCGCATGGAAGATGGCCAAAGAATTGATCAATTTGTGACCGATGAGTTTGTTCGTGGGCTTGTTTATGGAGCCCAGGTTGTCGTGACCAATCCGACCAGCGCGCGGCAGCGACTTGATATTCTCTCGCAGATTCCTAAAGGAGCAATTGCCGTTCGTGGGCTTCGAAGCACAGCTACCCGGCCGGTGCAGTTGGAGCCATACTCGACTCATCGTCTTGAGATTGCCTTCTATTTCCCGACGTCCGGACAGTTTACCGTTTATCCGGCCCACTTATCAAAGTCAGGAGAGGTGATTGCTCATGCCGACAGCCTTACTTTTAATGTCGTAGACAAGCCCACGAGTGTCGACCAGACATCGTGGGCGTGGATCAGTCAGTGGGGAGAGGAAGCTGATGTTTTGAAATACCTTGGCACGCGTAATCTACATGCGATTGATCTCACCAAGATAGCTTGGCGCTGTCGTGAAAGCGAAGAGTTCTTTGACGAGGCTTTGGAGATCTTGAATCTTAGGGGTATTTATCATTCTGCGATTCAGGGATATGCGGTTGAACACAACCACCGGGAGGGAATTGCCCAACTGCTTTTGATGCAGCAACGCTTCCTTGATCAATGTGGGGTGGCGCTTTCCTGTGACCTTATTACGGTGGATCCGATTAATCGCCGTCGTTATGAGCACTTGGAATTCAAACCTTTAATTAATAACAGGGCCCATGCTTTGGGTGGAGAAAATCGAATTCTTAATCCTGTGGTTCTCGGGCAGTATTCGCAGTTTTTAGGAGTGTTGAGTCAGAAAAAAGATGTCGATGACTTAGATCACCTGGTGACCACATACTACCTTTTTCTTCAGGACCGGATTGCCGAGGCTTTGGTTCACCTAAAGCAGGTGAATCCCGACAAGTTAAAGACGAGAATGCAATATGACTACTTCGAGGCCTATGCGGCATTCTATGAAGCAGATCTTCAGAAAGCGCGTCGTTTAGCCGGGAAATATGAAAAGTATCCGGTTGATCGTTGGCGTAACCGCTTCGCTGAATTGACAGCTCAGATAAAAGAGATTCAGGGAGCCGGGCCCGAGGTGATTAAGGAAGGGAATCGAGAGCAAGAGCAGCAGTTAGCAGCTATTCTCGAGCCTTCTCTCAATCTTGAAGTGGAAGGGGTGAAAGCTACTCTTGATTTCCAGAATGTTCAGGAAGTGACCGTAAACTACTACGAGATCGATCTGGAATTCTTGTTCAGCACCAATCCGTTTGTTTCGAGTGGCACTTCGCGCTTTGCAATTATTCAGCCAAACAAATCAATGTCGATGAAGCTTCAGGGGAAGAAGGGGGGCAAGGTTTTCCAGCTCCCTGCCGAATATCAGGCGAGTAATGTGATCGTTGAAGTGATTGGCGGAGGGAAGAAAACCTCTGCTGCGGTTTATGCGAATGAGCTGAAGACAATTCTTAGCGATTCCATGGGCTTGCTGACTGTTCGTCATGAAAAAACCGGGAATCCGCTGTCCAAGGTCTATGTCAAGGTCTACGCGGACACTGCTAATGGAGTAAGGTTCTTCAAGGATGGCTACACCGATCTTCGAGGCAAGTTTGACTATGCCAGCGTTAGCTCGACCGGACTCGGCGAAGTCCGCAAGTTCAGCGTCCTCGTGATGAGTGATCAGCACGGGGCAACCGTTCTCGAAGCCGTGGTTCCGCAGCGATAGGTGATTCGGGTTCTGCTGATTTTACACCACCCGTTTTTGACCCGCTATTTTTGGCCGTAAACAGAATCCGGATCGAAGGTTTTTTCGTCATCGACGAATTCGAGATCAACTGGATTGTTTTGGGGGAAGCTCACCGCACGGTAAAAACAAGATCGCCGACCTGTGTGACATGCTCCTGCTCCCTGCTGTGTGACGTAAAGAATGAGGGCATCCTGATCACAGTCGGTGCGGATCTCGTGAATTTTTTGAGTGTGTCCGGAGGTAGCTCCCTTATGCCAGATTTCCTGCCGGGACCGGGAGTAGTAAACCGCTTCGCCTTTTTCGATAGTCATCTTAAGCGACTCCTCGTTCATGTAAGCCAACATAAGAGGTTCCCGTGTTTTATGATCGATAGCCATCGCCGCGATAAGGCCATTGGCATCAAACTTAGGTGCAAAGGCCTGGGTCTCGTCGAGTTCCTTTTTATCTGGGCGTGGGGAGAACTGCAGCTCGCTCATGAGGCCGGAGGTTTGCTGGCATCTTCAAGATGGTCCAGACAATACTCGTCCCCATTTTCAGCGACACGGAAGTCGAGTTCAGGGTTGCTGACCTCGGTTCGCTCACAATTGGCACAACGATGGAGTGATTGGACCTGGCTGCCTTTGTGTTGTGATTGGTATTTGACCCTTCGCGTATTGAGTTGGGTTTTATATTTGCGCCAATTCCAGAGCCTTGGGATGGCCCAAACGAGATAGGGCAGGAAAGCGAGGCCATATGCCAAAAACAGGATTGGATAGGCGAGGCAAGAGAAGATGATCATTGCCAGCGAGATTGAGGCAAAGATCCATACCTTGACGGGGAGAACAAAGAAGAGAAGGAATTCGACGTGGGGGAACAGGGTCGCAAATGCGAAGAACAGCGCGATGTAAAACATCTGATTTTCTAGGAATAAAAGAGGGAAAACTCCGATGGCTGATAGATAGAGGGCCAGTGCTTGAAAAATAATCGTTCCATAAACATAGAACGACGTCCGGACCTCTCCCCAAGCGTTTTCCAGTGAATCACTGAATAGAAAGGAAATCCGCAGTATAATGAACATAAAGAACGCGCTAAAGACCGGGCCGTATTGGCTCGGATTGACGAATGGATAAAAGATCCACGAAATGAGCCTCCAATATTGTCCTTTTGCGATACCTTCGGGAGTCACCATGAAGTAACTTGCCGTGTCGTTGTTGACCAGAATGACTAAAAACACCACGCATTGAAGCATGACAATGGCGCGAATGAGGCCTGGGAATGCCAGCCATGAGAAGTTTTTTTCCAGATTTGCGTTCAGTGCCATTGGGGTGCAAGGAAACCCGCAGATGAGCAGGTTGACAAGCTCCATCACCACTCACAAAGTCGTGATATGAGCGAGGTTCTGAAATTGTCTCCTCTCGATCAGGAACACCGGGATCTAGGAGGTCGCATGGTCCCGTTTGCTGGTTGGGAGATGCCGGTGATGTATTCTTCGATCATTGAGGAACATCAGTGTGTCCGCGATGCTTGCGGAATTTTTGATATTTCTTATATGGGCCAACTCTTTGTCGAAGGTGATGGCGCTGTTGGCTGGTTGAATCAAATGCTGACTAATAATGTCGCGGATCTTGAAGTCGGGAATGCCCATTATACCTTCCTCCTCAATGAAAACGGGGGAGTTATTGATGATTTAATCCTCTATCGTTTGGGCGAAAGTGTTTTCCTTCTCGTAGTAAATGCTTCTTGTGGGAACAAGGATGTCACTTGGCTTGAGGAGAATCTGGTCGAGGGTGTGACTCTTTGTGATGAAAGCTCCGAATGGGCCGGTCTCGCCATCCAGGGATCGCGTGCTCCCGAGGTTTTTTCGGCAATCACCGATGGAAGGACTCTTCCGAATCGCAACGGAGTCGACGACCTCCAGCATGAGGGCCGCCGAATCATTATTGGTCGGACCGGATACACCGGCGAAGATGGTTTCGAGCTTTTCTGCTCTGCCCGCGAAGCCTCTTTTTGGTGGAATGCCCTGCTCGAAGAGGATGTAAAGCCCTGCGGGCTTGGATCCCGGGACAGTCTGCGTTTGGAGATGTGCTACCCGCTGAACGGTTCTGATTTCTCGACTAAAAGAACTCCTCTCGAGGTTGGCTTGGGTTTCTTTGTTGCTTTCCAAAAGGGAGAGTTTGTGGGGAGAGAGGTACTAACCCTTCAAAAAGAGGAAGGATTGGCCGAGCGTCTGATGGCGATCAAGATCAGCGAGCGGGCGGCTCCCCCAAAGCCTGGATATCCTGTTGTCGATGAGGATGGCGAGCCTCTGGGAGTGCTGACCTCCGGTGGGCTTTCTCCAACACTTGGCTGTGGAATTGCTTTGGCTTATCTTCCAACTGATCGTGTCGAAGTGAACACCAAGGTCTTTGTCGAAATACGTGGGCGCAAAATCTCCGCACAAGTGGTAAAAAAACCTTTCTATCAAAAATAATTAAAATTAAACATTAACGACTTAAGTTATGACAGCTCCTGCCGACCTTCACTACACCCGCGATCACGAGTGGGTTCGCCTTCAAGGTGACATTGCCACTATTGGAATTACCGACCATGCTCAAGAGGAATTGAGCGATGTGGTCTTCGTTGAATTACCCGATTTGGGAGATATCGATAAGGGGTCTCCGATCGCTGTTGTCGAAAGTGTCAAGGCAGCTAGCGACATCTATGCCCCGATTGCCGGGGAAATCATCGAAGTCAATATCGACCTTGTTGCAGATCCAGCCAAGATCAATACTGACCCTTACGATACGGGCTGGATTTTCAAAATCCGTGTGAGCACTCCAGATCAGGTTAATAATCTCATGGACGCTGCTTCCTACAGCGGGATGATTTCCTGAGTTTTGAAATGAGTGATTCATTTGCCAACCGCCAAATCGGGCTGTGGTATCATTTTCGGCAAGAGCGTCCAAGACGCGATTTGCTATGACAATCTCGATGCGCTCTTTGACAAGGTCGTCCCTGAAAAAGTCCGGTGGGAAGAAGGCCCCGAACTTCCGGGTGCTCTTTCTCAAGCTTAGGCGCTCCAAAAGTTAAAGGAGACTTTCGTTGAGGATGAACCCTCGCGGTTTTGTTTTTTTGGTGGACAAGGAATGCCACCCGCAGACGATTAAACTCGTTCGCACCAGAGCCGAGCCTCTTGGCATGACTGTTGAGCTTGGCTCAATCAATGATTTTTTGCCAGTGGAACTCGACTGTTTTTGCGATGCCATGTTGTCGATCCATGACGAGATCGAGAAAATTTCCAAAGTCACGGAAGATGGTGGGGATAATCTTCTAAAGAATGCACCGAATATTTCTGAAATGATGATAGCTGATGAATGGTCGTACCCTTTTTCACGCGAGAAAGCTGCTTTTCTGGTGCTTCGACTACGACGTCACGAGTTCTGGCCGCTCGTTGGTAG
>JBDNAG010000088.1:0-8830 GCA_039768565.1 Akkermansiaceae bacterium | reverse complement strand
GAGGGCCCAAGAGAAAGATCGCATCCAGATCTTTCCGACTTAAATTGAAGCTGGAAGAAAGCTTCTCCGAGAATTTCTGGATGCAGGTGACAGGAGGAATCAGCATGTTGAAGGAAATCACTATCGAAAACACCGACGGACGGACTCTCGAGGAGGACGAAATCGACACAGGCCCTTTTGTCCAAATTGGTGGAAACCTTCGCTTTTAATCAAAAGTTTGAGTTCTATGGGGGCTCTGGAAGTTTTCTTTCCGCTGATTCACACAAATTTCTCCTCTCCTTCACTCTCTCTCCACATAGGTAGGCCATTTTTGGGACTGAAATGAAGACCATACCCACTCCACGCTACGACATCCTCATCGCGAAACACACCGGCATGTGCTTCGGCGTCAGACAAGCCATCGAAGCCACCGAGAGCGTTCTTAAAAAAGACCCCGCTACCATTCTGGGGCAACTGGCCCACAATCCGACTGTCAAATCGCGACTCGCTTCTCAAGGGGCCCGCTCCGCACCACTCGAAAAATCGCAGGCTCCGACCAAGCACGTCATCATTACCGCCCATGGAGCCGCGGATCGCGATCGCAAGCGCTGGGCCGAAGCTGGATATCAAGTTACTGATACCACCTGCCCACTCGTTAAAGTGGCACACGCCAAACTCGCCAAAGTGGTCGCCAAAGGGTTCCAACCGATTATTATTGGCAAGGAGGGGCATGTCGAAGTTCGCGGCCTGAAAGGAGATTTTCCCACGGCCCAGGTCGTTCTAAACCCTGAAGACATCGCGACCATTCCTCATGTAAAACGAATTGGCATCATCTCTCAAACCACCCAGCCCATCGACCGCGTTCGCGCTCTCGTAAACGAAGTTCGCGAGCAACGACCCGATGTCGAAGTTGCTTATTTCGACACCGTCTGCCACCCCACCAAAGACCGGCAAACCGCGCTTCATGAACTCTGCCACGCCGCCGAGTTGGTCCTCGCAATCGGAGGAAAAAATTCCAACAACACCGCCCAACTCGCCCGCACCGCCCGGAAGTTGGGTTGCAAAGCCCACCACATTGAATGCCCTAACGACATCAATCCAGAGTGGCTCGATGGAATCACAAGGGTAGGCGTCACCGCTGGAACCTCGACGCTCGACGAAAGCCTCGAAGAAGTCGTCGCCCGGCTCAAAAAACTTTCCCGGCTTCCAGCTCAACGGTGCGCCAGTCGCACACAGGAATATTTTTTTCCCGAACCTGTGAGTCACTTTACTCCAGAGGAGTCAATTCACTAATCGTCCATCCCTGTTCCTCATCCACAATTCTATCATCGAGATCAATGTAAGTCTGCTCAGGATAACCAAACTCCGCATTCCAGTCGACATTGATCTGAAAGGCATTCTGTTCGATCGCAGACTCAAGGGTCACAAACCAATTTTCGATCGTGACACCATCAGGAACGGAGCCGAATGCCGGGGCCATAATTGTCTCCACCTCCGTAACATCTCCATTCACGACCGTATAGCGCGCCTCATAACTCGACCACCCACGACTTGATCTGACCACATAGCTGTAACTCGTCACTTCAGCCTCGTTCCATTTGGCCAGAGCTGTCAGATACGCCAGAGACAATTCCTCATGCCGCGAGAACTTCTTCGCACGAAAAAACACTTTATCTCTTTTACCGCCCTCCAAATCACCACGTTCTATCTGTACTCCAAAGCCCAGCAAACTCCAACCTCCTTCAAGTGGCACCAAATCACGCCAGCTTTCTCCATCGGTCGATTGCTGTAACATCCAACTTTCAGTCCTATCAAGCGAATCCAACTGAAACGTCAATGAATCCCCTTCTATCGTGAGCGCCAATGGCGAAACATCCTGACCACGCAAACAGAGGATCAGGACGAAAGTGATAGCCCCGACAAATGAAAGAAATGATTGATGATTCATAAGATGACTTTGGAATCCCGGATATCAATAGCGAGAATTTTCTGGCAGGACGTCAGATCGGATTCATTCTTTTCGTGATCATGCGTGACCCCTCACTTTCTGTCGCTCCCACGGGTTTTTCACCATATTGGGAACGCCTGAAAGACTTCACATTCTTCATCCTCATCCTTTGGATCATCGAGGCTGTCGACCAGTTCCTTCTCGGAAACAGTCTCGAGAATCATGGTATTCATCCCCGAAGTTTTTCCCACTTGGAAGGATTCCTCTTTGCGCCACTGCTTCATGCAGGCTGGGCACATCTCTTCGGAAATTCGGTCTCTCTAATTGTTCTTGGAGCGGCAATTCTGGCCTTTGGTTGGCGTGAACTCGCCACCGTTTCCATTGCAGCGGCTCTGGGCGGAGGGCTTGTCGCATGGCTCATTGGAACCAACGGAAGTAATCACATTGGAGCCAGTTGCCTGGTCTTTGGCTACCTTGCCTTTCTTCTTGCGCTCGGATTCTATCAACGCACTCCGGCAACCATCCTATTCTCCCTCCTCATCATTTTCTTTTATGGAGGAGCCTTCTTCGGCATCCTGCCCGGGAAAGAAGGAATCAGCTGGGAAAGCCACCTCGGCGGCGCGATTGGCGG
Source organism: Akkermansiaceae bacterium (assembly GCA_039768565.1). GTDB lineage: Bacteria > Verrucomicrobiota > Verrucomicrobiia > Verrucomicrobiales > Akkermansiaceae > SW10. The sequence goes on along the minus strand of JBDNAG010000088.1, from coordinate 6,272 downwards.
CTTTCTTGTCGCTCGCAGCAAGAGAAAGAAATTAGCTTCCTAATAGGACTTCACCCCCCGATGACTAGCGCGTGTTCTTCTTCAAAAGCCCGCTGCTCCCGGCATTCGTCTGCGCGCTACTTTGGGGGACCGCTTTTCCCGCAATAAAAATTGTCTATCAACATTGGGACGATCAGGGATTGCAAAGATCACTCCCCATCATCTTCCTCTTTGCCGGCGTCCGATTCTGCCTCTCTGGGACCGGACTCCTCATCCTCGGAGGAAACCTAAAAAGAGAACTCCGCTCCTCCTCGTGGAAACTGATCACCGGACTCGCCCTCGCGCAGACCTTCATCCAATACGTTTTCTTCTATCAAGCGGTTTCCGTTTCGAGCGCAAGCCTCGCCGCCCTTCTTGTCGCCACCGGAAGTTTTTGGTGGATGATTTTGGCTCCTTTGATTCAAAAAACTCCCTGGCCCTCTCCGACCCAATGGTTTGGCCTCGCTTTGGGAGGACTGGGCGTAGTCCTCGCCATTTATAAGCCTGGTGCTGGCGCCGGCAACCCCATCCTTGGAGGAATCTTTATGCTCACCGCAACAGCCAGCGGAGCGGCCGCTCTCATCATTTTTGCGAAACTCAAGTCCACCATGTCAGCGATCAACGCAACCGGACTTTCCCTCCTTCTGGGAGGAATCGGACTCGCTCTGATTGGCGGCCAAGCCCTTCCAAACATCGACGACATGTTCGATCTACCGGTCATCCTAGCCACCGTCTGGCTCGCCTTTGTTTCCGCGACCGCTTTCAGCATTTGGAATCATCTCTCCACCATCTTTCCCGTCACCCTTCTCGCAAGTTACCGCTTCCTCATTCCGGTCTGCGGGATTCTCGAAGCACTCGTTCTCCTCAAAACCGAATCCCCCGGATGGGGCCTCATCGTGGGAGGTATCCTCGTGGTGATCAGTATGATCCTGGCCAGGCGCACCAACTCCGGCAGATTAAATTAACTTTTGGCCGCTTTAACGCTATTTTTCCAGCATAATGAAACCCATCCTTCTTCTCTTCACCATTTTCTCACTTCCACTGGCTGCTGAGATACCAACGAAGGTCTATCTTGAAATGCAACAGGCCGCACCCGAGGTCATTGAGATTCGGGTTGATAAAGCCAAACGAGGATACTGGGTTTCGCCGGGCGAAGTCGTAACCGCCACTGTAATGAAAGTAACCAAGACCGCCAGCGAGGTCAAAGTTGGTGATACCATCATCATCCGCTATCGGCATGTCAAACTCGGCAACGCCGCCGGCCCCTCGCCCATTCCCCGTCTCGCCAAGAAGAAAACCTACCCGGCCTTCCTGAAGAAAAGCAAAAAAGGCCACTTCGAACCTGCCGCCCGGGGCATGAGCTTTCACAAAATCACCCCAAAACCCCAAGACGATTAAACCAAGGGGCAGTAGCACGCTCAAACGGCCAAATCACCAATCGCTGGTCGCAAGCCCGAAACGACGTTTTGCTTTCTATCGCTCGATCTCCCTCAGCCAAGTCCTGGCATTCTAGCTGGTCACCTCGGCTCAATTCCCTCATCAATACCTCTCCATGAAACTACCAATTCACCTCCTCGCCATCTTCTCTCTCTTCGTCTCATTGGCCTCCGCCGACGAATCCGAGTTTCGCACCGCCACCATCGATCTTGGCATCGTCGTAAGTGACCTCGACAAATCGATGAAATTCTACACCGAAGCCGTCGGCTTCACCTCCACTGGAGAATTCACTGCCGGGAAAGACCTGACCCGTGATTCCGGCCTCAGCGCGGGCGAAGAAATCGTCATCAAAAAGCTCGCCCTCGGTAAAGGCAAAGGCGCCACCACCATCAAACTCATGCAGTCTGCCGTGGATAAGAGCAAGAAAAGCGACCAAACCTACATCACCAGCAGCCTTGGTTTCAGCTATCTCACCATTCACGTGAACAGCACCAAAACCGCCCTAGAGCGACTCAAGAAAGCCGGAGTCAAGATCCTCGCCAAAGGTCCTGCCATCATCCCCGGAGGCAAAGTTGCCCTCACCGTGGTCAAAGACCCCGACGGCAACTTCGTCGAGCTCGTTGGACCTGCCGACCACCAGTAGTCGACGCCGCGGGGAATCCACTCTTTTAAAATCCAAGCCGCATGCTCCTTTCCCGGAGCAAGCGGCTTTTTTTTGTTGGGAAGAGACTTTGTCTTGGGTTTCTTGATAAAGCTCTCTAGTTAATTAAGTATGCGTGCGCCTCTCCTATTTCTCGTACTTCTCAGCATGACCTCTTGGGCAGCTCAAAAGCCCAACATCGTTGTAATTGTGGCCGATGATCTCGGATACGGAGATCTCTCCTGCTACGGGGCCAAGGATCTGAAGAGCCCACATCTTGATTCACTGATGGCGAGCGGTTTACGCTTCACTAATTTCTATGCCAACTGCCCTGTTTGCTCACCGACCCGCGCCGCTCTCCTTTCCGGAAAATACCAGGAGCTCGTGGGTGTTCCGGGCGTGATCCGCACCCACCCCAAAGACAACTGGGGCTACCTCTCCCCTTCCGCGACTCTCCTGCCAAAAGCACTTAAGAAAGAGGGCTACCGAACCGCCGCAATTGGAAAATGGCACCTCGGGCTTGATGAAGAAGCCCACCCCAACACACGGGGATTTGATCACTTCCACGGCTTCCTCGGGGACATGATGGACGACTACTACAAGCACCGTCGCCACGGCCAGCACTACATGCGCTTCAACAAAGAGAAGGTCGATCCCGAAGGACACGCCACCGATATCTTTACCGACTGGACCGTCGATTACCTCGCCTCAGAGGCGAAACAAGAATCAGAAAAGCCCTTCTTTCTCTATCTCGCCTACAATGCGCCCCACACTCCAATCCAGCCGCCCAAAGACTGGCTCGAAAAGGTAAAGACACGCGAAGAGGGGATTGATGATAAACGGGCCCAGCTCGTTGCGCTCATTGAGCACATGGACGACAGCATCGGCAAGGTCATCGCCTCCCTGAAAGAAAACGGACAATGGGAGAACACCCTCCTCTTCTTTGTCTCCGACAACGGAGGTCAAACCAACGTTGGCGGAAACTGCGGAAACCTCCGAGGAGGCAAACAGGATATGTATGAAGGCGGAATCCGAGTTCCCGCCTGCGCGGTATGGCCCGGCGTAATCAAGCCCGCCACCACTGGCTTCACCGCCGTGACCATGGATATCTTCTCCACCGCCGTGGAAGCGGCAGGAGGAAAGAACGCTGAAGGGCTCGACGGACAATCGTTCCTCCCACTTCTCAAGACCGGCATGCAAGTGGCCAAGGAACGCGATCTCTTCTTTACCCGCCGCGAGGGCAACCTCCGCTACATGGGCGAAGTCTCGTGGGCCATGAAGCGTGGAAAATGGAAGCTTGTCAAAAACTCTCCCATGGGACCGTGGGAGCTATTCGATCTCGAAAAAGATCCCCTCGAAACCACCGATCTCAGCGAACGCCAGGCTCCGGTCTTCAAAGATCTCGCCACCGCCATGCGAGCCCACATCCAACGAGGTGGCTCAATCCCCTGGCAGAAGCCTGAATAAAAAAACCACCCGAACCTGGGTGGCTTTTTGAAATGGTATTTTGAGGCCTTTCCGGATCTTAAAACGGAATGTCGTCATCGTCGTTATCAAAGCTGTCCGCCGCAGCGGCTCCGCCTTGATTCGATTGTGGTGGTGGCGAAGATTGTGGCTGCTGCTGGGGAGGAGCTACCTGCTGACGAGGAGCTCCACCACCGCCCTGCTGGCTTCCACCTCCCTGACTTCCACCGCCACCTTGGCCACCGATAAACTGCATGTTCTCGCCGACAACGCGCAGACGGGAGCGCTTTTGACCGGTCGCCTTATCGTCCCACTGATCGAGCTGAAGACGACCTTCGATAAAGACCGAACGGCCTTTACTCAGATATTGTCCGGCGAGCTCGGCCTGACGCCCCCAGAGGGTGACATCGACATAGGTGACTTCCTCAATTCGCTCTCCATTGTCACCGGTGCGAATCCGGTTCACGGCCATGCCAAGGTCACAAACCGCAGTTCCCTTGGGAGTGTAACGGACTTCGAGATCCCGGGTGATATTCCCGAGAAGCATGACTTTGTTGACGTTGGCCATGGGGAGTGGAGAGCTTAGAGTTTAGGCAAGACGCTGATAGTGCTGGAGGTGCACCGCGTTGTTCAAGGTCAGGCGCTCCTGAATCTTGGTAATGGCACCACCTTCAGCTTCGAAGATGTAGCTCACGTAGTGGCCCCCATCGAGCTTACGCGCGTTGTAGGCAAACCTCTTGCGACCATGCTGCTTGATCTCATCAAGCTTGGCTCCTTCTTCTTCGAGATCTTTTGAGACACTGCTAACGAGATCATCAATGCTGGTCTCGGTCCCCTGGGCGTTCAGGACAATCAGGCCCTCGTACTTGCGATTCATCTTCTTCCGTTGGTTTTTTCGGTTTCTTGGGAGTTCTGCTATTGAACTCATTTGCTGCCTTTTCAGGGCCGCTCTTGATCGCAAGCTGCACAGCATCGGCCGCTCTTGCAAGCGTGTTTTCGACGAGTTCACGTTCGGCGACGGCAAAGTTGCCCAAGACGTGCCCAACAAGCTGCTCTCCGGTGACTCCGCTGATACCCAATTTGAGCCGCACAAATTTATCGGTCGGAAGGTGGGCCAAGAACGAGCGCACACCATTGTGCCCGCCGTGACCCCCATTCATGCGAAAACGGAGATTCCCAAGCGAAAGAGAGATGTCATCGAAAACGACAAGAATTTCCTCGGGCTGCCAACGAAAAAAGCGTGCCAGCGAGCCAATTGCACGACCACTTTCATTCATGTAGGTTAAAGGTTGAACAAGCAAGGTCGCTCCTAATTTGCACGTCCGCGATTCCCACTTGTTCTCGAGCTGGAATTTTTGGCCAGCACGATCTGCAAGAACATCAAGAACCCGAAACCCGATATTATGCCGGGTGTTAAGGTATTTATCGCCCGGGTTACCGAGACCAACGATGCATTTGATGCTCACGAGGAAGAAGATAGTGATTGTTGAAACTTGCGCCAAAGAAAAACGTCCGGGCCTCACGGCTCCGGACGTTTCGAAATGATTGCTTAAAACGGAATGACTAGGAGGCCGCTCCTTCGGCAGATGCATCGACACCTTCTTCGACATCGACATCGGCAGACTTGGTGACACGAGACTCGTTGACGATCGCAACAAGAACGTCCGAAGCGAGAGTCGCCTCGACACCCTCCGGAATATCAAGATCGCCGATGGTAATGGAGTCACCAACACCGAGGTGCTCGATGCTTGCATCGATTCTCTCGGGGAGATCTTTGGGAGAACAAGAAATATCAAGATCGCGGATCAACTGCTCAACGATACCACCAGCTTTCACACCAACAGGCTCGCCGTGGACTTCCACTGGAATGGTAGCACTGATCTTCATTCCCTCGGTCACCGCCAAGAAATCGGCGTGAACCAATGCACCGCTGAGAGCGTTATGCTGGGTGGATTGAAGGAAAGCGGTCTGGGATGCTCCACCGTCAATTTCGAGATCAATGAGGATACTCTCCGAAGCGCTGTGGGCCAGCATATCAGTGAGGGCCTTCGTGTTGACCTTGATGTTGATGTTTTCGGAGCCCTTTCCGTAAACAACGGAGGGAATGTAGCCTTCGCGACGCATTTCCTTGAGGACACCAGATCCGGTGCGCTTGCGAGTTTCAGCCTTGAGAGTTTGGGTCTTCGCCATGGTTTGAATGGGTTGATTTTTCCGCGGTGGGTCCCGCGCGGGGCGGTTGGTTACACGGAGGGTGCGTCAATGTCAAAGAGAGAAGTAACAGATTTTCCATTATGAATGCGCTGAATGGCCTCACCGAAAAGCTCGGCAATGGAAACTGGGGTCACTTTCCCTTGTTTTGTGACCGGTGTGGAGTCCGTCGTAATGACCTCTTCGATGGCGGATTCTTCGATCCGCTGGTGTCCCAATTCGCCAATAACAGCGTGGGTCACAGCGGCAAAAATCCGATTTGCGCCTTGTGCTTTCAAGATATCTGCAGCGGCACAGAGAGTTCCGGCAGTCTCAGTCATATCATCGACGAGGACCACATCGCGTCCTTCGACGTCGCCAATGACTTGCATTGCTTCGACTTCAGTAGCTGAAACCCGATGTTTTGCTACGATGGCAAGGTGTGCACCGAGTGCATCGGAATAAGCACGAGCCATTTTCACCCCACCAACATCGGGCGAGACGACGGTGAGATTTTTACAATTGT
>JBDNAG010000087.1:0-31831 GCA_039768565.1 Akkermansiaceae bacterium | reverse complement strand
GCGCCTCCGCGTCCACGTAGTCCCGATGCCTTGACCTCGTTGATGACCTCCTGAGGCTCCATTTGAAGGGCCTTTTTTGCCATCTCGTAACCACCCTCGTTGAGGTATGTTTTGATCTTGGTATCCCACCCTTTGCGATCAACGTTCTTGAAGATCAGGCGGTGCTCTTTTTCGTGAGGTTCCTTGCCGGGAAGGTAGGTGATGTCAGACATGAGCTTGGTGAATTGGAATGGTGAAGATTAGCTTTCGTATTGAGAGATGAGTCCTTCGGCTTTCTCTGGAGTCACGCCTTCGTGGAAGTCGTCATTGACTAGGCAGACCGGAGCTGTGCCACAGGACGCAAGGCACTCGGCGTATTCGACCGAGTAGTTTCCGCAAGGGGAGACTGAAATGGGGTCTTTGTGAGCGTCAGCAGAACTACGGTCGATGCCTGCCAAGTCGCAAAGCTTTGCCATGAGTTCGTAGGAACCTCCCATGGCGCAGGAAAGAGTGCGGCAAACACGGAAGTGGAGTTTGCCAGGAGCCTTCTGCCGGAAGCCGGGATAGAAAGTGACGACCTCTACGACCTTGATCGCGGCGATGTCGAGTTTCTTGGCGACCCATTCAATGGATTCGGGGCTGATGAAGCCGTGACGGTGCTGAACTTCGTGGAGAAGAGGGAGAACTGCGGAGCGGCGTTGGTCGTCTGGATATTGGGCAATTCGCTTGTTCGCCGCTTTTTCGAGAGAAGGTGTGATCTCGAATGGAGGAAAGTTCACTTCGCCGGGCGTGACCGGTGAGTGGACATTCTTTTCGAGAACGGTGGGCTCGTGACGATTGTAACCCGCAGAGCTACGATCAATCTGGCGAGGCTCTGGAACTTCGCGATCTTCGGAGGTATGGAGGCGGACGTAGCTCAGCTTGGATCGATCGATCGAGCGAGGGCGGGGGACTTCAATTTTAGAACTCACCTTGAGGAAAATCAGGTTGGAGGATTAGAGGTAAATTTAGCGATCACACTCACCCATGACAAAGTCGAGTGAGCCAAGAATAGCCGGAATGTCGGAGACCATGTGACCCTTGAGGAGGTCGGCGCAGATGCCTAGGTTCACGAAGGACGGGGCGCGTATTTTGAGGCGGTTCGGAACACCGCCTCCCTTGGAATGAATATAAAAGCCCAGTTCCCCCTTCGGGTTCTCGGCAGCAAAATAAACTTCACCCTCAGGAGCTTCGATCCCCTGAGTTGCGACGATGAAGTGGTGAATGAGCTCCTCCATCGACATAAGAACGCGCTCTTTTTCAGGGAGGGTGGACTTGGTGTCGCCTACGTTGATTTCACCTTCCGGGAAGTCGGCAAGAACCTGACGGACGATTTTGATGGACTGGCGCATTTCCTCCATTCGGACGAGGTAGCGATCGTAGCAATCTCCGTTTTCCCCGACAGGGATGTCGAAATCATATTTTTCGTAGCCGAGATATGGGCTGTCCTTTCGAAGGTCGCGGGCTACTCCGCACGCACGGAGGTTGGGGCCCGTCATGCCAAAGCTGATGGCATCCTCGCGGCTGATGGTGCCGACGTCGCACATACGCTCGAGATAAATCTTGTTTTTGTTAAGGAGTCCGGAGATTTCCTTAATGGTATTTTCACATTCATCGAGGAATTTGAGGATGTCTTTGTCCAATCCTTCAGGAATGTCACGGATCTGGCCCCCAACGCGGGTGTAGGACGTCGTGAAGCGAGCACCAGTGAGCTGTTCGCAGAAGTTGTAAATCTTCTCGCGTTCCGTGAAGGTGTAAAGGAAGACAGTCATAGCTCCGACGTCCATGGCACAAACGCCGACCCCGAGCATGTGGGAGGAAATGCGTGCTAGTTCGCAACAAAGGACACGCAGAGCTTGTCCGCGGGGTGGTAATTCCCAGCCCATCAGCTTTTCGACAGCGCAGGCGTAGGCAACGTTGTTGGCGAGGGGTGCAAGGTAATCCAATCGGTCGGTGTAGGGAACGAACTGATTGTAGTGCATGTTTTCGGCGATTTTTTCGTCACCGCGATGCAGGTAGCCAATGTGGGGCTCGGCTTTCTCGATGATTTCACCGTCCAGTTCCAGTACGAGGCGCAAAACTCCGTGCGTGGCTGGGTGGGATGGGCCCATGTTTAGGACCATCTTTTCGCCGAGGACGTCGTCGGTCTCCGCTTGGTAATCGGTAACAGCCTTTGCTGCGACGGCAGCGGCATCCGGGGCCTCGTAAGTAGTGGTCTTGCTCATGTTAAGACATGGCAATAAAACTCTCGTTCATCGGGGCTCGCAAGGACTTTGTGAAATATTTCACAAAGTCGGGATCAGAAGCCGGGAGGGAGCAGGGTGAGGCGGGTGGGATAGTAGCGATCGAAGGGAGAAAAGAGCCATCCGGGGTTCCGGGCAATAAGAGCGTAGTCGGAGAGCAGAAATTCTGGGAGAAATTGGTTGCTGTTGGGCTCGTATAGCTCCCTCCCTGTGTAGCGTCCGTAGATTCGGTATTCGTAATTATTATCGAATCCGTAGTTTTTGCTTCCTCCGGCTTCCGGGAGTCGGTCGGGATTACGTTTTATGGATTCGTTAAAAATGACCAATTTAGCCAGCTTCGCCGATTGCCCGGGCTCGCGGAGGTATCCCCAGAAACGCGTTTTTTGCACGAAGTAGCGGCGACCGTAGAAGAAGTTACCGCGTGGTTCGTTCTCGATCTGGGCCTTTCGTATGCTGACGGTCGGGAAGCCTCCCATGTTTCCCGCTCTGCTGGAAATGCTCGAACAAGAGGTGAACGGGGGGAGGATCAGAGCAAATAGCAGAAAAACGCGCACGGCGGAACTGTGGACCTTTTAGCTACTTCGGGTCAAGTTCGGTGGTGAGGAGGAAAAGTCCCGCTTGAAAGATTCCTGACCCTGACGCTTATTCACGACATGGATTTGACACAGACAGCTTACGGCACCTGGAGCGGTGGACGGTTTATGCACTTTGGCGAAGTTCTTGATGAGGCTCGCTATCAGGAATGTATTCGAGTGGCTTACGAGGCTGGTATCCGCACGTTTGTGACGGCGGATGTTTACGGGCAGGGCAAGGCGGATGCGGCTCTCGGGCAGGTTTTGGCGGAATATCCACGCGACAGTTACTGCCTTGTGGGAATGCTGGGCCATGATTTTATCGACGGTGAGCGCGAGGGGAGCAAGGGATACCCGAGATTTACCAGTCCTGCTTTGCGCGGAGAATCAGGGTATCGCGATTTTCTACGCCGGGCTTGCGAAAGTTCGCTCTCGAATTGCCAGGCCGATTACTTCGACCTCGTGATGCTGCACAATCCCGATGAGATTGGCTACACCAGCGATGCGGTTTGGAAGGGGATGGATGCATTGAAGGAAGAGGGACTTTCCGAACGCCTTGGTATCGCGCCAGGGCCGGCGAATGGTTTCACCCTCGATCTTCTGCACGTCTTTGAAAATTTTGGAGAAGTCCTCGACTGGGCTATGATCATTTTAAATCCACTGGAGCCATGGCCGGGCCAACACGTCTTGGACTCAGCGGTGGCCAACAAGGTTGATATCCTGACTCGAGTGGTCGATTACGGCGGGCTTTTCCATGGCGACATGAGGCCGGGACACGAATTCCGCCCGGGTGATCATCGCGCTTACCGGCCCGATGGCTGGGTCGAGCGGGGCAATGACGCGATGCAGCCTATGCGCGCGATTGCTGAAAAGCATGGCTTGAGTATGATTCAATTCGCTTCGCTTTGGAATCTCTCGCAAGATCCCGTCAAGTGTGTGGTTCCGACCGTCATTCAGGAAGCTGGTGACAATGCGGTGCCCATCGAGGATAAGATTCGCGATTACGCGGCAATTTCTATGGACTTTAAGTTTTCGGCCGAAGAGGTGGAGGCGATTCGCAAGATGGGTGACAATACCGGATGCATGATGCTAAAGGGGGCAAGTCAACGACACGACGGTCCTTGCGAGCGTCCCGACGAGTGGCCAATGCGCGATGAGCTTCTTGATTTGGCGGGACAATATGGTCTGACCCAAAAGTGGTAGGCTACTAAGTTTCTCCTCCCTGGATTTTCATCAGTCATAACCTCTTTTTGTCGGTTCTTCCGAAGTAGCTAGTGAAAATTCCGTCAAAAATCTCGTCTTCTTGGCTGGTTTGAGGCGGGATAAATCCGTGGTCTGAGTCGAAAGTGGGTTGACTCCAATTCGAACACAAAAAAAGCCCGGATGGTTCCGGGCTTGAATTGAGATTGGGAAAAGGGGCTGCGACTAGCCGTTAGGGTCAACGATAACGGTATCGCCTGGTTGGATGTCAGGATAGCCGTCAGGCGAGTATCCGTGGGGTCTCATCGTAGCAATGTATTGCCCGGTGGCATCGAGACGTTCGATGACGATTGTTCCGACAATCCCGGTGTTCCGTCGGATCGCGAGGACTCGGCCTGGTTGAAAGCTGGGAGCGCTGACCGATGGCTGATAGATAACGATCGCCTGCTCCTTGTTGGCTGATCTGACTGTTCCCATGTCCATGGCCATTTGAATCTTTTTGGCGGCCATGTTTTGTTCCACAGTGATCTTCTTGCGCTCTTGGTTGACCCGGTCATTTTCCTCCTCAAGGGCTACAGTTTTTTCTTCGAGTTCCCGGTTCTTGTCTTCGAGTTCCTTGATTTTATCGAGTGAATCCGGGTCAGGGGTCGTGGCTGGTCCGGGTGCAACAGGGAGCGGGGACGATGCCGTTACTGGTGATGTTATCGGGAGGTTGGCACGAGTGGAGCGAAGGTGACTGAGCTCAAGAGCCCTGTTTGCAGCGGCGATTTTTTCAATTTCGCTTCTCAAATCGGCAAGCTCGGCCTTATTGGATTTATCGTCGCGTCCATCGCTAAAGCCCCCCAAGGCGAGGGCGAAGGCAACGACAATCAGGATGGAAGTCGTTCCTAGAAGTATGTTGGTCGTATTCATAGGTGTGGGGGGAGTCTAGCGGTCAAAGGGTCAATTTGTCAAAAACGGATCTCGGGCGAAAAAAGAACCCGGAACACCAGAGATGTCCGGGTTCTGAGAGGTGTGGGCAAATCCGATTAGTCGCTTGAGGAGAAAGACATCAAGATACGCAGAACATACCAGAAGAGCAGGGCAACGCTGGCGAAAAGCCCGAGGGAGGCCGCCACGTGCTGGTCCGGGCGGTAATGATGAATTATGTTGCTGGTTTGGTAGAGTATAGAGCCGCCGGCGACGAGGACCATGGCTGCGGAGAACCAGATGCCGAGGTCAAAGGGCATGAAAAGCGACGCCACGATCAATCCCATTGCAACGAAAAAGGCGACTTTGAGCATGCCACCGAGGAAAGAGAAATCCTTCTTGGTGGTGAACGCTACGAAGGTCAGACCGGCGAATAGCCCGAGTGTTATAGTCCCAGCTTGCGCGATCAGATTACTTTGGCCCGAGTAGAACTGTGCCATGAGAAGCAGTGGCAGAAAGATGACAGCTTCGGCAAGAACATAGAGTCCGAGACCGGCATACTGCATGCCCCGGCTGGTGTCTGACATCGCCCATTTCTGTGCGACCCATGAAACGACCATGAAAAGTCCTAGGACAACGAGCCACCCCATACCTGTCTGGAGCATCGTATAGCCGAGGTTCTTCATGGCCGGAATGGAGAAAAAGATCGCTTCAAGAACGATAAATGCCCCAATTGCACCGGCTAGGTGGAGGTAGGTTTTTTGATAAAATTCGGTGCGGACGTTCTCGGGCGCTTGGGCAACCGCATATGGACTGGCGTAAGGATTGTGACTTTCCATGTTTTTGTTGGTTTCTGGAGCTAATCTAGGAAGATCGGGCAGGGATGCAAGTCAGATAGAAACTATGAATTTTACCGAGATTGACCGCGAAGACTTTCGGAACCTTCTCAATGAGATTGCTGGAGCATACATGCCATTTGGCAAATACGGGCCGGGGAATTATCCGCCGCGAGGTGTTCCTTTGACGGATCTTCCTCCGGAATATTACTCGTGGTTTGCGGAGAGGGGCTGGCCGAAAGGGAGGTTGGGCGAATTGATGGCAATGATCTCGGAAATTAAATCTACCGGTGCAGATCACGTCTTCGAGCCCATGCGCCGCGCGCGAGGAGGAAGGGCGTCAGTAAGGAAACGCCGTCCGGGTGCGGATTTTTAGAACCTAGCGATAGACAAAATCGGCTACGACCATTCGGTGATCGGATTTCTCGCGCGTGAAAGTTCGTGCGCGGACGGGAACCAGTTTGTCGGAGCTGTAAATATAGTCTATCCGGAGGAGGGGAAGGGACCGATGAAAGGTGTTGCCCCATCCCGTGCCGGCTGCACCAAAGGCATCGGTGAATTCCTTGCTCATGATCCGGTGGACGGAGTCGTTTGGTGGGGCGTTAAAGTCGCCGGCAACTATGGTCGGGAAGCGAGGGTGGGAGCCATATTGCTTCAAGCCGGCAAGCGAAGTCGAGAGTTCGATCTTTCGGAGTGTGTGATTCTCGATGTGCTCGCTCCAACAGTCACGTTGGTGAAGGTTCATATTGGTAGCGGCCGAGAGGAGGTGTAGATTGAGAAGGTTGAGTTTACGACCGTCGAACATCTCAACCTTAACGAGTTGGCTTCGGTATCTTGCAAATCGAAATTCCCTTTCGATCGAACCTCGGACGATAATAGCGAAGCGTACGCTGCGATTGTAGCGATAGTCGCCCTGCCCCTTAAAGAGCTTGTCGGTGAGTTGCTTGATGCGATATCCGGGTGGGATTTCTTGCAGGAAAATAATGTCGGGTTCGAATTGGCGGATGGCTTCGAGAGGGTCGGAGCGGCTGGCACAATTGAATGAGATGGCGCGAAGGACCCTGCTCTCAGCATACTCTTCGGGTGGGCCTTCTTTTAGTGGTTCAGTTGCAAGGCGAGCCAACGGTCTTGCTTCATCAGCAAGAAAAAGAATGGTGAAGGTCCAAAGAAGAATGACTGTTAGCGAACCTCGGATCTTGCAAAACAGATAGCAGAAGGCGCCCAAAATCAGTCCGATGCCCCCCCAGACCCAAACTGGGTAAATGGTGATCGCAGCGAGCTTAATCGGAAGGCGGACGTAAAGGACGATGGTGAAGAAGTGCAACGCCAGCGATAGCAAGAGAAGCGCTGGAGGAATTCGTCGCAAAAGTCCGCGAATGCTCATGACAGCAGCTATCTCAGGAGATCAGGCGCCCTTTGAAAACCTTGAGGGCCTCCACGATGAGGGGATCATTATGGAATTCATCCGCTTCAGCGGCGCCGTTTTCCTCAGCCTTTGCCGCCGCTGCTTTTTCAGGCTCCGGGTCTGGATTTAGTTTCACTGGCTCTGGATCGACCGCATCTTCAGGCGCGTTCGCAATGAGACGATCGATGGGGTCGAGACCGTTGTCGTCAGTTGGCGTTTTTTTTTCCGGAGTGATTGGGGCTGGGGCTGGTGCAGACTCTGCTGGCCGGGTATTCGGAATGCCAGAAAGTGAGGCCCTTATTTCATTAGGGTCAGCTTTTCCAATCGCTGAGATAACATCGGTGAGCCGGATTTCCTTGAGATTTTGGACCGCTTTGAGCGACGCGATTTCAAGGTGAAGTCGCTTGTTTGATGCCCATTTCATGCGGCTTTCCGCTTCGGAGAAGGTGTCGATGACTGCGAGAAGACGGTCTGGTTTCAGTGACTCGGCAGCAGTGGAGAGATCTGTCCAGAGAGCCTCCGGGAATCCTTCGCGTCCGGCATTTGGATCGAGTTTAGCTACGACAAGGGCCCGAATGGCTCCCACAACTTCGGCGAGAAGTTGACCAAGGTCTTTGCCTTTCTCAAACTGTTCGTAAATGATTGTTAAAATGGGGGCGGGTTCTTTTTGCAGGATCCCAAGGAGAAGGGCGGCCACGGTCTCGCGAGAGGTGAACCCGAAAATGTCGAGGACGTTGGCTTCGGTGATCTCGTTGCCGCAAAAAGCTACGAGTTGATCGAGCATGGACTGGGCATCGCGCATGCCCCCGTCGGCCCCTTTTGCCACAGCCCAGGCGGCGGAGTTATCGAGTTTCACTCCTTCTTCGGTCGCGATATGCTGGAGGTGGCCGGCAATAATGTCGGTTGGAATAGGGCGAAGGTCAAAGCGCTGGCAGCGCGAAATGATGGTGGGGAGGATCTTGTTCGGCTCGGTGGTTGCAAAGATAAACTTCACGTGGGCCGGTGGTTCCTCGAGGGTTTTGAGGAGGGCGTTGAAAGCGCCCGTGGTGAGCATGTGGACCTCATCAATGTAAATAATACGGAATCGGCTGGAGGCAGGCGCGAAGCCCACGGTTTCCAGGAGGGAGCGAACTTCGTCCACCTTGTTGTTGGAAGCGCCGTCGATTTCCAGAACGTCGAGTGAGCGGCCTTCGGCAATTTCGATACAAGTGGGATCATCGGGATCGAAGTCGATGGATGGTCCGTTCGGGCAGTTGAGCGCTTTGGAGAAAATTCGAGATGTCGAGGTCTTGCCAGTGCCGCGAGGTCCTACAAAAAGGTAAGCATGGGCAAGGCGATCCTGCTCGATGGCATTGCGGAGTGTGCGGACGACATGGTCCTGTCCAAGAACATCTGCGAAAGTGCGGGGGCGGTATTTTCTGGCAAAAACCTGGTAGCTCACGCGGCGATTGTAATGAGGAATGAAGGTTTGTCAGTGCCGAGTTTGGGAAATACTTTGTCACCCGCAATGAGATCTGAAAAAGAGGAGGTTTATCAACAGTGTCGGGCCAAAATTGAGGCTCTATGTGAAGGGGAGAACGATGTAATTGCGAAAATGGCTTCAGTTGCGGGCGTTTTACATAATGAGATGAAGGATTTCTTCTGGACCGGATTTTACCGAGTAGTGGCTGGAGAGCTGGTGATTGGACCCTATCAAGGAACGGTCGGGTGCTTGCGGATTGAATTTGGCAAAGGAGTTTGCGGCATGGCCGCTGCAACAGGTGATGCCCAAGTGGTGGACGATGTCCACGATTTTCCAGGGCATATTGCTTGTGATGGGCGCTCACAGAGCGAAATTGTGTTACCCGTGAATGATGCGAGTGGCGAGTTGATCGCTGTTTTTGACGTTGATTCGGCAAAAAAGGGGACTTTTGACGATCTGGATCGCAGGTGTCTGGAAGGAATTCTATCTTATGTCTTCATGGGGGTATCGACTCCTTAGGTTTCCATGATTATCTCAGAATGGTGATTTTCCCAAAAGTGAGTAAAGACATTCGAACATTTATGGGTTACTTATCTTTTTAACGATGGCCCGCGAAAAGAAAGACGACTCTGCGAAAAAGAAGAAAGGGGACGGCAAGGAAGTCGATCTTACCAAGGGATACGCAAAGACGCGGAAGAGCCTGATCGCAAGATTAGAGAACTGGGAGGATCAACGAACTTGGGACGAATTTTACCAAACTTACTGGAAGTTAATCTATTCGGTGGGAATCAAGGCCGGACTTCGACATGATGAGGCCTTCGATACCGTTCAGGAGACCATCCTCTCAATCGCCAAACAAAGTAAGAAAAATCTCTACGATCCGAAACAGGGTTCATTCAAGACGTGGCTCATGAATATGACTCGTTGGCGCATCAACGATCAGTTTCGCAAACGGAAGAAGGACACCGCTATGCCTGGTGGGGGATGGGAAGATGATCGCAAGACTGCAATCATCGACCGGTTTGAGGATCCAAAAGGGGATCTGTTGGAACGAATGTGGGATGTTGAGTGGAAAAAGAATGTTGCCGACATGGCCTTGACCCGGGTGAAGGCCCAGGTCTCTCCAAAGCAGTATCAAATTTTTGATTATTACGTGGTGAAGCAGTGGGATGCCAAGAAGGTGCAGGATCACCTCGGGGTCAGCATGGCCCAGGTTTATCTCGCCAAGCATCGCGTGGGTTCCGTTCTGAAGAAGGAATTGGCGAAGCTCGAGAAGGATGCAAAAAAAGATTAGGCCAGACCCGTTAATACCGGATCATGAAGTCCTCCGTAAAATCGGGGGCGGGGCTTATGGCGAAGTTTGGTTGGCGCGCGGCGTGACCGGAGCAATGAGGGCGGTGAAAATCGTCTATCGCGAGGACTTCTCAGACGAGCGAACCTTTGAGCGCGAGTTTGAAGGAATCTTGAGATTTGAGCCAATCTCCCGTGATCACCGTGGATTCGTGAATATTCTTCACGTGGGACGCAGTGATGATCAGAGCGAGTTTTATTACTATGTGATGGAGCTGGGTGACGACGCCCACAGCGATGATGAAATCAATCCCGTGGAATACGAACCACGGACGCTGCGTACTGATATGATGCGGGCGAATGGGAAGCCTCTCTCGACGAATTTTTGCATTGAAACAGGAAAGCGTCTCGCCGAGGCGCTTGCTGAACTGCACGAACGGGGGCTGACCCACCGAGATGTCAAACCGTCGAATGTGATCTTTGTCGATGGTAAGGCGAAGTTGGCTGATATTGGACTGGTTGCCGCGAAAGATCAGCGAACGTTTGTGGGGACCGAGGGTTTTGTGCCTCCAGAAGGGCCGGGCTCGGAGCAGGCTGATATTTATAGTCTTGGTAAGGTGCTCTATGAAATGGCCACCGGAATGGACCGGCTGCAATTTCCCGAGCTGCCCAACGAAACTCCCGCCGACGATTACCGCAAGAAGTGGATCAGGCTGAATCGCATGATCTGTGACATCTGCGACCCTAGAATCGCCAAGCGAAAGATTCAGACCGGCCGGGATCTTGCACATGCCCTGAGCCATCTTCAGCGTGGGAAAAATGCTCCCAAAAAGGTTCCGAATTATGCCAAGATCGCTTTAGGGGTGCTCTCATTCATGGGGTTGTTTATGAGCCAGATTTGGCTCGAAAAAACCTGGGGGACGCACGTGATTGAGGGACAATTGGAACCTCTGCCCGAACGATATGTGATGGTGAAGGTTCTTACTAACCCTGCCGGGGCAGAGGTTTTTGACAAGAACGGGGAGTCTCTGGGATATACGCCCCATTCTCTCTCTGGCATCGAAGTGGGTTCGGTGCTTGAGCTGCAAATTAAATCAGCTGATCGCCGGGATCTCATGATAGAGCGAACCGTGGTAGACCAAGGAAGACAGGTTATGATCATCGATGAGGTGATGAACTTGTTCTCACCTCCCACAGATGGTGAGTTTTGGACTGATGTGTTGGGCAATGAATATAAATTCTACCTCGATCTTCACCAAGCGATTGAGCATGTAAGTCTGGAAGACTGGAATCTTTATCTGAAGGAGACGAATCAAAAGCTTGCGGCGATCCCTTTCAAGAATGGCGATGGAAAGGTAGTTGCAATCCCCGAAGAATGGACCACAGGCTACGCGAAATGGCTTGAAGCCAAATGTATCGATCAAGGGTATTTTGACGAGTATTCAGACGAGAGGCCTGAGCGAAATCGTCAGATCATTCCGCACTATGATCTTTCGTTCGATGCAACAATGCTCCCTGCTAAGGCCAAAAAAGGAGGGAAACTGCTGCGTCCTTTTTATTGTTGGGTTAGACCGATCCCCTACGGTTCATTGATGATCGATTCAATACCAAGTGGAGCCTATCTTTATTTGAACGGAGTATCAGTGGGATCCACTCCTTTTGATGGCCCTAACATTGCTCCAGGCGATATCGAAATCACTCTCGCTTTGGGTGGAATGAAGACGTTTGTTGATAATGTTTATCTTCCGGATCGGGGGGAGTTTACGAAGGTCTATACCCTTAAGGCCGATAAAAGTTTGATTCCAGGCGAGCCGTGGACGAATAGTATTGAGATGAAGCTCATGCCCTTGTCGCCTGTGCTCAGCGTTTCGAAGTGGGAAACTAGGAGTGGTGATTACGGTCGCTATCTGAAGGCAATTGGTAAGAAGGATGGTCAGGAAATCTTGAATGAAGATCCCCTGGTTCCTGTTGTCGGCCTGACTCGAAGGGAATGTGAAGAATTTTGTGACTGGCTCACGAAGAAAGAGCGGGATAACCCGAATGCGGATCTCAATCGGATCACTAAGGATTATCGCTATCGACTACCCACCGATTCAGAATGGAGTAAAATGGCAGGTCTAATCGAAGTTGGTGAAACTCCGGCCGAGAGGGAGACCGAGCTTGTGAATGCCGGGCAGTTTCCATGGGGCCAAAATTTTCCTCCGGACGAGCAGGTCGGAAATTATGCCGATCTCTCTGCGATTGAATTCATCGAAAATGATCGAATCATTTCGGACTATGAGGATGGCTATATGAATTTGGCACCGGTTGGGAAATTTAAGCCAAATATTCTGGAGCTCTGCGATATCGGCGGAAATGTCCACGAATGGGTGTCTGATTCATATGTGGATGAGGGAAGGGGGATCCTGCGCGGCGGCGGATGGGACACCTTCAGTGAGGAACATTTGGAGACACGGTGTCGTTTCGCAATTGATGCCGAATATCGAAGCAAAAGCTTCGGATTTCGCGTTGTCTTGGCAAAGGATGTCGAACAAGAAGAAAACGAAGAAAATGGTGAAGATCCAAATTGACTATGAAGGTCAGCTGCGCTGCGCAGCCGAGCATACGCCTTCCGGCAATAAGTTTATGACCGACGCTCCGGTTGATAACCAGGGGCGAGGCGAAAGCTTTTCTCCTACTGATATGGTGGCCACTGCGCTCGGAACTTGCATGGCAACCATCATGGGAATTGCCGCGAGTCAGAGGGAGATTGATCTCAAGGGATTGCGATTGATTGTGAAGAAAGAAATGTCTGCTGATTTACCCAGGAGAATTGCCCGATTGGAGGTCGAAATAAACGTGCCTCTTGCCGGGGATCACCCTGATCGCGAAGTTCTTGAGCATGCCGCGCTGACCTGCCCGGTCCACTATAGTATTCATCCAGAGATTGAGGTGGATATCGATTGGCGCTGGAAGTCTTAAGTCACAAAAAACTCAGGACGATCCTGTCTGTTTAGATTTCCTGGAGAGTGTTTTATGAAGTCGCGTTACTCGGGAATATCGACCAACCCATAGTCGCCATCAGGTTTTCTCCATACGATGGAGGTGACGTCACGACGGGCGTTTTTAAAGACGACGAACGGGCGCTCGGTGAGGTCTAGTTCCATGATTGCTTCTTCTTTAAACAGTCTGCGAAGACTGAAGGATTCCTTGTGAACAAAAAAAGGCTCTGGTTCCTCTGTTTCATTGACCTCGTCGGGTAAATTATCGAGAAAGTCGGCGCGGTAGTTTCTCTCATCGAGGTAGCGGATACTTTCCTCCTGTCTTGGCGTACGTCGCTTCAAAAGGCGGGTCTTGTGCTTACGCATGCGTCTCGTGATTTTGTCGATGGTGAAATCGATACTCTTATACATATCTTCGGTCTCGGAAGAGGCATCGATTACGATATGGTTGGCGCAGAAGAGGATGATTTCGGCTTTGTGCCGACGACTTCCTTCGACATCGAGAATGGCCTTGGCTTCGATGATGCGCGGATAATCCAGATGAATGCCGCCGATTTTATCTTCAGCATATTGCCGGAGAGATTCGGTGACGTCTTCGTGACGCACGGTCACTGTGATATTTGGGTCTACGTTTTTTGTTTGCATAATGAACTTAGATAAAAAAATTTCTTATCTAACTCATAGCAGGGGGGCGCGTAGATCGCCACATCTTTCGGAGGAAAGTCTATCCTTTGATCTCAAGCAACATTTGCGCGTTATTTGGAAACTTTCTCATAAAGAAGAGAAGTCTCTCCATGGCCTCCACTGGTTTGTGTCCGGCAAGTCCTCGGCGCACCATGTAGATTTTCTTCAGGCTCATTTCGGGAAGGATGAGCTCCTCCCGCCGTGTGCCGGATTTGAAGATGTCGGCAGCTGGATAAACATAGTGCTCGGCGATACGGCGGTCGAGAACGAGCTCCATGTTGCCAGTTCCCTTGAATTCCTGAAAAATTGCTTCATCGGCTTTCGAATTCGTCTGAATCAGGGCGGTGGCTATGATGGTCAGAGAGCCTGCCTCGCGGGTGTTTCGAGCTGCTGCAAAAAGACGACGGGGCATTTCCAGTGCTCCGGCAACAATTCCACCGGATTGGTAGCCACGACCACGGCTCATTTTACTTCCGCCCATATTGTTGTTGTAGGCGCGGGCAAGCCGGGTGATGGAATCCATCAGAATGAAAACGTGCTGACCGGCTTCGACAAGGCGTTTAGCCCTCTCAATGCAGAGTTCGGCAAGGCGGCAGTGATTTCGCGGAGATTCGTCGTTTGAGCTGGCGTAGATTTCAGCATCCGGAAGCTGCCGGCGAAATTCGGTGACTTCCTCGGGACGTTCGTCGACAAGGAGAACCATGAGGTGAAGGTGCTCCTCGTGCCTTTCTTGCACGGCTTGAGCCATGTGAAGAAGGAGAGTTGTTTTGCCGGATCGGGGAGGGGAGACAATTAGGCCCCGCTGACCACGTCCGACCGGAGCCATAAGGTCAACAAGCCGAGTGGTGTAGCGATCCGGAGTTGTTTCAAAGCCGATTTGCTTGTTGGGATTGACCGCCTTGAGTTCTTCGAACGCAGGAAGTTTGCGCGCGTCCTCCGGTTTTTGGCCGTTGATGGAGGTGATCTCGATCATTTGCGGGCCGCGGGTGCTATCGCGTGCGATACCTTGGATCCAGACGCCAGGTCGGATTCCGTGATTTCTCACCAAATCAGGTGGAACGAAGACATCTTCCTTACGTTGCTCGAAATCTTGATTCTGTTTGCGGAGGAAGCCGAAGCCCTTTGGTGCAATTTCGAAAAGACCATCAACGGAGACGGGATCTCCGGTGAATTCAAACGGCTTGCGTTCACGCGGTTCACGATTGTCTTCGCGTGGACCGTATCCGCGGACCCGTCCTTGTCGTTGGCCGCGGTTGCGGTTTCGATTGCGGTTTCGATTGCGGTTCCGGTTTCTATTATTGTTGCCGGAGTCGGAGGTTTGCTGGCCGCCGGAGTTCGCTGAATCTGAGTCAGGTGGAATCATGTGAATATTTGAAATCTGGAAAGATCGAGCCTTATGATGGGTTGGATCGGTCAGTGAGGTGACCGGAAGACCCGCCGTATAAGGCGCAAGGGAATGAGGGGGATCCTGCAAACACTTCTGCCGGAGCGGTCAGGGCAAAAAAGCCTAATGGGCCGTGGTCAGAGAATGAGGGTCTCTCAAAAGAGGGAGAGAGGGAAGTGGTCAAAAAAGCGCCAACTCCCTTCAACTGGATACAGCCTGCGCTGGAAGTCTGGTGAAATCAACGATTTTTTCAGAGGGTTAAAGTTTCTAAACTTTCCTCGGTTTTCCCTTGACGATAGAGGGAACTTTCATAGCTTCCGCTTCCCGAATTCTGACTTTCTTAGATTTATGCCACGCGATATTATCATTCTGGAATGCACCGAGGCCAAGGCCGAGGGCAAGCCGACCTCCCGTTACACCAGCACACGTAACAAGAAGAGCCTCCGTACTCCCGGTCGTCTTGAGAAAAAAAAATATAATCCTTTCTTGAAGCGCCGCACTCTTCACCGCGAGCTTCGATAGTCCCTGACTCCAACTACCTTTTATTATGTCTGAGCCCAAGACCATCCAGCGCCGGATCAACTTCCGGAAGCACAATAAGTCGATGACCAATAAGCGTCTCGACCTTCCTTTTGAAAAGATCAGCTACCAGAACCCCGAGGTGCTTACCAAGTTCACCACTGAGACTGGTCGTATTCTTCCACGCAAAGTGACCGGAGTTTCTGCCAAGATGCACCGCGCAATCACCCGCGAGATCAAGCGCGCCCGCGCCGTGAATCTTCTTCCGTAAAGGAAGGCTTTCTCAGAATCATTATGAAATCCGTCCGGAATGATCCGGCCGGATTTTTTGTTTTGCGGGCAAAGCGGGGATTCTCACTTGTCGCCTTCCGTCGTTTCCCGCAGAGTAAGACGGTCATGCGAAAATTGCTTCCGATTTTGTTGTTACTCTCGAGTTTGTCACTCGCGCCACTATTGGCAGATGAAGTGAAGGCTGCTCCAGCAAAAACAGAGGAGAAGACAACAGAAGGTTTCTTAGCGAATCTCGATGAAAATTTAAATAGCAGTTTTCAGCCTGTTTCAGATTTCATTGATGACACTGTTTTCTACTCAATTCCGGTAACGAAGGACGATAAGGGTAAAGATGTCAAGATGCCTTGGGTTTTGGCTTGGTTGGCAATCGCCGCAATTGTGATTACCATCTATTTCAAGTTTCTTAATTTTCGCTCTTGGAAGCTCGCATTTAAAACAGTCAAGGGGCGTTATAGTAAATCGACGGATCCTGGAGAGATTACTCATTTTCAGGCTCTATCGGCCGCTGTTTCTGGCACGGTCGGTTTGGGTAATATTGCAGGCGTTGCCGTTGCTGTTAGTCTGGGAGGACCTGGAGCAACGTTTTGGATGATTTTAATGGGGCTTTTTGGAATGGCCTCAAAATTCTGTGAGTGCACTTTGGGGGTGAAATATCGGACAATTGAAAACGGCAGAGTTTATGGAGGCCCCATGCAATACCTGACCAAGGGTCTTGGAGAGATGGGGCTGAAGCCGCTCGGGGTGATTCTTGCTGCCTTTTTTGCGCTGATGTGTATCGGGGGGTCATTTGGCGGGGGTAACATGTATCAAGCCAATCAGGCTTGCAGCCAATTGATCGCCGTGACGGGCGGTGATGCCTCATTTTTCAATGAATATCGCTGGATCTTTGGTCTAATTCTCGCCGTCATCGTTGGCTTGGTGATTCTTGGAGGGATCAAGAGTATTGCGACGACAACCGCGGCAATTGTACCGTTCATGTGTGGGATCTATATGGTGACTGGCTTGATCGTCATCATTTCAAACATCGGTGAGCTGGGAAGTGCGTTCGGAATGATACTCGAAGGGGCATTCAACCCAACCGCAATTGGAGGAGGATTTGTTGGGGTATTGATTCAGGGAATCAAGCGAGCTGCCTTCTCAAACGAGGCCGGTATTGGTTCAGCTCCAATTGCGCACTCGGCAGTGAAGACCAAACACGCGGCAAGTGAAGGAATCGTGGCTCTTTTGGAACCTTTCCTAGATACGGTTCTTGTTTGTACCACGACTGCCTTGGTGATTGTGATGGCTGGAACTTATAATGATCCGGGGCTCGAGGGTGTCCAAGTGACTTCAAAAGCTTTTGAGATGAGTATTTCTTGGTTCCCTTACCTGCTTGCGATAGCTGTTATTTTGTTTGCATTCTCGACCATGGTTTCTTGGTCCTACTACGGCTTACAGGCATGGACTCATTTTTTTGGCCGAAGTAAGAATGCTGAAGTTGCCTATAAGTTGCTCTTCTGTGGATTTATTGTTTTAGGTTCTGCGGTAAGCGCTAAGAGTGTCATCAATTTTTCGGATGGGATGATTTTTGCAATGTCGATCCCTAACGTAATTGCGATGTATCTCCTCATGCCGAAGGTGAAACAAGAATATGAACGTTTCATTGATCATGTTGATAAGGTCGATTCGAAGTAAAAATGGCCCGGCAATATCAGCTTAAAAAAGGACCTCGCAAAGGAGTTTCTGGAATTGATTATCAGGCGGAGCTGAACGAGCAGCAGTATGCTGCGGTGAGTTCGCCGCCTGGACCTGCCCTAGTGATCGCGGGTGCTGGTTCGGGAAAGACCCGGACATTAACTTATCGTGTCGCCTATTTACTCGACCAAGGGGTGGACCCGAAGAGTCTCCTTCTGCTGACCTTTACGAACAAAGCGGCGCGCGAAATGATGGAGCGGGTTCGCGAATTAATTCCGCTCGATCTCAGCGATCTTTGGAGCGGAACTTTTCACGCGATTGGAAACCGAATTTTACGTCGTCATGCCGATGAAGTCGGTCTCACCCGTTCGTTTTCGATCATGGATCGGGACGATCAGAAGTCGCTCATGAATACAGTGGTTGCGGAATGCGATATCGACACCAAGTCGCGGCGCTTTCCGAAAGCCGATGTTTTGATTTCGATATTCTCCTTGGTTGAGAATACCGGAGTAAATTTGGAAGATTTACTGGAGGCCCGCTATCCCTACTTCGAGGAATGGGGAGAAGAGATTGCGAGAGTGGGGGAGGCTTATACTGCCAAGAAACTGGAGACGAATTCCGTGGATTTTGACGATCTTCTTATCTTGCCCCTGAAATTGCTGAAGCAAAACGAAGACCTTTGCAGTCTATACCAAACGCGTTTTCAATACCTCCTCGTTGATGAATATCAGGATACCAATGCGGTGCAGAGTGAGTTGATTCATCTCCTCGCCCAACCACAGAATTCCGTGATGGTGGTGGGCGACGATGCCCAGTCGATCTACTCGTGGCGGGGTGCTGATATGGACAATATTCTGTCCTTTCCTGATCACTATCCGGATGCCACGGTTTATAAAATCGAGACCAATTATCGAAGTGTCCCGGAAGTGATCGACCTTTCCAATGCTGCGATCGCCGCGAATAAGAAGCAGTTTAAAAAAGCACTGAAGGCGGCCCGCGAAGGAGGATCGATGACGCCGGCTTTGGTTCCAGTGGAAGATCCGAGGGCTCAAGCTGATTTTGTGGCGCAGCGGGTTTTGGAGCTGCGTGACGAGGGGATTGAACTTGATGAAATGGCGATTCTTTATCGTGCTCATCATCAAAGTCTGGAGATTCAGATGGAGCTAACTTCACGAGGTGTTCCCTTTGAGATTACAAGTGGCCTGCGCTTTTTCGAGCAAGCTCACATTAAAGATGTCGCGGCTTTTATGCGTTTCGCCACGAACCGTCGGGACGAGGTGAGTTTTAAGCGTTTCTGTCTTCTTCTTCCGGGGATTGGCGCGGCAACAGCGACGAAGCTTTGGCGCGCCTGGCTTAAGGTTGGAATTTCCAGAGACGAAGCTCCACCGAAGAGTTTTTCCGACCACATGCTCAAGTTTCCTGTCCCGGCGAAGGCCAAAAAGGACTGGGAGCAGCTTTGCTATTCTTTGGACGAGCTGGTGATTCGTGATGGTTATTCGCGGCCTTCCGAAATGCTCACCAGCGTTTTGGAGGGAGTTTATGACGACTACATGAAGGCTAGTTTCGAGAACTACGACAACCGGCGTCAGGACATCGAGCAGCTGATTTTATATTCCGAGACCTTTGATGATGTTTTGGAGTTGCTGGGGCAGTTGTCCCTGATGAGCTCGGTTGATGGAGAACCGACCGGAAGCAGGGCCGAGCCTGATGATGAAAAAGTGATTCTATCCTCAATCCACCAAGCGAAAGGTCTGGAGTGGAAAGTGGTTTTTCTAATTTGGCTGGCAGATGGCATGTTCCCAAATGGTCGGGTATTGGAAGCTGATGATCAGGACATGTTCGAGGAAGAGCGGCGGCTTTTTTACGTCGCGTTGACTCGTTCCAAAGATGAGCTTTACCTGACTTATCCGCAGATTAATCCCAAAAGTTACAGTGGGGATATTATCACTCGGCCCTCGCGATTTCTTGAGGATTGTCCCGAGGATATGTTGGAGACCTGGGAAGTGGGCCCCGGCTGGTAGAAAAAAGACTGATTGCGACCCTGATTCAGGGGGCTATGGTCGGAACGGGTTTAACGTATGACTAAATTAGCAGGAACTTTTATTGCCTCCTTCCTTGCTTGCTTGTTCTTGACGCAGTGTTCGAGTGTTTCTGGCTTGGGGAATTCAAGGGCGGGAGCGCTTTCCAAAATGGGCTATGAAGCGGTTCCTCTTCAGAAGTTGCGCGGTGATAGCCGTTTCTCGGGCGTTTTTAGTGTGAATGGGCAGCCAATGCGATTTTTAGTCGACTCAGGTGCAAATAGTACGGACGTAGATAAGAAGCTCGCGACATCTGCCGGGTTGCTCGAAGATCGATCAGTCAGAGTCATTACACGGGGGGCTTTGGGGCGCGAGGTTGCAAGCGGAAGAGGATACGGCGTTCTTGAAATTGGTCCGATGAGAGCGGATAGCTTTCCATTTACGATTGCACCAAGTTCGGAAAAAAAGACTTCGACCAGTAGTTACGCCGGTCAAATTGGCTTGGATGCCTTGTCTGCGACGGGTGCCTTGGTGGATATTCCTTCAGGCAAGATGTGGGTGCCAGGGCCGTGGTCGCAGCGCGCGCGCAGCACGGTGCCATTGCCTCTGGGGGCTCAGTCGGATTTGGGTGTGCAGGTTTTAAAAATGGGAACGGCGGGCCGACTGCCGCACCTGATTCTCAGTGGAACCTTGCAGGGGGTCCCTGTTTCGTGGATTGTCGATACCGGTGCCGAAGTGTCCGTAATGGCAGCTGAGAGTTTTGATCGCTTCAATTTGCCAAGTCGTGCCACCAATTCACGAATGATTGATGCTTCCGGCGATCGTATTCCGTTGCGTCATGCTAGACTGCAAAATCTGATGTTTGGCCAAGTGAACGTTGCTGTTTTTGACGTGTCGGTGGCCCCTCTGGGGACGGTCCGGCAATATTTTCGAGATTTAGCCGGGCGTCCAGTGGACGGGATTCTGGGGATGGACTTCCTGACAAATGGGCAGGCTCTTTTGGACTCGGGCTCGGGGCTAATTTACTTAGGTCAGCCTTGACTCGAATAATCGATCGAGACGATCGTCCCCGCGATTGGATCATACGGCGACTTGAGTGCCACGTTTGGATATGGGTGGGGAGGATATTTCGAAGTCGAATAGTTTTGGCGTCTTGAATTACCTGCCAAGGAGCCCACCTTGTTTGGAGCATCAGCCAGCGGGAGAACTTATTCCTGCTTATTGAGCCCTGTGGGGACTGAAATCTAGTAGGGCCGGTGGGGTTCGAACCCACGACCAAGGGATTATGAGTCCCCTGCTCTAACCGCTGAGCTACAGCCCCTTTTTTTCTTAAATGCCAGATTGATGGATAGATGTTTGTGATGATCAACTATCCCCAAAATTCAAGGCCAACCTTAAATCCAAAAAATCTCACTAGGTTGTCCCTAGTTAGATAGTTGGAAAGGATGGAATTGGGGGCGATAACCATGACAAACTTGATTGTTTCTAGTTACGGGAATTACTATTGGAAAGCCAAAATAAATTAGCCAGTTCCACAAGGCCTTTTCGAGACCAAATCAATGGCGAGCGCCAAGTCGCGACCGTGGCGCAGATTGCAAGCTTGCAAGAAGCAATACCAGGGGGAGCATCACAGGGAAACCGTCACTCTGGGCGATTGGGTTGATAAATACTTACGTTGTAAGCTAAAGCGTCCAAACATCAAGCTAGGCGTTATTACAAACTTTAAGTGGATATCACCAAGTTGGCCCGACGCCGGAGGATATCTTTTTTCTCAATTTATTTAAAAAGCTCCGTCATCAGTTGGGTTTTTTTCAACAAATTGATTAGTCAATTTCTCGGACGCGATAGAACAGCGTTGATTGATTTTTCAATTCTGGAAACTCCGGCAGAAATGAATGAATAAATTCCGTTGAATCTCCACCTGAAGGAACGCCATCACTTATCTCAACCCAGATGGCTAGATCAGTCGAGTAATCCACAGCATAGGATCGATCCGTCTGCGAATTCCAAGTGATTGTCACTTTGGGATCTTCATTTCCAAAGCTGGGAGCGATTGATGAAATCGCAAGCTCCGAAAGTGTCCCCGCTCCCTCCACGGAAATACGATCAAAGCCAATGCTGAAAGTTGTGACTGGAACGACCTGAAGAGATCCTGTTGCGAACCAATTATCGCCGGGAGCAAATAAAGCATCAAAATCTGTTCCAGAGGCATCCCACGTGCCGCTGCCAGTAAAGATGGTCTCGGCTCCCACAGCATTCTGTAAATCCGTGATCTCGTAAGACCAACCATCTGGATCGACTCTAACGACGGCGGTGAATCCATCGGAGAATGAGTTTAAGTCAACATCTCCCTGTTCATCGCTATTTCCAAAGCGGAATTCCGCTCCTATCGGGCCTTGATTGTCACCGTAGACCAAACCAAAGCCACCGAAGCTATCTGTCCTGGCATCTAGTCCAAAGAAGGTGAGTCCAAAGTTCCGCGTCGTGGCATCACGATAAAAAACGTCATTGTCGCGCACTAAGCCAATGAAATATCCATTAGCCCCCGGGGTCGCACTCACCGAGTCGACTTCAAAGGTCATGGTGAAACCTCCGCTGGCAGAGGGGTCAAATGAAGACTCGCTGACAATCCCGCGATTAACGTTTCCCGCTGTTGCGGTCACCTCCGATGTGATTACCGAATTAATCTGCGTTAGATTTTGCGCAGAGAAACCTACTGTATTTCCCTGCCCGATCCAGCCGCTGACGGTTTCTCCATCGAAATGATCGTCGATCAGAAAGTTGCCTGACTGAATTCCAAAGAAAACATCGAGGGTGTTCGAAGCCTGGTTTGGATTCATTTCTGAATCTTCCACGCTTTCCGCAGGTAGAAAAAGAGTGACAATCCCTTCCGCAATCGGGGTTATTGAAAGCGAATATGTGTCGCCACTCCCTGTCAGGTCGGTTGCCGTTCCGTTGGTGATATCAAAGTCTTCCGCAACGAGACCAATAATGTTTTCACTAAAAAGCACCTCAATATCAAATGATCCTTTTACAGAACCGACTGTAGTCGATAGCGCCGCCGTGGGAGCATCTACCGGTGGAAGATATTCAGTGTCATTACTGACCGCTGTTTGCCACGTTTGAAATTCTTCTGTCATGCGTGCCACGATTAAGGGATTGGCGGCCGCGATATTTGTGGTTTCCCCTTCATCCGCAATAAGGTCGTAGAGTTCAAAGGTGCTGCCGTTGTTTTTTGAGATCAACTTGTAGCGCTGGTCGACCCAGGATCGTTCGCTTTCGAAACTAAATCCAATCGGAACTTCGCGTTCGGTCATGGTGTTCTCAATGACACCGCGTAATGAGACTCCGTCGAGAGGCTTCTGGCCTGGAACATCAATGCAGAGATAATCAAGAATGGTGGGATAGTAGTCGCTGGTAACTGCGGGGAAATCGCTTGTCATCGGAGCTGAAATCTTGTCGGGCCAAACAAGAAGTCCTGGCACTCTCACTCCGCCTTCATGAAGACTTCGCTTACGGGCACGATAGGGGCCGGAGCTGCCAACGCCGTTCTCAGGACCATTGTCGGAACAAAACCAAAACATGGTATTGTCCGTCACCCCCAGAGTGTCGAGCTCCGCCCGGAGCCGCGCAATTTGCGTATCCATCCCAACGATCGCATCGATATATGAAGCATCTGAATCGACACCTGTGATTCCATCGGGGTCAGGAAGTGGCTTATGTGGAGTGTGAAACCAAACCACGGTAAAGAAGGGATCTCCTGCTGTAACGGCGTCTTGTACAAAAGGAATCACCCGATCCATAATGACCCGTGAATCATCCCCACTTAGGTTATCATCGAGCTGAACAATCGTGCCCTCGGCAGCTGATGGCCAATCAACGGGGTTCGCGGGTGGAGTCCAATAATAGGTTCCGTAGAAATTGGGATCACTGAAACTGGTTGGCTCTGGCAGTCCATTCACGGTGCGCCGCATCGGGTGGAAGGTGGGAACCTTGGCTTCGGTGGCGAAGATGAAATCATATTGATGCTGCCACGGCGGAGAGTAAGCTGAGGTATTTCCCGCTGAGCCCCGATTGGAGTCCGAACGCAGGGTGGTCATTGTCCCCAGATGCCACTTCCCAAAATGACCAGTTGCATACCCGACACTATCAAGCACTTCGGAGAGGGGTGTTTCATCAGCCTCGAGGCGGCCTTGGTTGGCGTGGGGAATTCCTAGCCTCAGTGGATTACGACCGGTAAGACAACTTCCGCGAGTTGGAGAGCAAACGGCACTGGCCGAGTAGAAGCGATCAAATCGCAAGCCTTGCTCAGCCATGGCATCCAGTGCAGGGGTGTTGATCGAGCCGGAATTGTAGGATGGGTCGCCCCAGCCCATGTCATCGGCCATCATAAGAATAATGTTGGGGCGCTCGTTCGCGTGACTCATCCCTATCAGGAATGTTGTTATAAGAGTGACTCTTTTTGGGTTCATGGTCTCAAAATATTCCTTTTCTAGGTTGTGGTCCACTCAAAGTGGGAAGAACGTTCCCCTCAATAGGTTTCTAGGCCTAGATGTCAACATGCTTCCAAAGTGAAGGCCAGAGGACGAAATGCAGGAAGCATTTTGAGCACGCCATCTCTCGCCGGGATACCCATCTTTCGCAGACTCCTCCGGCGTTTTAATTCCCAAACTCCTAGCGCTATTGATTGAGCGTGACCACTGAGACCTGCTTTTGTTGACAAGAAGCTCTCTTCATACTGCTTGCAGATTAAGCGCCGGCGATTCAAACAAGGGGCGTGAGTTTTTCGGTCATCTTGCAAGCAATTCTTCCAGTTTATCTGCTGGTGGGGGTTGGCTTGTTCCTTCGGGGGCTAAAAGTGGTGACGCCTGAAATGGAGAAGGGGATGCTTAAAATGGTCATTCACTGTCTCTATCCCTGTCTGATTTTGGATAAGACTCTGGGGAATGACTTGGTTCGGCAGTTTGATGTTTTGGCTTGGGGCGTGGGGCTGGGATTTGGACTGGTGATTTTGGGGATGGCCGTGGCCTATCTGACCGGATTGGCTCTGGGATTGAAGCCGGGCAATGGTCGGCGAACCTTTTGTGTTGCGGTGGGAACCCAAAATTACGGCTACATCGCGATCCCGCTTTTGGGGGCGCTCTTTGTCGCGTTGAATGGCAACGAGCAGGTTTATGGAGTTCTGTTTATTCACAGCTTGGGAGTCGAGATCGCATTGTGGCTGGTAGGCGTGATGATAATGACGGGGTCGATTTTCGGGAATCCCAAGTTGCTGGTGAATGGTCCTACGGTTTCGGTGGTTCTGGGGGTCTTGCTTTCGGTGACCGGAGGGTGGCGGTTTTTTGAGGCATCGGGTGGAGGTATCGTTGGGGCGGGTGTGCGCCAGATGATTTCGTGGCTCGGAGCCTGTGCTTTTCCTATGGGGCTCGTTTTGATTGGCGCGACGATGTATGACCTGATCGGAAAAGAGGGAATGTCGAAGAAGGTGGCGTCAGGATCTCTTTTGGTGAGAATCGCGATCATGCCTGTCATTTTCCTGATAGCTGCAAAATGGTTGCCCTTGATTCCTGAAATGAAGCAAGTCCTTTTGGTTCAAGCTTCGATGCCGGCTGCGGTGAGTCCGATTATTGTGGCCCGCCATTACGGTGGAAGCCCGGGAGTCGCGGTGCAGGGAGTTATCGCAACTTCGATTGTCGCTTTGGTAACAATGCCGCTATGGATTTCCTGGGGAATCGGGTATATTTTCGGCTAGGATGATTCGCTACCTGGTCGCTCTTTCGATGTTTACGTCTCTTTTTGCTGACGAAACGAAGCCCGCTTCGGGAAAGAAATCGAGCCTTGGTGCTCTCGCTGAAAAGTTGCTGGGCAAGAACGGGGCAAATCGCCTTTTTTATTACCCAACGAAAACTGCTCCAGATAAGCCCTCTGACTTTGGTCACCGTTTTGAAGATGTTACTTTTAAATCCGAGGATGGCACCAAGCTGCATGGCTGGTTTTTTCAGCCTTTTGAAAAGGTGAAGCCAAAAGGGACGGTGGTTTTTCATCATGGGAACGCCGGATCGGTGGGATATCACATCGGCTTTGTGGGCTGGATGGCTCGGGCCGGTTATCAGGTGCTGCTGTACGATTACCGGGGATATGGAAAATCCGAGGGCGAGATCACTCGCAGGGGGTTGGTGCAGGATGCCCGGGCTGCAATTAATTTTGCGAAGTCACGTGAAGATGTTGACGGGAAACGGATGATTTCTTTCGGGCACAGTCTGGGTGGGGCGAAGTCGCTGGCGGCTTTGGGTGAAAAAATGATCCCGGGTGTCCGTGGAGTCGTCTGTTTTGCCGGATTTGCCTCATATCAGGACATGGCGAGGAAGTTTGCTGGCGAAACGGGCACCGAGTTGGTGAGCGATGAGTTATCGGCGCGGGATCTGGTGGAGAAAATATCTCCAATTTCCGTTTTAATCGCGCATGGCACCAAGGATGCCACTGTCCCTTTGGCTCAAGGGGAGATTCTCTTCAAGAAGGCGAAGGAGCCCAAGACAATCTACCGGATTCCAAATGGCTCTCATACCCGGGCGCTCTGGATGAACGATGGTGAGTATCGGGCCAAGATTCTGGTATGGATGGAGAAGACCCTAAAATCGTAAAGATTTTGGCCGGTTGCAATTCGGCGAAAATCATAAATGATACTACTATGAAACGAGCAATTTTGATGAGTGCCGTTCTTGGGCTTTTTGCTCAGGGGCAGGATGATGCGGAGAAAGAGACGAATGAGGAAAAGGTCGTTCGCGGGCACGTTTTCGCCTGGCCATTCACGGAGGTCGCGGAAATGCAGCCTCGCGGTGGGACCAGTCGCGGAACTGAGGTGACTCTCGATGAAACCCCATCCGAAGCCTGGGGGAAGCTTCAAGAGAAAGCGGATTCCGGAATTGAGAAGGATCGTCGGGCCATTCTGGCCCTAGCCGGGAGCTATCGCATTAGTTTTGATTTTATCGAGACCATGGGGTTCACCAAGGGCTACAAGCCACCCAAGCCATACTTTTCGTGGGGCACCGAGCATGTTCAGGTTCTGGCTTCCGAAGAGAAATTCATTAGTCTGCAACACAGCCTTGTGATGTATTTCAAGGACAAGGACGGGAAAGAAATGGGGCCAATGGTGATGAAACACTGGCGTCAGGATTGGACATATGAAGACAATGAACTCCAAACCTTTCGGGGGAATTCTACGTGGGCGCACGAAAAGCTGAAACCCCAAAGAGTGAAGGGGAAATGGACACAGGCGGTTTTTCAAGTCGATGATTCACCACGCTATGAGGTGGTGGGCGAGTGGAATCACACCGGCGGCATGTCAGCTTGGCGGAGTGATTCCTGTTGGCGGCCCTTACCTCGGCGGGAGTTTTCGGTCCGGAGTGATTATCAGGTTTTGCAGGGCGTGCATGAGTTGACAATCACAGCCAATGGTTGGGTTCACACCCAACAGAATCAAAAAGTGGCTTTGGGAGAAAAAGGTAAAATCACGATCGTTGGCCAGGAATTGGGGGTGAATCGTTATGAGCGGATCAGCGAGCCTTCACTGAAGGCTGCCGAAACGACTTGGGAAAAGACCGGAGAATATTGGAAGGAAGTTCGTGCCGCCTGGGCCAATGTTTTTGAGAAGCACCCGGCCTTCTCGTTGAAGTCGGAGGTTGATGGAAAGAAGCTCTATCAACTTCACTTTGGATACGCGATGCAGCTCGAAGGTTCTGATGAAGGATATGATGCGAAAGCGGGCAAGGCTCATGCCAGAGAGACGATCGCGAAGTTCGTTCAGGGAGTGGATGCCGGAAAAGTTGGAAAATATTGATGGGTGATCTTTGGGTCATTTGTGGACCCGCGGGTGTCGGGAAAAGCACTTATGGAAGGAAGCTGGCTGCCGAGAAGGGAGCTTGTCTTTTGGACAGCGATACCGTTACCGAACCCGTGGTGCGGGCTGGAATGTCATTAGGTGGATTTGATCCCGATGATCGGGATTCACCTGAATATCGTAAGGCTTTCCGGGATCCTGTTTATGACTGTTTGTTTGCCACGGCGGCTGAAAACCTGGCTCACGTCGATGTGATTCTCGTGGGCCCGTTTACGAGGGAGATTCGAAATCCCGGTTGGCGGGATGAGCTTGCAGAGCAATTTCAGACTGCGGTTCGTGTTGTTTTTGTGACCTGTGATGACGTTGAGCGAAAGCGCCGGATCGAGGTGCGCGGAAATCCTCGTGATGATTTAAAGCTCAAAAATTGGGAGCGGTATATGGCTCTAAGCGACT
The DNA here is from genome assembly GCA_039768565.1 of Akkermansiaceae bacterium. GTDB lineage: Bacteria > Verrucomicrobiota > Verrucomicrobiia > Verrucomicrobiales > Akkermansiaceae > SW10. The sequence continues at coordinate 4,055 of JBDNAG010000087.1, read as the reverse complement.
CCAGATCACCAGCTTTTGAACATGAACGTCTTGTGAGTCAGTTTCTTAAAGCTTGATGCATCTGTCTGGGGCGGGTAAGTCGTGTTCATGTGGGTTTGGTCAAAATTGTCTGCTGTGAAGTGGACAGACGCTTGGGAGGAAAGGTTTTACGGCAATCCAAACTCGGTCATTAGCGAAATCAAGGGAGGGAAGTCGATCCGGGTTGAAGTCTATTGTGAGGACGAAAGAGGGGCACTTGAGATTCAAGAGCAGTTCGGGGGATCGGTTCGTGAATTAAAGTCGCGCAACTGGGTTGCGATGAGTGCGCCTAAATCCGAGCCGCTGATGATCCGGGATCGGCTTGTGATTTCACAGGTTGAGGTCGCTGAGGGGACATACCCTGATAAATCTGTTATTGTGGTCCCCCCGGAGATGGCTTTTGGGACCGGTGATCATCCAACCACCGCGACTTGTCTGAGATTGCTGGTGGACTATTCGGGGCGTTTTCCGCCCGGCTGGAGCTTTCTGGATCTTGGCACCGGAAGTGGCGTGTTGGCGATGGCTGGTAAGCTTTTGGGAGCAGGGGAGGTCAAAGCCTTCGATTTCGATGGTAAGGCTGTCGAGGTTGCGGCCTTGAACATGGAGCGAAACAAAATCACTGATATCGAGATCTTTGAGGCGGATGTATTTGAGTGGAAAAATTCGCAACGATTTCAAGTCGTGACCGCGAATCTCTTTTCGACAGTCTTGATCGAGGCTCTTCCCTTGATGGCGAAATGGATCGAAAGCGAGGGACACCTTATTTTATCAGGAATTCTGGCGGAGCAATGGGAGGAAGTTTTAGCGATGGCGGAGGGCTGTGGATTCAAGCGGATCTCGAATAAAAAGATCGGAAAGTGGGTGACGGCAAATTTTGACGCCCCGTGATGGGCCAAGTCGGGGCGTGGTGAAAAAAATCCACGGACAAAACTCATTTGCCTTGCAAGGACGCCGCCTCAGGTGCAGAAATCACCCGCTCCCCGGGGAGGAACGCGACAATCGCTACCATACATGTTTTTTCCCGGTTCTGGGGTATTACTTATCTACATAACATCATGGAAAGTCTCTCAAATCGCGTAACATCAGTGACCCCATCGCTGACCCTCTCCGTTACCAACCAGGCCAAGGCACTCCGGGCTGCAGGTGAAGAAGTTTATGGACTTGCCGGCGGCGAGCCCGACTGCGACACCCCTGATTTTATCAAACAGGCGGCATACACTGCGCTTGCCGAGGGTAAGACCAAGTACACTCCTGCCGCGGGAATCCCCGAGTTGCGTGAGGCACTCTCGACCAAGCTCAAAACCCAAAATAACCTCGATTATGATCCGAGCCAAATTTGTGTCACTTCCGGTGCCAAACAGGCTTGTTTCAATGCAATTCTCGCCGTTGTTGAGGAAGGAGACGAAGTCATCATTCCGTCTCCATATTGGGTCAGCTATCCCGAGATGGTCAAGTTGGCCGGGGGTGTTCCCGTGTTGGTGGAGACTAAGGAAAGCAACAAGTGGAAGATCACTGCTGACGAATTCGAAGACGCGATGTCTCCCCGGACAAAGATGATCGTCTTGAACACTCCGGGTAACCCGACTGGTTCGGTATACAGCCGCGAAGAAATCGAGGGCATCGTCGAAGTAGCTTCCTACGAGGATATCATCATTCTTGCTGACGAAATCTACGAGCACCTTGTCTATGGTGAGGAAAAGCACGTCAGCGTGGCTTCGGTCAATGAAGACGCCTACAATCTTACGATTACGGTTAATGGATTCTCCAAGTCACATTCGATGACCGGTTGGCGTGTGGGTTACACCGCTGCTCCCGAAGCGATCGCAAAAGCACTTTCAACTATTCAGGGACATACCAGTTCAAACGCGACCAGTTTCGCCCAGTATGGCGCACTGGCTGCCCTTACCGACGAAGGCTCAGCTCAGTTCATTGAAAATCTTCGTGGTGAGTATGACGTGAGGCGCCAGTTTATGTTGGCGCGTCTCAAGGCCATTCCGAATGTCAGTGTCGTTGAGCCGAAAGGGGCATTTTACTTTTTCGTGAACTGCACTGGTCTTGGCCTCAAGTCGGTCAATCTTTGCGACAAGCTTCTTACCCGTTATAAGGTCGCTGCTGTTCCCGGTGTGGCATTTGGTCACGACATGGGCGTTCGCATCAGTTACTGCACAACCTTAGATGTCCTTAACGAAGGCATCAGCCGGTTTGAGGAATTCTGCAAGTCCCACTAGAGTTCACTATAATCAATTTTCAAGGGGCGCGGGAAACCGTGCCCTTTTTTATGAATGGGTGGCACCTAATTTTATTCACCTAGAAAGACCCGGGTATTTGCCGTGAAGGTTTCCGGGACGGTGTTGCATATTTTCGCTAACTCAAGAGAGATGAAGGCGAGGTTCGCGGGGTGATTCACGTCGTGAAATTCAAGCTGCGGATTGGGAGGCGCCATGTCGGGGGCATCGGTTTCAACCAGGACCCGTTCAAGGGGCAGGTCGGCGAAGGTATCCCGCACCTTGGACTTTCGAGGCCGAAGAAAATATCCCGAAAACGAAAAATAGGCACCTAGCTTGGCGGCCTCTCTCGCGGTTTCCAAGGATCCTCCAAATGAATGGAGAAGAAAGCGGGGGAGATGCGGGAGGTTTTTGAGTTCGGACATCAAGGGGCCCCATGCTTTCAGGCAATGAATCGTAACAGGCCGACCAAGAGAAGCGGCGAGCTCCATCTGGTCCCGGAAAACTTTATGTTGGTCAGATAGGTTTGGAGATGTCATCCAGCGATCAAGTCCGCATTCCCCAAGCGAGGCCTTTGGATGTCGATTAAGATAACCCTCAAGCGTTTGGAGCCAGTGGGATGAACGTTCGCTAACTTTCCACGGGTGAAGTCCGAATGCAGGGCGGATGAAATCCGGGAACTGTTCGGCCAGAAGTGCGACATCCGGCCAGTCCTTTTCCGATGTTCCATTTACCACGCAACCGGTGATCCCGAATTCCTTCATTGTCTCGATGACGTCACTTTGCCTACCCACAAAGCGCGCATCTTGAAGGTGGTTGTGGGCGTCAATCACGAGTGCTTGGCAATCAAATCGGCTGCCGCTTTTTCGTAGTCGTTATCGGCAACACTTGGGATGGAAACAGTGGCCGCGGGTTCGGCATAAATGGAATCTTCCGAACCGGGTTGCCGATAGCAAAGGTCATAATGCTTCACGAGAATTGACTCGAGGAAGGTTGACCAATCACGTCCATCAATTTGACTGTGCCATTCGTCGACTTGTTCGTTTCCGCGCAATCGTCGAAGACCGTCCAGAGTGTCCTTGAGCGATTGAGGGTTTGCAATGAAGTGTTCGTATTCGAGCGCCAGCAGTTTGCCTCGCTCGTGAAGAGGAAGATCGATCAAGACGACTCTGCCATCACCCAGGCGTTTCCATAAAGGCGGGGGACACTGCAGGCGGCCAATCCGGTTGGACTCGGCCTCGGTGAAGACGGGTTTGTTGCGATCAAATTTCTGGAATGCTTCCCAAAGCCGAGATTCGAAGCGCTTCTGACTCGGCTGCGGACTATCGGGTGCATTGCCGAGAATCGAACCCTTGTGATTTGCAAGTCCTTCAAGGTCGAGGACCTGGGCTCCCTGACGGTCCAGTTCATGAAGCAAACGGGTTTTTCCGCAGCCGGTTAATCCTCCGAGAATGACCAGCTCAGGTTGGCTGGCCCCGATCAGTGGGTTGAGGTCGGCAATGAGGAACTTACGCCAAGCTTGATACCCTCCGTCCAGGACCCGCGATCTCCAGCCAATGGCTCGGAAAATCAGGGCCATCGAATTGGATCGCAGATTGCCTCGCCAACAATAAACAAGAGGCGCGAATGAGTTGGGGAGGTTTGCAAGGGAGCCTTCAAGGTGGCGGTGAATATTCTTGGTGATCAAGGTCGCTCCCAGCCGCCGTGCCTTGTATGGATTCTGAGCGTGAAGGAGGCCGACGTCGTGACGTTCTTCATCATCCAGAACCGGCAAATTGATGGCGCCGGGAATGTGGTCGATCTCGAACTCGG
>JBDNAG010000086.1:0-16230 GCA_039768565.1 Akkermansiaceae bacterium | reverse complement strand
GCTCAAATCGGAAGAGGCGCAATGTCCAATCCTCTCGAGGACATGGACAAGCCCGACACCATCTTCGCCATCGGCACCAACATGACCGAGTGCCACCCCGTCGCCGCCACCGGCCTCAAGAAAGCTCTCACCAAGGGAGCCAAGCTTGTCGTCGCCGACCCCCGCAAGACCCGTCTTGCCAAACTCGCGCACCTTCACCTCCCCATTCGTGTCGGCTCCGACGTCGCCCTCCTCCTCGCCATGGCACACGTCATCGTTCGCGAAGGTCTGGAGGACAAAGAATTCATCGCCGAACGCTGCGCCGAAATCGAAGCCTTCATCTCACACGTTAAGGAATTCACTCCCGAGTGGGCCTCCGAAATCTGTGAAGTCCCAGCTACCGACATCGAAACCGCCGGCCGACTTTACGGCTCCGCGAAACTCGGTGCCATTTACTACACCCTCGGCATCACCGAGCACATCTGCGGCGTCGATAACGTCCAATCACTCTGCAACCTCGCCCTCCTCACCGGCAACCTCGGCAAGGAAGGCACCGGCATCAACCCGATGCGTGGACAGAACAATATTCAAGGTGCCGGGGACTGCGGAGCCGTTCCCGCAAACTACCCCGGCTTCCAACCCGTCGCCGCTCAAGAATCACTCGATAAATTTAAGGTCGCTTACCAGCAACCCGAGATGGACCTCGGCAAGTCGATGACCAAGGTAACGGCCCTTAACCTGTGCGGACAGAAAGAAGACGGCATTCACGCCATGCTCATCAATGGCGAGAATACCGTCGTCACCGACCCCGACAAAAACCACTGCGAAAAGGCTCTCAACTCTCTTGATCACCTCGTCGTTATCGACATCTTCATGACCGAAACCGCGCAAATGGCTGATGTCGTCCTCCCAGCCTCTGCTTGGGGTGAGACCGATGGCGTCCAGGCCAACACCGAACGCCGCGTTCAGCGACTTCGCAAGGCAGTCCCAAGCCATGGTGACTCCATGCCCGACTGGTGGATTATCGCCGGTATCGCCAAGGAACTCGGCATCCCTGGCTTCGAGTTTGAAAGCGCCAAAGACGTCTTCAACGAACTCTGCTCCCTCAGCCCCATCTACAAAGGCCTCAACTGGGACAACATTGGCGACGGAGTCTATCACTGGCCCGTTCCTGAAGAAGGCCATCCCGGCACCCCGCGACTTCACGAAAACGAATTCAAAGACGGTAAACCCGGCCTCTTCAAAATCATCGGCTACCGCGACCCAGCCGAAGTCATCGACGACAATTACCCCGTCTGGCTCACCACCGGCCGCCGCTTACAAGCTTACCACACCCGGACCCAAACCGGCCGCGCCAGCGGCATCGAATACCTCCTCGCCGAGGAAACCCTTGAAGTCCACCCCGACGACGCCAAAAACTGGGGACTTATCGACGGCAACATCGCCAAAATAGCCAGCCGCCGTGGCGAGATCGAACTCAAAGTCGAAACCACCACCCGGAGTCCACGCGGAACCGTCTTCACCAGCTTCAGCTTCGCCGAAACCAACGTCAACATCCTGACAGGTTCAGGCTACGACCCCATCACTCAGACCGCCGAGTTAAAAGTATGCCCAGTAAGCATCCGGCCCTCTTAAAAGGAGCCACGGCGAGGAGCCCTGACTCCTTTCCATGACCAAACACGAACAAAAGCTGAGCCGATTCCTCAGCCTTGTCCTCCGCCACAAGCCGGAGGAAATCGGACTAGAACTCGACCCCAAAGGCTGGGCGCCGGTCGATGACCTCCTTTTCCACCTCGAACTATATGGGAAAAAACTAACCCTCGAAGGCCTTCAAAGAATCGTCACTGAGAACAACAAAAAGCGCTTCGCCTTTTCCGAGGACAGTAAAAGCATCCGGGCTTCCCAAGGCCACTCTATTGAAATTAACCTGGCGCTCACGCCCCAATCTCCTCCCGAGTTCCTCTACCACGGCACCGCCACTCGCTTCATGGGGCTCATCGAAAACGAAGGGCTCACCAAAATGTCCCGCCAACACGTTCACCTCAGCGCAGACATCCACACCGCTAACGACGTCGGCAAAAGGCACAGAAAACCCATCATCTTGGAAATCACCGCAAGTGTCATGAGAGACCACGGGCACCAGTTTTTCCTTTCTGAGAATGGCGTTTGGCTCACCGAATCGGTTCCACCTGACTACTTCACTCGGCGCTTTTCCCTGTGAACATTCGCTCGCAAAAACTTTGATTTGCTCATGACTTGTTCATCGCAATCGATATGCCAAGACTCCCTATTATGACGGACGAAGAAATCGCAGATTGGTCGGCAGTTTTTGAGTCAGCCATTGAATCCGGAGACCCGGCCCACGATCTTGAACACATTCGGCGGGTCGTCCTTAACGCCAAGAATCTCGCTGTAATCGAAGATCTCACTCTCGACGTCCTCCTCCCCGCGGCCTGGCTTCACGACTGTGTTCACGTCGCCAAAGATTCCCCACAACGCTCCAAAGCATCCAGCCTCGCCGCCGATCACGCTCTCACCATTCTCAAGAAACACGGATACCCGGAAAAACATTTCGACTTCATTCATCACGCGATCGAAGCCCACAGTTTTTCCGCAGACATCACCCCGCGCACCATCGAAGCCAAGGTCCTCCAGGATGCAGACCGCATCGATGCCCTCGGCGCCGTCGGGCTCAGCCGCTGCCTCATGCTCGGCGGCTACATGGGCTCGGGTCTTTATCATACCGAGGATCCATTCGTTGAAAATCGCACAATCAACGATACCAAATACTGCGTCGACCATTTCTACGCCAAGCTCCTCGGATTAAAAGACACCATGCAAACCGAAGCCGGAAAGACCCTCGCAAAGGAACGCACGCAGTTCCTGACCGATTTCCTCGAGCAACTTGGAACCGAGATCGGCCGCACGCCCTAAAAAGCCCCCTTGCCTTCGAGTTCTCAATTCCTCAGAACTTGTGGATTCCGTTCACTTGCCACATGTCCCGATTTATCCTCCTACTCTTTCTCTGCTCGTTCGCAACTGCGGCCGACTCCTTCCGCTTCGAAGTCAAAACCATTGCCGAAGACTTCGCCCGCCCCATGGGAATGGATCTTGGACCCGATGGCTCCGTTTACCTCATCGAATTGCAAGGCAAGGTCAGTCGCATTCACCCTACCACCGGAGAGCGAACCACCCTCGCTGAGATTAAAATATTTGGAGAGCAGGAAAACGGGCTCCTCGGCATCGCCCTGGATCCCAACTTTGAGAAAAACGGCCACCTCTTTCTCCTCTACTCACCTGCTGACTTTATCGGACAACGCATCAGCCGCTTCACTCTCAAAAGCGACGCGCTCACCGACGAGGCCAAAGTCATTGAATGGGCCACTCAGCGGCGCGAGTGCTGTCACCATGGCGGCATGCTCAAGTTTGGGCCGGATGGCTGTCTCTTCGCCTCCGCCGGAGACAACACCCATCCCTTTGGAGACTCAGCATCCTATGCTCCCATTGACCGGCGCCCCAATCGCGAACCATGGAACGCCGAAAAATCTTCCGCCAATCCCAACGATCTTCGCGGCGGATTAATTCGCATCAAGGTTCAGCCTGACGCAACTTACACCATTCCCGAAGGCAACCTTTTCCCTCCTGGAACCAAAGGCACACGACCCGAAATCTACATCATGGGCTGTCGCAACCCTTGGAAGTTCTCCCTTGATCCAAAATCCGGCCATCTTTACTGGGGCGACGTTGGTCCTGATGCCGGAAAAGAAGGACCTCGCGGACCCGCTGGCCATGACGAAATCAACCAAGCCCGCAAAGCCGGATTCTTCGGGTGGCCCTATTTCATCGCTGACAACAGGCCTTACGCTCGCGTCGACTTTACCAACAGCAAGGTCGGGAAAAAGTTCAACGTTCAAAACCCCATCAACGATTCGCCCCTCAACACAGGCAGGCAAGATCTTCCCCCGGCTCAAAAAGCACTCATCTTCTATCCCTACGCTGATTCAAAGAAATTCCCCGAACTCAAAAAAGGAGGCCGAACCGCCTGCGCCGGTCCAGTTTTCCACTACGATCCCAAGTTCGAAAAAACGGGAGGCTTCCCCAAGAACTTTGATCACTGTCTCCTCTTCTGGGACTGGAACCGCCCCTTCATCAAGTGGGCACGACTTGATCAAAATGAAAATCTTATCGGCATCGAAAACTTTTCGCTTCCCGTCGAAATCAAACGTCCTTCCGACGCAATCTTTGCGCCCGATGGAACGCTTTGGTTCATCGACTACGGTGCGACATGGGGAAACAACAAGGACGCCAAACTTCTCCATATCAGCTACCGCCATGGCAATCTTGACCCCGTCGCCAAATTCACCATCAACAAAAAACATGGCCCTCTTCCTCTCGATGTCCAACTCGATGCCTCAGACTCCACTGACCCCGAAAACGCATCTCTGCAATTCGCTTGGATCAAAGATGGCAAGACTATCTCAACGAACGCAAAAACTACGATCTCATTCACCGAACCCGGAAACCATCCCATCACCTTGAGGGTCACAGACGAAAAAGGTGCATTCCGCGAACTAACCCAACACGTCATCGCTGGCAATTCTCCTCCTGAACTCACGTTTGACTCCCCTCTCGACGGATCCTTTTTCACACGAGGAAAAGCCATCGAATATCGCCTTAACGCAAACGATCCAGAAGATGGCGATTCAAAGACGAAATCAGATTCCTTCGCATCAACCGTCGTGACCTTGGCGCCTCTCGCCAAGGTTGCCCCCGGTCTCTCCGCCATTCGCGCATCCGATTGTTTCAACTGTCACCACTCCACCCAAAAACTCATTGGCCCCTCATTTAACGACATCGCCAAGCGCTACAAGGACGACTCATCGGCGTTCGACATCTCGGTCTCAAGAGTGATGAAGGGGTCATCAAAAGTTTGGGGGGAAATCCCAATGCTTCCTCACCCCAACCTCAAACGGGACCAAGTTGCCTCCATGGTTCGCTGGATCTACTCTCTCTCCGAGAAAAACGCACCACAAGTTTCACGAGGCATCAAAGGCAGCCTATTGCCATCGAACTCAGATCAATCACTTGAACTATCTGCGAACTTCACCGACTTCGGAGCGCACGGCGGCAAAGCCGCTCCACTTTCAGGCGGAACCTCCATCCGACTCTATCCACGCACCATTCAGGCCGAAAATTTTTCTTCCCACAAAGGCCCGCAAATCCTTGGGAAGGAAAATTTAAAATTCATTGGCGCCATCAACCATTCCCACTGGGCGGAGTATCCCGGATTCCGCATCAAAAACTGCAAAACCATCACGCTCCGCTATGCCTCGGCAGGTCCGGGTGCAAAAATCACCATCTCGGCCAACGGCAAAACGATTGCTACCAATCAAATTAAGCCTACCGGTGATTGGAACAAGTGGGAAGAATTCACGCTCCCGCTTATAAACCTACCAGACGGACTCGTTGACCTTCGTCTCACCTTCACAAATCCCGGCAAGCAACACCTCGCCAATCTCGACTGGTTTCGCTTCGAATAGAAAACCTTCTCAATGAAATCCCTCCTCTTTCTTCTTTGCGTCATCACGTCGCTGCATGCAGCCGATCGCCCGCACATCATTCTTGTTATGGCCGATGACCAGGGATACGGCGACTGCGGCTTCACCGGTCATCCTTACGTCAAAACCCCCTACCTCGACAACATGTCCAAGAAGTCCGTCATCTTTGACCGCTTCTACGCCGGAGCTCCCGTCTGCTCTCCCACCCGGGCCAGTGTCATGACCGGACGTAACCCCGTCCGCGTCAATGTCCCCAACCACGGTCACTACCTCCGCCCCCACGAAACAACCATCGCCGAAGCCTTAAAATCAAGTGGCTACCTCACTGCTCACTTTGGCAAATGGCATATCGGCTCCGTTCAAAAAGAAAGCCCCACCTCTCCCGGAGGACAAGGTTTCGACCACTGGCTTACCGGACTCAATTTCTTCGACCTCCATCCTTATCTCTCCCTCAACGGCCAGTTCCATCAATTTAAAGGTCAGGGCACTGTCGTTACCATGGATCACGCCCTCGACCACCTCAAATCCCACAGTCCCAAGCAACCCACCTTTACCGTCATCTGGTTCCCCTCACCTCACGATCCACATCGCGAAACCTCCTCCAACCCCGATCTCTACAAAGGCAAGCCCCACGCTCCCTATTATCAGGAAATCACCCTACTCGATAAGCAGATGGGCCGACTTCGCAAAACCCTTCGAGACCTCAAAATCGCCGACAACACCCTTCTCTGGTATACATCTGATAACGGAGGACTTGTGAAGGAACACTCCGGCGGACGTGAGAAAAAAGGCTCGGTCTACGAAGGAGGCCTCCGAGTCCCCTCCATCATTGAATACCCGGCCAAATTCAAGCCCGTCCGCATCGCCGCTCCCACCAGCTCAACCGATATTTATCCCACGCTCCTGGCTCTCACTGGAACAACAATCAAAAAACAAGCACCGCTCGATGGCATCAACCTCCTTCCTTTCATTAGTGGCGAAAAAACCAAGCGCGGCAGACCCATCGGGTTTTGGCATAAGTTCACCGGAGGTCAATCAACCTGGAGCGACCGCATCATCAAGAAGCTCATGGAAGCTCAACAAGCAAAGCAACCCAATCCATTCCCGAACCGGCTTTTGAAGAACGTTAATGACTTCCCGAGGTATAACGCGACTTCCCACGAATCCGGACACGCCGCCCTCCTCGATTGGCCATTCAAAATCCACGCCATTTATCAGAAGAAGCAAACAACCTGGGAACTCTACGACCTGTCCAAAGACCCAATGGAGACCAATTCGCTAAACGCCCGGCAATCCGAACGATTCACCACCATGCAAAAACAACTCACTGCCTGGCAAAAATCTGTTCTGAACAGTCACGCCGGACAAGACTACCAAAACCAATGAAATCCCTCTTCCTTCTCACCCTCTACCTCTCCGCCTCTCTGCGTGCGGAAAATCGACCTAACATCATCCTCGTCATGACCGATGACCAAGGCTGGGGCGAGACCAGTTACAACGATCACCCCATCCTCAAGACCCCCAATCTCGACGCAATGGCCGCCAACGGTCTCCGCCTCGACCGATTCTACGCTGCTCCCAACTGCTCTCCTTCCCGTGCTTCTATTCTTACTGGTCGTAGCAACGACCGCACCACCGTCCTCAATCACGGACATGCCCTACGTCGTCAGGAAAAAGCCCTTCCAGCCGCCCTTAAAAAGGCAGGTTATGCTACCGGACATTTTGGGAAATGGCATCTCAATGGCTACAGTGGCCCAGGAGCTCCCATTCTAAAAACAGACAGCCACCACCCGGGAATCTTTGGCTTCGACCATTGGTATTCCGTTACCAATTTTTTTGATCTCAATCCCATCATGAGCCGCAATGGTAGTTTCGAGGACGTCAAAGGAGATTCCTCAGACATCATCGTGAACGAGGCCCTAAAATTTATCGAAGCAAAGTCCCGGACAGGGCAGCCCTTCTTCACCGTCATTTGGTATGGCTCTCCCCACCTTCCATGGCGCGCCCTTGATAAGGACAAAGCAGCCTTTAGAAACCTCAAGCCCTCGTCAGCAGAACACTATGGTGAACTCGTCGCCATGGACCGCAGCATTGGGACCCTCCGCGAGGGACTCAGGAAGCTCGAAATTCACGAGAACACCATGATCTGGTTCAACAGCGATAATGGGGGTCTTAAAGGGGTGACCCCAACAACGGTGGGCGATCTACGCGACTTCAAAGGAAGTGTTTTCGAAGGAGGGCTTCGCGTCCCCTGCGTCATCGAATGGCCCGCGGGTATTCCCGCTGCACGCCAAAGCAGCTACCCGAGTGGGATCGTCGACATCTTCCCCACAATTGCCGACATGATCGAACTTCCCGACGATTCAATACTGAAACCCGCTGACGGAACAAGCATTCTCCCACTTTTCAAAAAAGAGATCGCATCTCGCAAAAAGCCACTCTACTTCCGTCACACCGGCCGCACGGCCATTATTGATGGCGATTTCAAACTCCTGAAAGACACGAAAAACTCCCAGAACTACCAACTCTACAACCTGGGCAAAGATCGGAGTGAATCGAAAAACCTCATTAAGACCCACCCTGAGGTAGCTGCCAAATTACAATCACAACTCGACGAATGGAATCAGTCCGTGGACCGAAGCCTAGCCGGCGAGGATCTCCCCACTGGATCGACCCCCGACCCTATCCTCACTCGAAAATGGCCTACTTCAAAAGCGTATGCTCCCTTCATCGAAAAGTGGAAAATTCGCCCGGAATTCAAAAGCTACATCGAACGTTCAAACAAGAACCGTAAACCTTCAAAATGAAATTTATTCTTCTCGTCATCACCTGCGTCTCCTCCTTTTTGAACGCGGTTGATCGCCCCAACATTCTCTGGCTCTCGGCAGAGGACATCAACGCCCATTTCGGGTGCTATGATGACCCCAATGCCATCACACCCAACCTTGATCAACTCGCCAAGGAAGGAGTCCGCTACACCAATGCCTACACCGCAGCCGGAGTCTGCGCCCCCTGCCGTTCAACCATCATTACCGGCATGTATCAAACAAGCATCGGCACCATGCACATGCGCAGCAGCGCCGTCCTTCCGAACACCATCAAACCTTTCCCTACCTACCTTCGAAAGGCCGGCTACTATTGCACCAACAACTCAAAAACAGACTATCAGTTTAAAGCTCCAAAAGAGACTTGGGACGCCAGCAGCGGAAAAGCCCATTGGAAAAACTCAAAGAAAAAAAACGCGCCCTTCTTTGCAGTCTTCAACTTTACCGGCTGTCACGAAAGCGGGATCGCCGGTGAATCCAAATACAAAACCGTCACCAAGAATCTCTCACCCGGCGAACGACAGGATCCATCCAAGCTCAAAACCCTGCCGCCCTACTACCCCGACACCCCTCGTGTCCGCGAAGACTGGAAGAGAAATTACGAACTCATCACCGCCATGGATGTCTGGGTCGGTGACCACATTGAGGCCCTCAAGGAGGCCGGCGAATACGAAAACACCATCATCGTTTACTGGTCCGACCACGGCGTCGGCCTCCCCCGTGCTAAACGCTGGCTCTACGATTCCGGCACTCGCATTCCGCTCATCGTTCGCATCCCTGAGAAGTTCCGCAGCTCCGGGCAAGGCAAACCTGGAACGATCGACGACCAACTCATTAGCTCACTCGACTTCGGCAACACCGCCCTCAACCTCGCCGGCCTTCCCGCCCCTCCCGTGACCCAAGGGCGCGCCTTCCTTGGCAAAAACCTCTCTCCTCCCCACAAATATATTTACGGAGCCCGTGACCGCATGGACGAACGTTACGACATCATTCGCAGCGTCCGGGATAAGCGTTACCGCTACATCCGCAACTACGAACCGCTCAAGCCCTACTTCCAATACATGAACACTCCCGAAAAAGGAGTCACCATGCAGGAACTTCGTCGCGTTGCGGCCACAGGTAAAATGCCACCCGCAATGAAACTCTTCATGGCCGACCGCAAACCCGTCGAAGAATTCTACGATCTCAAAAATGATCCGCACGAAATTAACAACCTCGCCAACGACCCCAAGCACAAAGAACAGCTTCAAAAATTCCGTAAGGTTCACAAAAGCTGGATCAAAGAAACCCGTGACCTTGGCCTCATCCCTGAGCCCGAGATGGTCCTTCGCGAAAAGAAAGCCGGCTCCCGTTACGACATTCTAGCAAAGACCGATGACAAAACTCTCCCGGAGCGACTTGGACGAATGGCTTCTCTCGCATCCGAAGGCGAGCAGGCCCTGCCCGAGCTCCTCAAAGGCTTAAAAGACAAAGACGCCGCCGTCCGCTACTGGGCCGCCACCGGCATTGGCAACGTTGGACAAAATTCGAAGGAAGCCACTACCGCTTGCCTCACTGTTTTAGAGAAGGAATCTTCCACCGTGGTGAGAGTCGCAGCCGCCCGCGCGCTCCTCCGCATGAAAACCAGAGAAAAACAAGCCCTTGGCGAGCTATCCAAGTCTCTTGAATCTCCGGAAGAATGGTCCCGCTTGCACGCAGCCATCGCTCTCGACGAGGCCGACGAACAGGCCCGCCCTGCTCTGCCAGCACTGCAAAAAGCTCTCACAGATCAGCCAAACAAATACATCGTCCGCGTAACCAATAAGGCCGTCAACGATCTGCTTGGAACCATCAACAAAGTCAAATAACTCGATCCCATGTCAGCAGCGTGCCAATCTATCTATGAAGTCTTCCCACACCAAAAGGAAGACCTCCTCCTTCATCTCCTTTCCGAATCGCTCAGCGAGTCACCTGTCCTCGTCTTTGTAAGGAACAAGGAAACTCTCCACGCGCTAAACACCTCCGCAAGCCGACAGAATCTCGAGACTGAAAATATTTCAGGAAACAAAAAGCCGGAAGTCCGTGACCGGGCACTGGAGTCTCTCAAGGAAGGCTCCCTCGATGTCCTCTTCGCAACCGAATCTGTTCTTCGGGAAAGCGATCTCTCGGGCATAGCCACCATCATTCACTTTGACGTCCACGAAATCGACGTCGACTATCTCAGCCACGTGGGATCAGCGTCCTCCGAAGTCATCACTTTTATCACCAAGAGCGATCAAAATCGCCTAAGCTCATTGGAAGACCTGGCTGAAGGTAATCTTGAGAGGTGCTTCGCCGAAGACTTCACCTATGACAAACAACCACGTTTGATCAGAACACAGCCAGTCAAGGGCAAGAGCAACAAGACAGGCTCAAAGCCACTTCAACACAAGAAGCCCAAGCTAAAAAACAAGGGCCCAAGACGTAAAACCGGCCGAACAAGAAAACGGTAAGCTACTGAAAAGTTTTTCAGCTCTTCAGGCGTAAATGTGGTCTGACGACCTTTCAATTTCCCGCGCGTTGATCTAACCGCGTCAGCGGGTTCCGCACGGCCGGCTCGTAGGAGACCAAAGTCATCTCGAACTCCTTGTGGAGTCGAAAAGTCTCGAGGGCTTCCTTGGGCCTCAAAGCAGGAGCGGCCGGAATTTCATCAAAAGGAATGACGTAGGTGTATCCCTTTTTCTTTTTCAGCTCGGGAGCATCCTTCTTTTTCAGTTCATCCAGCTCGAGGCGTTGAATCCAACAATTGCGAAATTTCACCGGATTGTGATGACCCTGAAATTTTATCGGGCCCGGCTCCGGACCCTCTTTTTGACCAGCACCGGTCTTATTCGAAAATGCGTAATCGTCGTGAATGAGAACCCCATTGTATTGAACACTGATGCGAGCCTTCTCCACTCGCTTCCCATTCTCGAACCGAGCAGCCCGAAAAACGATATCGTAGTTCTGCCATTCACCCGCTGGCTTCGAAACCAGCTCGTCCGGCTTTTTCTGACGGTAGAGACTACCAGCATAACTCGCCTTGTAGTCATCCTCCGAAACACCGTGCGAATTCAGAATCTGCAGCTCATATCGTTTCTGAATATAGATTCCTGAATTCCCATTCTTTTCCGCATCCACATTCGGCACACTGTTGACATTAAATTCCACATGCATGCGGAAATCGGAATATACATTCGGCGTCACCAGACTATCCCACTTTGGTGAAGCGGTCAGCACACCTTCCTGAAACACCCACTGGCTGTTCACGTTCTCGGACTCCGGAACCAAAACATGGCCCCGAACGCCGACCAACTGCACGGCATCAACAGGGCGTTTCCCATTGAAAAAACCTTTCGTGATTCCGGCCAAAGGATCATCAGCAGCTGCCAAATGACCGAAACTCACAAACAGGAGGAGTAAATGAAGACGCTTCAAGTTCATAGGTGGAAACTAGAGTCGTCTTTCAGGGCATCAAGTCACAACCCTTGGAAACCTTAACCCAGTTCGGGTATGACTAGAGGGGGAAGAATGCAGTCCAATCGCCTTCCTTCAAGTCTTCGGGAATCTCCAAATTACCAATGGCCTCGCGATGAAGGGTTGTCACTTTTAAAGAGAACCTGGCAAACATCCTCTTAATCTGATGGTGTTTCCCTTCGAAGATCGTAAGCCGACATCTGGACTGCCCCAACAACTCAATAACAGCAGGAGCAGTGGTCACCTTTTCCTTGGCGAACCACATTCCTGCCTCAAAGGCCAAAATAACCTCGGTCCGGATCTCACCATCAACTTCAACCAGATAGCGTTTCCCAATCTTCTTCGAAGGCTCGGTCAGTGACTCTGAATAACTACTGTCATTCGTAAGAATCACCAACCCGGAAGTGAACCGGTCCAATCTCCCCGCCAAGTGCAGCTGAGAGGACCAGTCCTCTTCAATCAAATCAATGACAGTCCGGTGTTCCAGATCGGTCGTCGCGCTCACAATACCCGGTGGCTTGTGAAGCATGACGTAAAGCGGTTCCTCGTTTTGCAAGATCACTTCGTCAACCTGAACATGATCGAACTTCCCGACCAAAATCTTGCCGTCCTCACAAATCTGCCCGTTGAACTTCACCCTTCCGGACTCGAAAACCTCACGGGTTCGGCGCTTTCCCATCCCCGCCCATTTTCCAACCAAGCGATCCAGGCGCATCTAACCGACAAGATCTCCGATACTTCCGAATCCGGGCTCAAAGAGTCTCCGGAATGTTCTCGCCGCATAACCATCGGTCATTCCGGCCAGGAAATCACAGACAAGACGAGCCTTCTTCCCGGGAGAGTCTGCTTCCAAAATTTCAGTAGCATCCGCTTCCGGCAGGAGCGCAAAATCCTGACCATCGATATTTTCGCCCAGCACATATCGTTTCTCCATCACCTCCCATAATCGTCGAAGCATGTAACTGCCCTTGTGTTCCAGCTGTTTGAGCTGGGGAGAAAGAAACACGACTTCATACGCGAGACTTTTAAATAATTCGCTCTCTTCCCTTACATCTGAATCAACCATCAGCTCCAAGGCGTATCGATGGCTGGTTGCGCTCAAGAGGTTGTTGGCTTTTACCAGGGTCGCGGATTGAATGTATTTCCCGATACGCTTTCCAACAAAGGGCTCGATTCGCTGTCCGCGAATCGCCTTCAAAAGAGCACCCAGCGGAGAATCTTCCGAGGTTTCGTGACCACGCCCCTCAGCCCACCGCTCGATTCTCTCGACGGTGAGAAACCCGGCTTTCACCGAATCAGCAAGGTCATTCAAGGAGTATGCCGTATCATCCGCCCAGTCCATGATCTGGCACTCGATGGATTTAAAGCTGTCCCGCTCATCACCCGGTGGCAGTTCCGCCGGAAAATCATTCCCTCCCATGGCCCAGCTCAACTCTTCGCTCTGAGAATCATAAAGGAAATGATTCTTGGGCAGCTTCCCCTTCGTGATTCTAAGCTCGGACCAAAGTGATTTGTATTTCAATACTCCATCCAAAAAAGCCCGCGACGGATCCATCCCCTTTCGGCTTTGTGAAAAAATCCTTTGAGTGAGCAATCGCAGCGTCTGGGCATTCCCCTCAAATCCGCCGTAACCCGCCATAAAGTGGTTCAAAGACCGCTCACCGGCATGGCCAAAAGGAGGATGTCCCAAATCGTGGGAAAGACAAACCGCCTCTACCAAGTCCTCATCGACAAAAAAATCATCAGCGAGCAAGTCGCTCGAATACTTCAGCCAGTGACAGATGGACTTGCCAATCTGTGCGACTTCGAGCGAATGGGTCAATCGAGTACGGTAAAAATCGTACTCTCCACTCCAAAAAACTTGGGTTTTGCTCTGCAGCCTTCGGAACGCCGGCGTGTGCAGGACACGATCCCGATCAATCTGAAATGGCGAGCGAAAGTCAGCTGAGGTGTCATACCCCGAAGCTCGCTCGGTATCAAAGGCCTGGTAAAAACGATTCTGCACGCCGGAGAATGAGCAGGTTTGGCCGGATCTTCAAGAACCACCCTACTTGACAGTCTCGCCCTTTAATTTGGGTGCAGAGACAGGATTTGCACGAGCCACAGCACGATCAGGCAACCTCACCTCATATTCGCTGATTCTGGCTACCTTATTCGGAAAATCAGTGCTCACAAACTGCGCTCCGCTCGCAAGCGCCTTGCTCGAGCGGACCTTGTCATTGGCACGGGCCTCCACCGTATTGGCATCCGCTCGGGTCCTGACCATGAAACCCGCTTTGACCAAATTCCGGATTTCATGGAAGCCTCCCACGGGATCGTTTCGCTTCATCCAGGCCGCAGCCGGGTGCTCAGGCCGCACGCTTACAAACAATAGTCGCTTCTCCAGAGTCCCATTTCCCTTCAAATATTCGTCCCGATGACTACCCTCGTTATCGAGACAGAACATGATTTTACCGCGACACTTCTCTAGTGTCGGCCAGCCCTTCTTGCGGATGGCATCGCGAAGAGTTGCTTCGTTCCCTCGAACCAAATCGGGAGT
The DNA here is from genome assembly GCA_039768565.1 of Akkermansiaceae bacterium. Lineage (GTDB taxonomy): Bacteria > Verrucomicrobiota > Verrucomicrobiia > Verrucomicrobiales > Akkermansiaceae > SW10. Next base: position 1,855 of record JBDNAG010000086.1, on the reverse strand, counting down.
GATGATTCGTTCCAACTTCAACACCGAAAGAATCTCTTTTTCAAGAGTCTCCATCTGACCCCGGTCAAATTTCACGGGCTTTGGTGCAAGTGGATTTTCGGCACGATCCTTCAACTCCACCAAAATCATGATCGGTAAATGATTCCGATTCTTAAATGACCATTTTTTCACTGCATTTAAGGCCCCTTTGAAGGTTGGGTGAGTCGACCGCGCATCAATTTTAGGGACGTGGAGCACTTTGATACCAGGCTTTCTCATCGGACTGCCAACCGGGTCATCTGATTTGGCAAATAATCCCCCTTTGGGATCCGCAAAAACATCGAGTTCAAAATGTCGCGAGCCGTCCTCCAATTGTTGGTCCAAAGGCCGGCGAGAGTAATCCCACGCCGTTGTGGCTTCCTTGCTAAACATCCCAAGGAATTTCATTTCTGCTGCGGTCGGCGCGACATGGTAGGAATTATGGGTCCCTATCATTTGAATCTGATTGAGACGAAGATCTGCACAGAGCGACAGTGGCCACATTAAAATTGGAAGAAGAACTTTCATAACAAGATAATTAGCGATTGGTTTTCCAGGGTGAAGGAACCGGGCTTTTTGTCGCACCCGAATCAAGGACCCAGGACGGGTGCCTGATTCCCTGCTTCATGGCTCCCACGAATCGAAGAATAGGACTGCTGCGATGGTAAATTTTCAAGGTTCCAAGATGAGCTGTCCCCTCAAACTTGTCAGGCTCTTTTCCAACCCATGCTTCACTACAGTCCGGAATCTTGAACCACTCGTTGGGCTTGGCCCCCATCACCCAAAGACCATCGACCTGATCGTAGCTCTGATTCCCGGGCATGATTAATTCACTTCCGGATTCAGGAATGACTCGAATCTCAAATAATTGCGAACTCGTTAGCCCCTGAAAAGTCACCTGCCCGGCGAAAGATTTTTTATCGTAACCTATTGGCCCCTCCGCCTTTTGCTGATCCGGCTTTAGCCCGGATTTCTTCGCTATCGTTTCTGGAGACCCGGCCACAGAATTTTGAAAGCCTGAATCAGAACCACAGGATATCAAAACGATCAACAAGCAATTTGCTACGAAGATCAATCTCATGGAGTAAGGTTCACTTATTAACAAAGACTTCGCGAGACCTAAAACACCCTACCGTCACAAGCCAGTCATTGACACTTCTCCGTCCTGTGATCTGATCTTCCATATATGAGTGCGGCTTTGGAATGCTTTCTCGTCGCCCTCCGACTGGGCTTCACCTCGTTCGGAGGCCCTGTGGCCCACGTCAGTTATTTTCGCGAAGAGTATGTTGCCAAGCGCAAGTGGATTACCGAGTCGCGTTTTGCCGAAATCATGTCGCTCACCCAGTTTATTCCGGGCCCGGGAAGCAGCCAACTCGGTGCCGCCATCGGATATGAACGTGCAGGCTTACTCGGAGGCTTGGCGGCGTGGGTTGGCTTCACTCTACCTTCTGCAATCGTCCTCATCCTCGTCGCACTCGGAATCGGCGATCTCTCCGGAGATCTCGCCCAAGGGGCACTTCGCGGACTCAAGTTAGTGGCTCTCGCCGTCGTCACCGGTGCCTTGATTGGCATGCGCAAAAGCCTCGCCCCGGATCTCCACAGGATAATCATGGCCATCGTGGTTCTGATCGCCCTCTGGCTCTTCCCCTACCCATGGATGACGGTTCTCATGATCACCATCTCCGGATTCATTGGTGTTTTCACCCTTTCTGCTGGTGAACAGTTTGAAAAGCAGAAGACCGGCGGCCGGGGTCTTTTGGGGTGGGTTGCACTTTTGACCTTTTTTGTCCTCCTCTTCTTCTCGATGGGCCATAGCGGCCCGCTTGCAGGAATTTAT
>JBDNAG010000085.1:0-9611 GCA_039768565.1 Akkermansiaceae bacterium | reverse complement strand
CCGGTTTCACGTTTTGGGATGAGTCCTTCTTGAAGATTCTTTAGGGAGGGAGCATTTTGCCCGGTCACAACCGCGAAAGGGCCAAATGAAAAAGCCAGCACGGCTGCAAGACGTATATTCATGATAGGTCGGTAAATAATTTTCTAAGCGCGACTAGAGCAGAGGTTTTCCAGTTTACCAACGAATAAGAACCGATCATCCCCAATCCAAAGCGTAAAAAAGCGAGTATTTTACGGAAAAAAAGGACGACTTGTTCGCGTAATCTGCTAGCCTTCCGAGCCAGACACCTTTGTCGGTGATTCAGGTTTGATGCCATGCGATACGCCATCGTCTCAGACATACACGCCAATCTTCGGGCGTGGGAAGCAGTGCTTGCTGATATCCGCTCGCAGCAAGTCGACGTAATTGTATGTCTCGGAGATGTTGTGGGCTACGGTCCCAAGCCTGCCGAAGTTCTCGAAGCCGTCAGATCGGCAACAGATCACTTTGTTTTGGGAAACCATGATGCAGCAGCTGTGGGGATGATGGATTATTCCATTTTCAACGATCACGCCCGACAAGCCATCGAATGGACCAGAACGGAGCTCTCACCAGAGCAGAAGCAATTCTTATCGTCAGTCCCTCTGGCCATCGAAGCTGGCGAAATCCTCTTCGTGCATGCCGAAATCGCGGAACCCGGACGCTTTGACTACATTGACAGCGTGGAAATCGCGAAAGAAAACTTTGAGGCCAACGAGCATTTCGTGACCTTCGTCGGCCACACCCACCTGCCCAAGATGTTCGAACTGTCAACAGACGGATCGGTCCAAGAACTCCTCGACACCACTAGCGCACTCGATTCACAAAACCGCTATATCATTAACGTGGGATCGGTCGGCGAACCCCGAAATCCGGATGACCTGAGTTCACGCTACGCGATCTACGATGTGGAAAAACGTGAGATTGATTTCCGACATGTGGAGTTCGACATCGTAGCTTATCGGCAGGATCTGGAATCAACCACACTCGCGCTTCGTCCCTACTTCCTTCGAGTCTACGAACAGGTTGTCGAAGGCCGTGAAGTCGTCGTATCAAATGGAGGGAGCCTGGTCGACATGCAGGTCTCGCACGACTCAGCCGCGTTGGTCGATCTCGGACGAGTTTCAACAATGGTTCAACTGGGTAGCCCGGGTTCGATGCTTGCGAGCGCCCAACCTTCCCGCACTCCCCTCTATGCCCTGGCTGCGGCCGCAGTCTTAACCGTGGCAGCTTTGATTTTCTGGGTAACAAGGGACAGCTATCCATCGCCAACTGAGAACCAAAATCCGGCGATCACCGCCAAAGACGAGCCACCCGCAAAAAAGAAGCCTGAGAAGGAGCCCAAGATAACAAGCAAGGGCAATGACGACGGCTCTCGCATGGTGTCCTCCAACCTTCCTAAAAAGAAGGATCCTCTTGCTATCAAAAATCCAGAACCGAAGGAACCCGAGCCTGCCCCGGCGAAACCTGAGGAAGAACCGGACAATCCTGAGCGGGAAACCGTGGCTCAAATTGACAAGGACAAGATAGACTCGATCTGGTGGCGGATGAACAAGGAAGATGCCGAAGGCGTTCTCACCGATAATTCCGGATTGATCAAATTGTTGCCGTTAAGGTCCGGCAAAGGAACGCGGCCCATTGCACCCGATCCAGTCCCTCTCAACCAGGAGGCCAACGATTCCGCTTTGATTTTGGGAATTTGGCAGGAGGAAAAGCCCAAAGGAATCTTCGCCTTAAGCTCTGAAAAATCCTTCACATTTGAAGGTTGGTTCATCGCAGACAAGCTACGTCGACCTGTCTTTCTCCTGGGAACCAGAACCGGCGATGGAGAAGACAACCGGGGATGGCATATCGACTTGCGCCCGCCCGCCCGCGGAAGCAAGGAGGACCAGATGGCCTTCTTCTACGACTCCGGAACTAAACGGATTCAGGCCCTTGCCGAGTCAGTCAAGGTTGCAGACAAAGAACCACATCATTTTGCGATCATTTGGAATCATGAAGCCAGTGACGACAAGGGTGAGATGAAACTCTTTCTCGACGGAACGGAGGTGGCCTCCGCGACAGTTGTCCATTCTGACATTCCCGGCGAGCAAATCAGTCCCCTGCGCCTTGGAGGTCCGGGCAACAGAACACCTCTCGCTCTTGATGAACTCTGCTTCACTCCCAAGGTGCTGCAATCCCACGAATTTCTCCTGAAAACCCCTGTCCTTGGAGCTACCCTTGTAAAAAGCAAATCCACAGATCGGGACAGCTGGGCGGTCCCTGAAAATTGGGAGGGAGGCCAGCTTCCCGGGCCGACCGATAATGTCATCATTGAAGAGGGTCTCAGCGTTCAGGTGCAAGATTCACCACCGGAACCCTACAGCGGATCTCTCGTTCTCAAGCGCAACGCCACCCTCACGCTGTGGGCCATGAGATGCCTGACAGCTCTTCCTAAATCCCCTTCATTCATAGAAATGCATCAGGGAGCCCGGCTAATTCTCCGTAGTGGGGAGGCTAGCTTCGGCCCCATCCACATGATCGAAGATGGTACAATTTATGGCGGCCAATCCACCAATGGACATGGAAGCATTCGCCACTTTAAAGGTGAAATTAAGGGTGATGGAAAACTTACAATCAATGGAGTAAGCCGGAATCAAATTCGAATCGAAGCTACCAATACTTTCACGGGAGGATTCATGGCTCACTCCAGCCAAAACCAGAGCTTCTTCCTCGTTGCGACTTGTGACTCTGCATTCGGAACCGGAGATGTCGAAATCAGGGACAAGGCCTCGCTGGTCATCGAGCCCAGAACCAAGGATGTCATCGCCGACACCGCAACTCTTCGACTTGAGGGCGCTGGTAGCCTCCGCGTCAACGGGCCGGGAGCACAAGCCGAAACTCTTTATAAGTTGGTCTTAAACTCCAACGAAGCAGTTGGCGGCTTTTACATCGACGGAGAAGACCAAGGCGAAGGTGTTTTCTCAAGCGAAACTCATTCCGGCATCGCCGGCTCTGGCAAGCTCACCGTTAAAAAGCCCTAATGACCACCAAACGGCTCAAGAAGTCCTTCGCCCAACTTCTGTCTTTTTTTGCCGCGGGGGCCGCCATGGCCCAGTCAACCGAACCGGAGCTAATCGACACCCACGTTCACCTTTGGCACCTTGATCGACCAGAGGGAATCTACTGGATCCCGAAGGACAGCAAACCTCTCTACCGATCTTTCATGCCAAAGGATCACGAAGTGATCGCTCAAGAAAATGGCGTCACTGGAGTTGTCATCGTCCAGGCCGGGCAACACCTGCCCGACAATCAATGGAATCTCGATATCACTGCGCACAACAAAGCGCTCTATCGAGGAGTTGTCGGAAACCTTTCCCAAGTGATTGGCACGGAAAAGTTCCAACCGCTCTTTGAAAAACTATGCCAAGATGAGCGCTACGTGGGATATCGCATTTCAGGGCGCACCAAAGAAACTCTCACCGAAGAATTCTACCGGGATCTAGAGGAGACCGCGCGTCTGGGAAAAACCGTAGACATCCTCATCGGCAGCTACTCCCTAGATGAAGCTTCGGAAATTGCAACACGCGTTCCCAATCTGAAAATCATCATCGACCACCTCGGCGGTGTAAGTCTTGATGACAACCCCTTGGATCCGGCCTGGATAAAAAGATTCAAAGCAGTCGCAAAGCACCCGAATGTTGTTTGCAAAGTCTCCGCCCTTTTCGGACGCTTCAAAGCCCAACCAGCTCCCCTCGACCCGGCCTTCTACCAACCCGTTCTTGACCTGGCGTGGGAATGCTTTGGCGAAGACCGGATAATCTTCGGCAGTGATTGGCCGGTCATACGGACCACCTCCGACTACGCTGCGGTTCTAAAACTCACTCATGCCTATTTTGACAAAAAGGGACCGGTCATTTCAAATAAACTCTGCGCCGCCAACGCACTGAAATTTTACGGACTGGATCAAACCCGAATCGCAGCGGGTCATAAGAAACTGCCCCTCCCGGGCGAATCTTTCCGCATCAATGGCCGTGATGCCTTCGTGATCCTCCCCAAGAAGTCAGACCAAAAAACGCCATGGGTTTGGTATGCCCCCACTCTACCCGGTCTCCCGGCCAAATCGGAGATCTGGATGTTCGAAAGATTCCTCGCCAATGGAATCGCCATTGCTGGAATTGATGTTGGCGAATCCTACGGATCTCCCGACGGACGCGAGGCCTTCAGCCAACTCTACGAGCACCTCACCAGCCAGCGAAACTTTGCGAACAAACCCTGCTTGCTGGCACGAAGCCGTGGAGGCCTGATGCTATACAACTGGGCCACAGAAAATTCCGACAAGGTGGGCGGCGTCGCCGGAATCTATCCCGTTTGTAACATCGAAAGCTATCCTGGCTTCGCCCGCGCCGCCGGGGCTTACCACATGACTCCGGAGAAATTAAAAGAGGCGCTTCCACGGAACAATCCCATCGGACGCCTCAAGCATCTCGCTGAAGCTCGTGTCCCGATTTTTCATATTCAAGGAGACAGCGACAAAGTGGTCCCTCACGAAAAAAACACCGCCCTCCTGATCCAACGCTATCGGGCCCTCGGTGGGCCCGCCGATTTTGAACTGATCAAAGGCCAAGGCCACAACATGTGGCACGGATGGTTTCAATCTGAAACCCTGACGCAATTTACGATCGATCGCGCGCTGGGAAAACCACTCCCCGCCGAAAAGTGACTCGTAAACCGCATCTTCTTTTGGGGGCCTGGATGGCGGATGACTCATGCCACCATCACACTCCAAAAAAGCTTACCCCGATTACCGTGAACTACATCACCTTCTACTGATGCAGCGATAAGAGGCGCTTTGACTCCTTGATCAGGAAATCGATATCCATGAATGGATCGGCCGAGATATCCGACCAAAGCATGCGCCCATTGCCGTCCAACACGAAGGTTCCGTGAAGCGGCTGGTCCTCGAAGTCGTCATGAGCGGTGTATTGCTTGAAGACGTCCTTGGCCGCATCAGACACGATTGGAAATGGAATATCACCCTTGCTGTAATTGTCCTGAGAGTCCTTAAGATTGGCGACGTTATCGGTCGAAATTGCTAGAATCGGGAGACCCGCTTTCTCGAAGTCGGAGTAGCGATCCGCCATCGCTGTCAACTGCTCGGTGCAGTGAAGGCACCCTGCCCCCAGGTAAAAGATCAAAACCACCGGCTTACCGCGATACTCCGAGAGGGAGAGTTTTTTCTGATGTTGATCCGGGAGACTAAATCCGGGAGCTGCCGGCGGAGTCCAGTGAAGGGGACCCAATTCATCCAACTGCGGTCGTGGCAGGAGATCGTCGGCAGCCTTGTGGGCAATGCGCCAATCATCGGGGTAACCAAGCTCTTTCGCAATCGGTGCAAGACGGGCAAAAACGGGCGATCCGATTTCCGCCTCCGAACCAAACTTGCGAAGATCCTCGAAGCCGGTCTTCCAGGCGGGATCATCTTTCTTGGCATGATAAAGAGCATGGATCGCCTTGGCCAACAGTATGGTTTGCTTATCCTTTTTCTCGATCTGCTTCTTCGCAACCTCTGCGGCCTTCTCGTGATCACCATACGCCAGGTGTCTCAATAACGGCGTCTGTTGTGATGGGCGTTTTGAAAGAGCTTCCTTGGCCCTCTTAAAATCCCCGTTCATCGCGGCAAGGTAGCCCTTAAGCTCGGTAACAGCGCTCTCGAACTTCTTAATATTCCTCTGAAATTGATCATGGGCTTTTTTCTCAGCGGCTTTGATCTCTTTTTCCTTTTTCTTATCTTTCTCAGCCTCTTCCCTGGCCTTCTTCTTCGCTTGATCCTGATCGACCTTGAGCTTCGTAAGGTGTGACTCGATTCCCTCGATAGACTTTCTTAACTCAACCTGCTGACCAAGATTCGACTGCGCGACTCCAATCAAGCGGAGGCGCGAAAGGTCGTCCTCGGGCTTCGAAAGAACTTCAAGCCAAGGCGACCGGGCAGTTTCGAGAGCCTCCTGCCATAGTTCGGCCTTTTCCAAATAATCGATCAGGGCCTTGCGACCATAACGCGCAGATCCGCGTCCCGGATTATTCAGCTTGGGATGTCTCGGATTCCCCAACAGTGACTTCGCCATGTCGATGCTCGTCCGCACCATGCCGAGGTGAGAGAAATTCCGGGAAAGCCACTCATTGTTATGAGCATAATTGTGAATCTGATCCGGCAAAAGGAACCACTCCATCATGTGTTTGTGATCAACCCGCGCCGAAGCCTGTTGCTGCCAGGCTGCATCCTGATAACGCTTGGCCTTGGAATAGATGTGACCCGGCATATGCCACATGTGCGCAATTCCTGGAGCGGTCTGCCCAAGGCGCGCCGCTGAATCCAGCGCCTGCTCGTGCTTCCGGCTATCCCAGAGATGAATGGCATAATGATGCGCCGGGTGGTCGGGGTTCTTGGCAAAAATCTGCTCCAAAATAGCGTCCATTCCCACGTGACTCGTGATCGGGATTCCCTTCCGATTAAACTGCCAGCGGCGGCAGACGAGGAGCGCCTTGGCTTCCAGATCCTGGGGATAATTCAGAATGAGGTCCTCGTAGGCCCTGATAAAGCTCTTCCGGCGCTTCGTCGCATCCTTCTCCTTCTTATCATCATGGTAGGCGACCTCCGCATTCAGATAGGCCCGCTCATGTTCGCTGATTTTGAAATCCTCTTTTTTGAGAAGCTCACCCGCCTTGGCGATGAATTCCTTGGCCCGCTTATCATTTTCATAGTTGGCCTGCGAGAGACCCCAGTAAGCCATCGCACAGTTCGGATCATGCGCTAAAATCGCCCGGAAGGATCTCTCCGCCTCGTAGTACCAGAATCCATGAAGCTGCCCCAATCCTTGGTCAAAATAGGCCTGACCCTTTTCCCAACTACAAGTAATAGGCAGATGAACGTTACTAGTCGATCCCATCAGAGGACCTTCATGCCGTGGTCCTTCGTTAAAAGCGTGGCCATTATGGGAATGTCCCTCTTTAAGGTCTTTGTTCGGCTCTTGAGCCAAAAGATAGGTGGCGAGGAAAGGAAGGGTCAAAAGTCTCTTCATGGCGGATGCTTGTGGGTTGAGATTACGCTGGGGATGTGCTGAGCTTTCCAGATGATTCGATTGATTTCACTCTGTGTGTGTCTTTTCTGCCTTTCGCAAGCGGCGGAAAAGCCCAATATTGTCGTTATTTTCTGCGATGACATGGGTTACGGCGACCTTGGATGCTTCGGAGCCAAGGGCTGGAAAACCCCTCATATCGACTCAATTGCCAAAAATGGTGTTAAATTCACCGACTTTTATGTCGCCCAGCCCGTCTGCTCGGCCTCCCGCACCGCCCTCCTTACCGGCTGCTATCCCAACCGGGTCGGCATATCCGGGGCCCTCTCTCAACGCAGCACCATTGGGATCAGTTCCGAAGAAACCACCCTCGCCGAAATCTGTAAATCCGCAGGCTACCGCACCGCTATGTACGGAAAGTGGCACCTCGGCTATCAGGAAAAGTTTCTCCCCGTCAATCACGGCTTCGACGACTACTTTGGCTACCCTTACTCCAATGACATGTGGCCCAGCGGCCCCGTTCGCTTCATGCCCGACTACCCGCTTCTTCCACTCATTGAGGATAATGAAATCATCGCCCGCGTGCGCGACCAAGCCTGGATGACCACCTGGATCACCGAGCGCTCCGTCCGCTTCATCAGCGAGAAAAAAAACGAACCTTTCTTTCTCTACCTCGCCCATCCACAACCCCACGTCCCTCTCTTCACTTCGCCAAAGCATGCCGGATCCTCCGAGCAAGGAAAGTATGGCGACGTCATTCAAGAAATCGATTGGTCCACCGGCCAAGTCCTCGCCGCCCTCGAAAAAGCAGGTGTCACCGACAACACCCTCGTCGTCTTCACCAGCGACAACGGCCCGTGGATGGTTTACGGAAATCACGCCGGCGGAGTGGGCCCGCTTCGCGGCTGCAAGGGCAACTGCTGGGAAGGCGGAGTCCGTGTCCCCTGCGTCATGCAATGGCCTGCCAAGCTTAAAGGCAACTCGGTTGTCGCAACTCCCCTCATGACTATCGACCTCCTTCCCACCATCGCAAAAATCCTCGACGTTCCCCTCCCCGAAAAACCCATCGATGGAAAAGACGCCTGGCCCGTCATTTCCGGCCAGCAAACCGACCCCGTTCAGGAAGCCTACTACTTTTGGTATAAACGCAACGACCTCGAAGCGATGCGCATGGGCAAATGGAAACTGCAATTCCCTCACACTTTCCGAAATTCCAAAATCACCCCCGCCAACGACGGCCACGCCGGGAAATACGTCATGCAAGAATGTGAGCTCGAACTTTACGACCTCGAAGCAGATGTTGCGGAGTCAAAGAATGTCGCGAAGCATCACCCCGAAATTGTCGCCAGGATGCAAGCTCTCGCCGACAAGAAGCGCATTGAACTCGGCGACCGTCTCCGCAAAATCGAAGGCACCAAAAACCGAGACCCCGGCACCGCGCCAATCGCCGACTGGGCAAAAAAGAAGTAGCGCGAGGGGCCCGCTTGGGGCTGGAATACAACAATCCGAAAGTCTAAGAAGCTACCACAAGCTCCATGAACCCCCTTATCTTTCTTCTACTTTTTCCCTTCACTCTCCTTGCTGATAATACGGACACCCTTCGAATTCACTTCATCTCCGGTTCCAAGGAATACAAATCAGCTGAGTCACTCGGAAAGCTGAAAACCTATCTCGAGAAAAATCACACAAATAATGTTTCTATCACCACTTCCATGGTGACCGACAAAGCCAAGGACCTCCCGAACGTTAAAAACATCAAAACCGCTGACGTCCTAGTCGTTTTCGCGAGACGACTGGATCTGCCGGAGGAGCAGATGAAGATCATCCGCAGCCATTGGGAAAATGACAAAGGCATCGTCGGTATCCGCACCGCAAGCCACGCCTTCTCAAACAGCGACAACAAAGTCTTCGATCTAAAAATTCTCGGAGGAAATTACGACGGCCACTTTGGCGATGAGAAAGTCACAGTCCAATCAGTGACCAACCATCCCCTTCTAAGTGAACTTCCACCCATTACTTCGAGTAAGTTATACAAAGCCCAGAAACTCGGATCAAAATCTACCATTCTCCAAACCGGCACCATTACTTTCGACACTAAACAATCAACCCAACCCGTCACTTGGATCAACTCATATTCTGAAAAGGGGCGCGCCTTTTACACATCACTCGGCGTCCCCTCCGACTTCGAAGCTCAAGCCTTTCTGCAACTTATCGCTCGCGCCATCCATTGGAGCGCACGCCAAAATGAAGACCGATAAAAAGACAGACCTTTTCTCGAGATCCTTTTTATCGTCCTGCTCTTCTTCTCTTTACCGGTCATTTTACGGATACCGTTCTTTTCCCTGTTCCTGCTAATCGCCATCTCGTTTTCCCCCTTGTCTGCCCACAAGATGCCAAGAAGCTTCCTCAGCTCAAAAACTTCAATCAATACGGTCCGATTATGGATTCGTTATGATCAATACTCCTCTGCTTCATTTTTGGACGAAACCCAAACTCAAGGGTCACTCCGTATACTCCCGAAAATCCGGATTTCTCTCT
>JBDNAG010000084.1:0-5704 GCA_039768565.1 Akkermansiaceae bacterium | reverse complement strand
TTTGCTTCAGGAAAAGGACACTCCTCCTGCTGCTCTCGCAGCACATATTTCATCGCTCGCTCGATCACGCGCACCACGAGCATTTCAGCTGCTTCATGGGCAACACCCTCGCGGCCCCTTCACTCTCTCGTTCATTATCGTCTGCACCTCAATAGCCCCCTTTTCTCCCATGTCTTCCGCCGAACGTTGGTTGAGCTGATCCGCACTTGGGAGGAAAAAGCTATGTCCCATGAACAAGCCCCGGTGCCCTTGAACCGCGGCATCGGCGGAAAAAGCAACGAAGGTAAAAAAAGCCTGAACATCAGTAATCTGATCGAAATCATCACGAGTTGCCCCCACAAGTTTCAAAAAGTTGTATTAACATCTCCGCCACGATAGTCCTGCTAGCATTAGGTGTGTTGAGTGAACACCGAGTCCGAAGACTGCGAACAGATTGCGGAGGGAGAAGAGGATGGGCTACTGTAGAAGAAAACGGGGCGGTCCGCTCTCGCAGATCCGCCCCGATTGAGATTGGTGTGGAGTCGTCTACTTTCGTCTACGGAGGATCATGGCGAGACCGGCAAGGCCGATCAGTGCTACGCCAGATGGCTCAGGGATGACCGTCGCGACGGCAGTCGCAGTGTTTCCCGAGAAAGTAAGAATGCTGGCATCAGAGGCAAACGAGACGCCATTCACCTTGATGTCCGCACCTTGTTCGGTGAACTCGGCGAGACTTGTCAGAGTCAACGTCGCACCAGGCGCGAGGTTGATTGTTGTTTGTTCGCTTTGGCTATTGATTGGATCACCGGCTCCGCGCAGAGAGTAGGAGCTCGTGCCATCGACATTCACAGTCATTCCTTCGGTCAGCCAAGTCGAAGTCATCACCGACCCACCGATCAGATTAAGAACCGAGTTACTTGGATCCCCGTCGACGACACCGTTGACCCCGCTGTTCGGAACGAAGCTCGAATTAGTCAGAGTGATCGAGTAGCCAGCACCGAGATCGAGTCGGCCCGCTCCTGTCAACCCGGCGGCGTCAGTTATGGTAAGGTCTTCATTGATATCAGTCGACGGGGTGATTGCGGTCGTCCCATTGACAGCTCCTGAGAAGTCCCAGTTAGCGTTGTTGTAAAAATCACTGTTCGTGGCGCCGGTCCAAACGACGCTTGCGTGACTGGCGATGACGGATACAGACAAAACGCCTGCGATAGTTAGAATTTTTTTCATCCGTGAGGTGGGAGTAGAGGGGTGAGAAATAAATGGATTCTTAGTAGTAAGCGATCTACGGCTGCATGATTATCGAAATTCCTACCAGTGTTCAAATCAAATTTTGACCATTTAGTTAGGATTTACGAACCTCCCCCTGTCCATACCCCCGCTGGGAGGAGGTGCTTCATTCGCTTACCGGGGAAAAAATAGGCGGGGCCCTAGTCCTCGACCGGCTTGCCAACCTCATCGTCTTTACATTGACTGTTAGGAATTTGCTCCTAGCGAGAAAGGGGTGGCGTCGCATTTGGTGAGTTGTTGATAGGGAACGGCGCAAGGGCTATTGAACTGCCTTTTCTAGTGAATCAACTTTTTGGCCCTCATTATTCCAATATTCAGAAGAAACGAGCTCACTATCCTTGGACATCACTTTCATCTTCTTCAGCCCGTTCTCATGCCAAAACACCCCTTTTCTTCCCCATGTATTTCGCCTAACCAGCGTTTCCGCGCCCTTTCCGCAAAAAGCAAATTCCAGCAGTCGTTTTCCAAGACAGGATTTGCGCAGGGATAGCGAAAGGCTTAATTTCCCACCAGCTTGGAGAAAAACACCCTGATACAACACCCCAGCGAAAAAGCTGGGAAGTCGAGGGCCTATGAGACAAATTGCTCCACAACTCCCTCCAAAAGACATTTAAAAAAATCAAAACAGCAAATTCCGAACAGTCTTATTATGAAACGTCGCGATATTTTGAAAACCGCTGGCTGCACTCTTTTTCTTCCGTCTCTCGAGAGCTTTGGGATGAATCGGTCTACCCCAGCCGAAGCTGATGTAAAACGGCTTTTCTGTGTGAGCATGGGCTACGGCTTATTCACCGACGTCCTGCCACAAACTGCTGGTGCTGACTACTCCCTCAGCGACCACATGGATCCTCTTAAAAAACACAAGGACCATTTCACCCTCTATTCAAAAATGAGGTTTGGTGGAAACCATCATAATGATCACAGGTGTTTTGTCGGAAACACAACGACGAACCCAGACTCTCTCGACCAACTTGTAGCGGACCACGTTGGACACTTAACCCGTGTCAGAAACGTGGTCACTTTCATCAGCCATGCCCATCACCACATTGTTGCTTCGTGGCGCAACAGGCTGCCCGTTACGCCAATTCAATCGACGAGGGTGTTATTTGAAACTCTCTTCGCCAAGACTGACAGGAAGACGGAGGAGCGACTGCTGGCGAATAAGAAAAGTGTCCTTGACGGTTCCCTTGAGGAGGCAAAATCACTGATGTCACGCGTCTCAGGCAGAGACAAGCAGAGATTGGAAGAGTATTTCGCGGCCTTACGCGAATCGGAGCAGGAACTCAACAAATCCATCGAGTGGCTCAGCCGTCCCCGCCAGGATGTCGAATTCCCAGTCGCCCCTTCATTTGAGAATGAGTTCTTCATAACCGAAATTGACAAACAAAGATTCCTAACAAACCCACGTCAGATTCAACGCGGTATTGCATTCGACATGATTTACAAGGCCTTCAAGTTCGATGTCACACGCGTGGTCAATTTCTATATGACCGGACTGGACAATGATCATCACCTCACGACGCACAACGTCCCTAAATCCAAAGAAGCACGCGCAAGCCTAACGAAATACGACTCCTCGTTCTATTCACTGATGGCAAACTTCTACGACAAGCTCTCCGGCACAAGAGTCGAATCCGGAGGCACGCTGATGGATGAGACGATTACTGTCTCCACAGGAAACAACAGCGTGAGTCAAAAAATGGGGCCTCATAACGGGAATGAAATTCCGGTATTTGTTGCAGGCGGAAAATTTGCAAATCACGGCGGCCATATCATGCGCAAAGGCGAGACGCCCTGCGACATCTACCTCTCAATACTTCAGCAATTTGGCATTGAACGAGACCGGTTCGGTAATAGCAAAAAAAGCATAGCCTTGTAACCTCATGTTGCGCTCCAGAATCACAAAAGCCGCAGCGTTACTGCTGCTTGCCGCCGTTCATATTTCGACCAGCAGTGCAAATGATCGGGAGCAATCACGGCAGTTCTTCAAGACGTATTGCGTTTCCTGTCACGGAGCGAAAAAGAGTAAGGCTGGCCTCCGTCTGGATCAGATTGACTTACGGCAATGGGACGACCCAAGTCTGCTGAACGATATCTATGAGGCGATCGAATCTGGCGAGATGCCACCGGAAGATGCCCCGAAATTTCCGAAGCCCAATCAGCTAAAAGCATTGCAGAAGGCCGTGGGAAATCAACTGCACCAACTCGCGGAAAAGCAGAAACCCGGAATGCTGAAACGCTTGAGTCGAGTCGAGTATCAAAACACGGTCAATGATGTCTTTGGAAGCGACTTCTCACTGCTCGACCGGCTCCCACTCGACAACATCGAAGCTGGTTTCAATAACAATGCCGACAATCTGCACATGTCGGTTGTCGATATGGAATCGTATTTCAACGCTGCAAACCTCATTGCCGAGAGTGTTGTCAGCGACAAACCTGCTCCACGTTCCATTGTCTACTCAACGAAAGACACAGACATCGATACCCACAGCCACAAGGACAATACCAATGGCTTTGCCCCGACGCTATCCCGGGCTTCACGACCTCTGGTGTTTGCGACACGGTCCATCCAAATAAAAATCAATCCATCGGTCAAAACGAGTGGGGTTTATCGAATTAGTCCAAAGGGGTTCTATATCGAGGCCAAGTATATTGCAGGAAGCCGGGCAAAAGAAACATTGCCTGCCGTCACGGACGTTTCAGAGCTTAACGCAAACAAATGGCCAGCCGACCACTCGATGAGCTACTTCCTCCGGAAAAACTCCGGAGTAGGACAAAGCATTGTTACGGTGATTCCCCAAAATGCTGCTTGGCAGGAATTCGACCCTAGTATCGGGTTCACGACACAACTTTCATCCGATGACACGATCGTTCTCAGATGCAATTCGGTCAATGGCGGGCTTCAGCGGATGTTCTGTATTGAGACGGCTACGATATCAGGACCAGTGTACGAGTCATGGCCACCAGATACTTACTTTTATAAAACATACTGCAAAGACCTAGATACTTCTTCTGGCGATGAGCAATGCCAGGCTATTTTGAAGAAACTTGCACGGAAACTTTTTCGCAGCCAGGTCTCCGATGCTGAGATGCAGCAATTTAATCAGCTTGCCATGAAAGCGTTTGCCCAAGACCAAAGCATTTACTCAGGTCTGCAGGCAGGCATTCGCGGAATGCTTTGTTCCCCGAAGTTCTTATTTAAGCAGGAAGGCGAATCAGGGCCTTTAGATGATTACGCGATTGCTGCACGCATGTCGTATTTCCTGTGGAATTCCCTGCCCGACGAGATGCTCTTTGAACTGGCGAAACAGGGAAAACTAAAGACACCGAAAGTTCGCCGTGAGCAGACGCTCCGAATGTTACAGTCCGAACGAGCTGACCGCTTTGTAAGAGACTTTGTTCATCAATGGCTCGATCTTGAAAAACTCAAGATCATCGAACCAGACCTCAGCATTTTCACGGTTGATGAATTTGACCTTGTCCGGAATCAACTCAAGGAAGAACCGGTTGAGTTCTTCAAGGAAGTATTGTCACACAATTTGAGCTTGGTTAATTTTATTGATTCTGATTTCGCAATGATCACGAAGGAGCTCAATTACATCTATCGGATCGATGGACATCCGGTTGCGACACCCAGCAAAAGACCTGGCAGCAGTAAAATATCACCCAAAAATTACCGGCCAAAAGAGATCACCTCAGAGTTCTCCAAAGTGATGCTGGGCAATAAGGACAAACATCGTGGAGGTCTCATTTCACAGGCAGGTTTCATGCTGATGACGACCAACAATGGGGAATATACCAACCCGTTTTATCGCGGCGCCTGGGTCTTGAAGAGTTTTTACGGAGATCATCTGGAGACACCAGAAGATCTTGAGATCTCTGCACTAAGCCCTCCTACGAAAACGGAGACTATCAAAGAAACGATCGATGCCCATCGGAAGGAAATCAGTTGTAACATCTGTCACAAGAAGATGGACCCGCTTGGAATCGCCCTAGAGAACTTTGACGTATTAGGACGCTGGCGGGACCAATACACTGACGTGAGCAACTATGCGCCAACGGGTAATAAAAAGGGGGAGCGTTTTCCAGTGGATGCTAAAACTGTCCATATGGACGGCCGGAACTTCGAGGGGCCTCAGGGCCTAAAGACAATTCTGATGGAAGACAAAGAGAAGTTTTTTAAAACGTTTCTAGGGAACATGTTGTCCTACGCCATGGCTCGTAATCTTAACTTTCTCGACCGTGAGCGCATTAAACAGCTCTACAAGCAGTCCGCTAAAGCCAACTTCAAGCTGCGAGACATTTTGTTGGACATCGTGTCATCAGAAGACTTTGGCAGACGCTAGAAATGAGCGATCCGACCTGATCTACTGCTCATGAATCTGATATGCCTGAGTTTAAATTTGACTCCATTTTGAACTAAGGATTCCTTTAGGTG
>JBDNAG010000083.1:0-26044 GCA_039768565.1 Akkermansiaceae bacterium | reverse complement strand
TTTTGGGAGAGAGGGCTGCGATCATTGCCGGTTGTCCGCTCATGAGGGTGGCGCCGGTTTTTACGGAGAGCGAATAGAAGCGGGGCATCTCGACAGGGCCGGCAGCTCCGTCGACTTTATCTGCTCCCCAATTAATGTTTTCAATGTGATAGACAAGGTTGGGAGCAAAGCGGAGTTCTACGAACTTTTCAGTGTGGTCAATCAGGGCTTCAACTTCAAAAGTTGAACCCGTGTTTCTTACATCAAAAGCGGTTGGCAGCGGTGGCGATGCCAATGATTTTGAGACGTTGCGTTCGACAGTTTCCGGAATCTGACCTGGCTCATACTCAGTGGGGTAAATGTATTCGGCAACGGACTTGGACGACGCATTCTGTCCGGGAAGAGCGATGACGCTCATCGTTTCAAGGATTCCGGCATCTCCGGTGGACACTAACTTGGCGCACTCGGCACGGAGATCAGTATCGTTTGCGTTGCGACGAGGATTTGCCATAAGCTTGGTGTAGGTGGCGTGCGGCATTTCGATGAACTCGGCCTGCACGCGGATGAGCTTGGGGAGGTCGTTAATTTCGCCGAGGGGATCAAAGTCTTCAGTGGCGGTCTGGGATTTGGTGATGAGGGTGGTCAGGATTGTCGCAAAGACAGCCAAGCTAAGAATGGTAGATTTCATTTCGAGATTTGGTAAAAGGATTAGTCGTCGACGGTGATGATGTCAGCGCGGACGAAGAGCATGATTTCACGTGAAGTGTCGGTGGACGGGTCGCTTAGCGATTGGATCTAGGAGCTGGCAAGTAGTGCTGAAGCTGCGATCAGGGTGAGGCTTTTCGGGCTCATAGTGCGAAAGATTTGCGAGAGGGCCGCTCGTGGGGATCCTCTTTGGTGTCAACGAGAGATCCTATTTGCCAACGGTGAGAATATCAGCACGCGTGAAGACCATGATCTTTCGGGTCTGGTCTACGACTCCCTTGTCACTTTTGGGAGAGAGAGCTCCGATCATCGACGGTTGCCCGTCGCGCAGAGTGGCTCCAGTCTTAATTGACAGGACATAAAAGGACGGCATCTCGATCGGTCCGGCAGCACCCGCGATTTTTTCGGCACCCCAGTTCACGGTGTCGACATGATAGACGAGAGTTGGGGTGAGACGGAGATCGATCACTTTCATGCTCGTGTCAATCATGGCTTCTACTTCGAAGGTTGAACCGGTGTTTTTAGTGTCGAAGGCGCTCGGGGTGGGAGGAGATCCGATGGGGTGGTCTCCGGACACGGCGGCTCCATTAATTTCATTTGGGAGTTCACCGGGTTCATACTCGGTAGGGTAGATGAATTCTGAGATCGATTCGGAGGTAGCGCTTTGACCAGGGAGAGCTGTCACGCAAAGCGTTTCGATTACTCCGGCTTCGCCAGCTTTCACAAGCTTGGCACACTCGGCACGGAGGTCGGTGTCATTGGCGCTGGTGCGGGGCTTTGACATGAGTTTGGTGTAAGTGGCGTGCGGCATTTCAATGAACTCGGCCTGCACCCGGATCATGCGGGGGAGATCATTGATCTCACCGAGAGGATCGAATTCTTCAGTTGCGGTGATTTGCGAGTGGGTGATCAGAGTGGCGATGATACTGGCAAAGACTGCCATGGTAAGAATGGTTGATTTCATAGAAATTGGATTTCAGGTGTCCAGCTTTTGGGGGAATCTATTTTTCGATGGTGATGATATCCGCGCGGATAAAGGTCATGACCTTGCGGGAGCTGTTTATCCAACCATCTTTGTTTCGAGGTGAGAGTCCTGCGACCATGAGTGGTTGGCCTGCGACAACGGTGACACCTGATTTGACGCTCAGAATGTAAAATCGAGGCATGGAATTTTCGATCCTGACGCCATTCTTCTCCCAAAGCCCCCAGAGGTCTTGTCCGGTGTGATGGACAATTTTTGGAGTGAATTTGAGGTCAATAATTGGAGTGCGGGTGTCGATTTGGGCCTCTACCTTGAAGGTCGAACCGGTATTTTTAGTGTCGAAAGCAGTCGGAGGTAGTGGCGGGCCGCCGACAATCGATTTTGGTTTGACAGGTTCGCTTACCTGACCTGTTTCCGGATCAACAAACCAGCCCCCGAGATCGTAATCCGTGGGGTAAATGAATTCATGAATATTCTCCGAAGTGGCGCTTTGACCGGGAAGGGCGTTTACACAAAGTGATTCGATGATTTTTGCTTCACCTGCTTCGATCAGCTTGGCGCATGCGGCACGAAGATCGGAATCATTGGCTGAGGTCCGCGGTTGGGCCATCAACCGGGTAAAGATGGTATGGGGCATTTCGATGAACTCGGCCTGAGTTCGGATCATGCGGGGTGGAGGTTCCTCGGGGAGGTGGGTGGCGGCAGCATCCGTTTGAGATCGGGTCGCCAATGTGCCGAGGAGTATTGACGTAAACGTCAATGCGAACATTTTAGGGTTCATAGGTATCACGAAAACATCTGAAAACTGTTACGGCGTCCAGAGGAAAAAGATTGTCAGTTCCTGATCAGCTCCGAAGGAATTTCTGAGATCGTGCCGTTGATTTCAGCGAAAAATTGATCGGTTGCGACGATTTTGAGCGGGTAGATTCCGGTGAATTCAGAGAAGGCCGGAAGGATGAGGTGTTCTGCTTTTTTGAAGAGGAATCCGGCAATATGAAATGATTGGCGCGCTGATTCCTTGATGCGAACTCCGGGGTGGAGGTGGCCGGCGATTCCGGGTCTATCGGCTGATAGGTCATAGGGATCGTGGGTGATGATTAAGCTGTCTAGGGCAAGTTCCGGAGTGACTTCAATTGGGAATTTGTGGCGGGTGAACCAAGAACGTCGGTCGTGGTTGCCTTCCGTCAGGATCACGGGTAAGTCCAATCGCTCCAACCATTCATGAAACGATCTGATCGTCGAGGTGCTCATGCCATCAGCGGAGTGAAAGAGGTCGCCGGCAATGATGAGTTGTTTTGGCTGCTTAAAATCGACGAGGCTTTGTAGTCGTCTGAGGTCGGCGGCGTTGGAGCCTTCTGGCACGGCGAGGCCACGGTTACGAAAGGTCGCCGCTTTTCCCAGATGCAAGTCGGCAACGACAAGTGACCCTGAGGCCGGCATGAAAGCAGCGCGACCTACAAGAAGTTCCACCTTGGTCGCGCCGAGAAAGATTTCCATATAGGGCTAGCCTTGGGTGGCGATAAGAGCGCCCTTTTTCATCTCGGCAGCCATGAGCGTGAGGGCGTTGGCTCGGGTTGGGGCGAGATGCTCTTTTAGGCCGGTTTTGTCGATGAAGGAGAGGTCAGCGGTAAGGACGTCTTCAGGAGACTCGTCATCGAGAACCCGAACGAACAAGGCGATCATTCCTTTGGTGATGACTGAGTCCGAGTCGGCGAGGTAGATCATCTTGCCTTCCTTTGACGAAGATTCGAGCCAAACTTGGGATTGGCAGCCTTTGATGAGACGGTCGGAGGTCTGTAGAGCTTCATCCATGGGCGCGAGTTTTTTGCCCAGGCTGATGACATACTCGTAGCGCTCGGTCCAATCTTGAAACAGATCTAGTTCGTCGAGGAGTTCCTGTTGTTTCTCGGTAATAGTCACGGAATATCCATAATCGTGGATGGGCCGGAACGCAATCGAATCAACGAAGCATCATGAGAGCTTTTTTGAGCGCCTCTCCGAAGGATTCAACTTCCTCGATGGTGTTGTAAGCGGCGAAAGAGGCGCGTAGAGTTCCGGTGATGCCAAAACGGGCCATCAAAGGCTGGCAGCAATGGTGGCCGGTCCGGAGGGCGAAGCCCATCTGGTCGAGAAGGGTGCCGAGGTCGTAATGATGAATTCCTTCGAAGTTGAATGAGAGTGCTCCTGCGCGGTCGTCAGGACCGTATAAAGTGATGCCGTCGAAATCCTTGAGGATCTCAGCAGCGCGACGAATGAGGAGGTTCTCGTGCTCTTCGATTTTAGTTATTCCCAAGTTATTCACATAGTCAAATGCGGTTGCCAGAGCGATACCGCCTTCGATGTTTGGAGTGCCGGCTTCGAACTTGAAAGGTGGGTCGTTGTAAGTGGTCTTTTCAAAAGTGACGTCTTTGATCATCTCGCCACCACCACGCCAAGGTGGTAATTCACAAAGTAAATCGTATCTTCCAAAGAGGATTCCGATTCCAGTTGGACCGTATACCTTGTGTCCGGAGAATGCGTAAAAATCACATTCAAGTAATTGAAGATCAATCCCAAAGTGGGGTATTGACTGTGCGCCATCGACGAAAGTTAGAGCTCCAAACTTCTTCGCCTGTGAACAAATGTGAATAACGTTATTCACAGTGCCAAAAGCGTTTGAGACATGGTTGACGGAGACCAATTTGGTTTTGTCCGAGAGAAGCTGGTTGTAGGCTTCAAGGTCGAGTGTGCCGTTGTCGAGGACCGGAATGATCTTCAGAGTTATCCCCAGTCTTTCACAAAGCATTTGCCAAGGGACGGTGTTGGAATGGTGCTCCAATCCCGAGATGATGATTTCGTCTCCCGCCTTTAGCATGTCCGACCGTCCGAGAGCCGAGGCCACGAGATTGACAGAATCGGTGGTGCCAGAGGTGAAAATGATTTCCTCGGGACGACTTGCATTGAGGTGCTTGGCAATCGTTTCACGGGCGGCCTCGTGCGCCGCGGTGGCTGCTTGCGAGAGCTTGTGGACTCCTCGGTGGATGTTGGAATTGATCTTCTCGTAGTAATTCCGTGAGGAATCGAGGACGCAGAGCGGGGTTTGCGAGGTCGCGGCGTTATCGAGATAGACGAGGGGTTTCCCGTTGATCTCTTGGTTGAGAATGGGGAAGTCAGACCGAATCTGAGAGGGATCGAACGTGCTCACAGCATGTCTGTAATCCCGCGAGGGTCATCCCGCAAGCGTTGGTGCGCTTTGGTTGTTCCTTGTAATGGCTTTTTGATGATAGGAACGCTCTGTGAATTTCAGGGGCACTTTCAAGTCAGCGGCTTTGATGTGTTGCGCTTTCATCGCGCCTGCGGTGGCTGAATTGGAGGCAGTTCGGTCGGAAAAGTTGCTCAAGGAAAATCAGACCAATGAGTGATTGGGGCTCAGATTGTCGGTCAAGGAGCGTCCGCTCAACCAGCGTGAGGGACATCAGTGGGGGAGCGGTCGACGTGATGAAAGTGAGGAGAGTGGCGTCAAAAAAGGCAATTGGATTAGGGAATCAGATGAGAGGCCGACACATTTAGTGACTCGATCCCAGATTACGGGGCTGAAGCAAACGAGTTGGATTGAGAAAGAAAAGAATGAGAGTATGGAAACTTTGGAGTCAGTTCGTTATTTGAAGCTGGAGCTTCAGGGTGAGAAGCGAATCATGCTTCTTAACGATCAGAAAGATTCTGAAGAGAGTGATTGGTTGGGGCGATATTTGGCAGCTTTGAGATAGGGCAAGATTGTATTGCGAGCTCTCCACATCGGGCTCGAAGCGACAAAATCGAACTGATATTTCTGAAGTTTCTCCGTTGTGGCGATCACTTCCTTGAGACCTTTCGGGGTAAACTGATTGGGGTTGCCGACGTAAGATGGCCACTCTGATTCAGGTAATCCTTTCCCTTCCCAAACCTTTTTCACATTGTGGCCTCCCTCAACGTGGCGAATGTAGTAAATTTTGAGTCCCGCATTTGCGACACCCGAAAGTGCGGTTGAGAAAATCAGGGCGAAAAGGATGAATGGGCTTCATTTGTTCGCTATTATTTCGGGCGAAAACTAGAGGTGTCGTAAGCTTGAAACCATGGTGCTCATTTCGCAATTAGCTCTACCGCTGGGCTGCTTTGGTTTGCTCCTTTGCGAGATAGAAGGTGAGATCAAGAGAGCCGTCCTCCTTGCGGCTGATGCTTACTTGTTGGCCCGTGCGCTTCTTTGGGAGAATACTGCGAGAGAAAGAAAGGCTGGCGCCTTCCTTATTGTGTTTGAATGCTGCGATCAGCTTGGAGACTGCTGTTCCAACATCTGAAACTTGGTGTCCCCTGAAACTCGCGTGGGAATGCTGGTTGAATATGATCGCTAGCGATAGACCGACGAGTTTCCTGATTCAGGACTATTTATTGCAGAACGACTAAGAGATCACCCGTATCCGCGGACTTGCCTTTTTCCAAGAGGATTTCTCCGACAACTCCGTCTTCTGGGGCACTGACGGTGGTGAGCATCTTCATAGCTTCGATGACGACAAGTTTGTCGCCTTCTTTGACTTCGTCGCCTGGTTTTACGGCGACTTCTGAGATCATGCCGGGGAGAGGTGCGGCGATGTGCTTGGCGTTGCTTGGCTCGGCTTTGAGGTTGGCGACGGCTTCTTTTCCGAGGGCTCGGTCGACGACGACGGTTTCACGGGGCATTCCGTTTAGCTCAAAGAAGAGAGTGCGGCGGCCTTCGTCATCGGCTTCTCCGATGGAGATGAGCTTGATGAAGAGGGTTTTTCCGGGAGCGATCTCGACGTTGATTTCTTCGCTGGCCTGGAGGCCGTAAAAGTATGCTGGGGTCGGGAGGACGGTGAGTTTGTCGTAACTCTTGAGGGACTCCTGGAACTCGGCGAAGACCTGTGGATACATAAGATGGCTGTAAAGGTCATCGTCGGTGGCGGGACGGCCGAATTCTTTGCTGACAGCGGCTTTTGTTTCGTCAAGATCACATGGGGCTGCAAGTTCGCCGGGGCGGACAGTGACGGGGACTTTGTCGCCGAGGACGAGTTTTTGGATTTCCTTGGGCCAGCCGCCATCGGGTTGGCCGAGTCCTCCGGAGAGCATGTCGATGACACTCTCAGGGAAGTCCATGGCGGGGGCGGCGCCGTTGAGGAGGTCGTCGGCTTTGAGGTTCTGCGTGACGAGGAGCATGGTCATATCACCGACGACTTTCGAGGACGGGGTGACTTTGACGATGTCGCCGAAGAGTTGGTTCACATCCGCGTAGGTGTGGGCGATTTCCTGCCAACGGTGGCCGAGGCCCATGCCGTTGGCTTGTTCCTTGAGGTTGGTGTATTGCCCGCCGGGCATTTCGTGAAGGTAGACTTCGGCGGTACCGCTGCGGGGGGCGGAGTAGAAGGGCTCGTAGTGGGTGAGGATTTCTTCCCAGTAGTCGGAGAGCTCGTTGGTAGTGTCTGAGTCGAGGCCGGGTTGGCGCTCGTTTCCGCTCATGGCTGAGTTAACGGAGTTAAGGTTCGGCTGGGAGGTGGAGCCGGACATTGAGGCCAGGGCCATGTCGGCGATGTCCACTCCGGCATCGGAGGCAGCCATGATGGAGGCGGCATTGAGTCCGCTGGTGTCATGGGTGTGAAAGTGGATGGGGATGGCAATCTCTTGCTTGAGGGTGGAGACAAGCTTGGAGATGGCGGCGGGGTGAGCGAGGCCGGCCATGTCTTTGATGCAAAGAATGTGCGCGCCCATTTTCTCGAGCTCCTTGGCTTTATCGACGTAGTATTGGAGTGAGTATTTGGCGCGGTTGGGGTCGGTGATGTCACCGGTGTAGCAGACGGCGGCTTCACAGACGGCTTTACCATGTTCGCGGGCAGCTTCCATGGCGACCTTCATGTTGGGAAGGTAGTTGAGGGAGTCGAAGATGCGGAAGATGTCCATGCCGGCATCGGCGGCGTGCTTAACGAATCCGGCGACGACGTTGTCGGGGTAGTTCGAGTAGCCGACGGCATTGGAGCCGCGGAAGAGCATCTGGAAGCAGATGTTGGGAATTTTTTCGCGAAGCTGGCGGAGGCGGTCCCATGGGTCCTCCTTCAGAAAGCGCATGGAGGTGTCGAAAGTGGCGCCGCCCCACATTTCCATTGAGAAGAGGTTCGGGGTGCGGTTGGCGTAGGCCTCGGCGATGGCGAGCATATCGTAGGTGCGCATGCGGGTCGCGATGAGGGACTGGTGCGCGTCACGCATGGTGGTGTCGGTGACGAGGAGGCGCTTTTCGTTTTTGAT
Source organism: Akkermansiaceae bacterium (assembly GCA_039768565.1). Lineage (GTDB taxonomy): Bacteria > Verrucomicrobiota > Verrucomicrobiia > Verrucomicrobiales > Akkermansiaceae > SW10. The sequence goes on along the minus strand of JBDNAG010000083.1, from coordinate 18,111 downwards.
CCACTCGGCGAAGCCTTCGGGGCCTTTTTCTAGGAGAATTTCGCGCGAGCCTTTGAAGTCGACCTTGGGCTGGCTGCTTGGGATGCGGGGCTGGGGGAACGGCTTGACCGGGGTCCAGTTTTTGGCTCCGGGGTTTTTGTTGACGGTGATGTCGGAGAGATAGTTGAGGAGCTTGGTTGCGCGGTCGCGCTTGGGGACGAACTCGAAGAGGCTGGGCTGGGAGTCGATAAGCTTGGTGTGCGCATCACCCGAGCGGAAGGTCTTGTCCTCGATGACGTTTTCAAGGAAGGGGATGTTGGTTTTAACGCCACGGATACGGAATTCGCGGAGGGCGCGGTCCATACGCTGGCAGGCGGTCTCGAAGTCACGGCCCATGGCGGTGAGCTTTACAAGCATCGAGTCATAGTAAGGGGTGATGACGGCTCCGGCGTCGCCATTTCCTGAGTCGAGGCGGATGCCGTAACCGGCGGCGGAGCGGTAGTTGGTGATACGTCCGTAGTCGGGAGCGAAGCCTTTTTCAGGATCTTCGGTGGTGATGCGGCACTGGATGGCGAAGCCGTTGCAGGGAATGTCTTCTTGGGCGGGGATGCCGATCTCGGGTTCGTGAAGTTTTCTGCCCTGGGCGACGAGAATTTGTGAGCGAACGAGGTCGATCCCGGTGACACACTCGGTGACGGTGTGCTCGACCTGAATGCGGGGGTTCATTTCGATGAAGAACCACTCTTTGGAATCGATGTCGTAGAGGAATTCAACGGTGCCGGCATTGTCATATCCGATGGAGCGGGCGAGGTTTGCGGCGGAGAGGCAGAGTTCGCTTCGAAGGTTGCCTTCGAGATCGATGGAGGGGGCGATTTCAACGACTTTTTGGTAACGACGCTGAACGGAGCAATCGCGTTCATGCATGTGGACGACGTTTCCGTGTTGGTCGCCAAGAATCTGAACTTCGATGTGCTTGGCGCGCTTGATGTATCGCTCGAGGAAGACTGCGTCGTTTCCGAATGCGTTTAGGGCTTCCTCCTGAGCTTCCTTGAGGCGGGCCTGGAGCTCGGAGGGTTTTTCGACGATACGCATGCCGCGACCGCCGCCACCAAAGGCGGCCTTGATAATAAGGGGGAACCCGACTTCGTGAGCGACAGTGAGGGCCTGATCGGGATCGGAAATGGCGTCATCGGTGCCCGGGAGAACCGGCACGTTGGCAGCGATGGCTTGAGCGCGCGCGGCGGTCTTGTCCCCCATGGAGCCAAGAAGATCGGACGATGGTCCGATGAAAGTGATACCTTCACGGGCACAGGCGCGGGCGAAGTCGGCATTTTCCGAGAGAAATCCGTAGCCGGGGTGGATGAGGGTGACGCCTTTCGATTTAGCGAGAGCGACGATGCCTTCGTAGTCGAGGTAGGCTCCGACAGGGCCTTTGGACTTATCAAGTTGGTAGGATTCGTCGGCCTTGAAGCGGTGGCGCGAGAATCGGTCTTCTTCGGCATAAATGGCGACGGTGCGAAGGCCGAGCTCGGTGGCGGCGCGGAAGACACGGATGGCGATTTCACCACGATTGGCGACAAGGAGTTTCTGTTGAGTGGACATGGACGAAAGTTGTGTGGGCAGAGGTTAGGGTTTTGGGGAAGGAAGAGCCAACTACGGAATTGACGAAAGTTGGTTTTTGCCGCCCTAAGACCTCACGTGGAGTGGTGGAGGAGAGCAGATGTTGGCTGCCTCATGAATGATTCGCAGGCGAGGTTGCCTAGAATTGGAGTCCGAAGCCTAGGTTTGCGAACCACAGGCTGTCTTGTCCGGCGATGATTCCGGCGCTGATTGAGGTCGTGTTGTCAGGGCGGTAGATGAGCGAGGCACGGGCAGTGTGGAGGTCGTAGCCTGAGTCGTCCGAGGTGTGGAAAGTCGCTAGTCCATCTCTTTGGTGGGCGGTGATTTCTCCCCCGGAATGCGCGAGGGTAGGATTTAGGGAGAATTCAAGATCGAGGGTAGAGTGCAGAGCGAATCCGAGTTCGAGATTAACGATGGTAGTGCTCAGTGTTTCTGATTCATACCTCAGGTTGAGGCTGGCGGCGTCGGATTCCTTGGCGCTGCCACGGTTGACGAAGCGTTGCTTAAGGCCGATTTCCCAGCGGACGGGGACGGATCCGATCTTCCAGTTCATGTTGCGCATCGCGGCATGAATGGTGAAGACGGAGGTGTCCTGATCGCTGTTGGCTTCGAGATTGCCGAGATCATAGTCGCGGGTCATGTTTCCCCACGTGAAACCGGCGCCGAAACCGGTCTCCCACTCGAGGCCGGGGCGATTGTTAAAAGTTCCACGATAGGTGGCATCGAGGCCTAAGCCCATGGATAGGATTTTGGTGCGGCCCGCGTTCCCATCGGCATGGAAAAACTCTCCGCCGACGAGGAAGTTGTTGAAGATTGCGTAGTCAAGGTCGGAGCGAATGCCGGTGGTTTGGCGTCGGGTCTGGCTGGTTTCGTTTTCTGAGTGGAATCCTGAGAAGGAAAAATCGCTCTGGCCGGCCGTGAGCTTGGTTTTCTCAAAGCCAAAGTTGTCATCGAGTGTGAGCGCGGAGTCGGTCACAAGATTAAGGTCGGAAACTTCGGAGGAGAGGGTGAGGTGATTGGTAACGAAGCGGGAAAATTGCTTATGAGCGGCAGTGCTGGGGTGGATGTCGTCGTAGAAAAGGTAGTCGGATTGTTTTTCGAAGGGGATACCTGAAGGGATTCCATCGGAGGCCTGGGGGGCGATGGGGTCGGTGGTGTTGATGAAATTGTAGGCGGAGGGATCGGAGACGGCGTCGTTTAGGAAGGCATCAGAGTCGATCCAGAGTAGATTGGCGGAGAGGGGTAGGCTGCGGAGATTGTCCTTCAGTTTGGAGTTGAGAGATGTGGTGATAAGGGCGCCTTTCTCCTGGAGCCCCGCGCCGCTAGGAGTGAGGCCAAGGTTGATTGTTGAGACGACGGCAATATGAGGTAGGCCCGCAGCGTCGAGGGCCGTGACGGAATTGGTGAGGTTTTGGAGAACAGAAGAGGTGGTGGTCGCGACGGCTGCGGGATTAAGAAGAGTGCCGGATTCAAAAAGTGGGAGGAAGTCGTTTCCGCCGGCCCAAATGAAGGCGCGGTCGTTGGCATTGGCGCGGTGGTCGGCCGTGGCTGGAAGAAAGAGGGCCTGAATTTGTTGGTTTAGGACAGTGCTGGTGGTGGCTGCTCCTGCCGAAAGGTCGACTGAGGTGGCTAGGCTGAGAAGTTGGGTTTCAGAAGAAAGGCTTTCGAGGAGGAGCTTGGCACTGGGATCGAAGTATCCGACCCAAGTGGTGCCGTTAGTGAAGCTTTCTCCGGGATATCCAGAGCCGATTCCAATAATGCTGGCAATGTTTCCGGTGTCGGAGAGAGAGTCGCCGAAAAAGTAGTTTCGGGCAGGGTCTTGGGCTGAGAGCGGGAAGGCTGTGAGAAGTAGGATGATCGATCGCAAGGTGAGAAGAAGATGTCATTTTGGGAGTAAATGAGAAGGGGGATTTGGACTTTTAGGTTGGAGCGAGGCTTGCTTGCGGGGTTGGGGTCGGTTAGGGGAATACCGCGATGTCTGAATTGCCCAAAGCCTACGAGCCCACTGAAGTTGAGAAGTCCTGGTATCAGGCCTGGCTTGATGCCAAGTGTTTTGAAGCGGATCCTTCTTCGGAGAAGCCACCGTATTCAATCGTGATTCCTCCACCGAATGTGACCGGGATTTTGCATTTAGGTCACGTTTTGAATAATACGATTCAGGACATTTTGGCTCGCAGGGCACGGCAGAAGGGCAGTGAGGTGCTTTGGCTTCCGGGTACCGATCACGCTGGGATTGCGACGCAGACAAAGGTCGAGCGACAATTGCGCGACGAGGAGGGGAAGACACGTCGCGATATCGGGCGCGAGGCATTCCTTGAGAAGGTGTGGGATTGGAAGGAGAAGCACGGTGGTATAATTATTAAACAGCTGAAGCGGTTGGGTTGTTCGTGTGATTGGAGCCGGGAGCGGTTCACGATGGACCCGGACTATTCAAAGTGGGTTTCAAAAGTCTTCGCGGATCTCTTTAATGACGGACTGATCTATCGCGGGAAGCGGATGGTGAACTGGTGTCCTGTTTCGCGAACAGCCTTGTCCGACGAGGAGGTAATCCCGAAGAAGCAGAATTCGAAACTCTACTACATGAAGTATGAGTTGGTGGAAGAGCCTGGGAAGTTTTTGGAGGTGGCGACGACGCGGCCTGAGACGCTGATGGGCGATGTGGCGGTGGCAGTGAATCCCAAGGATGAGCGCTATGGTAAATACGTTGGTAAGCTCGTGAAGCGGCCTTTCCCGGCAGCGGAAATTCCGGTGGTGGCGGATGATCATGTGGATCCGGAGTTTGGAACGGGTGCGTTAAAAATTACGCCTGCGCACGACAAAGCTGACTTCGAGATCGGGGTCCGTAATGATCTCGAGATCATTGATGTTTTTCATGCGGATGCTACTGTGAACTGTCCGGAGGTTCCCGAGCTCGATGGCTTGGATCGTTTTGTGGCGCGGAAGAAGGCTTCTGCGATGTTGGATGAAATGGGGCTGCTCATCAAAGTGGAGGAGCATGAGAATAATGTCGGATTTTCGGAGCGCGCTGATGTTCCTATCGAGCCTCGGATTTCGATGCAGTGGTTTTTGAGGTATCCTGCGACCGAAGAAACCGCGAAAGCCGTTGCCGACAGTGGAATTGATTACCGTCCGGCGCGTTGGGCAAAGACCCACGCAAGCTGGATGGACGGGATCCAAGACTGGTGTGTTTCAAGACAACTTTGGTGGGGACACCGGATTCCGGTTTGGTATCGGAAGGAAAAAGTTGAGGCGCTGCAAGAGGCGGAGTCGCTGACACTCGATAATTTGGGTGCTGGCGATCTTCATGTGAGTGCCGAGCCACCTTCGGATCCGGAAAATTGGGTGCAGGATAACGATGTACTCGATACTTGGTTTAGCTCATGGCTGTGGCCATTTGCGACGATGCAGAATTTGGACGAGGAATCTGATTTGGTGAAGAAATTCTACCCGACGACTGATTTGGTGACGGGACCGGATATTATCTTCTTCTGGGTCGCCCGTATGATCATGGCTGGATACCGGTTCAAGGGGGAACTTCCGTTTAAGAATGTGTTTTTCACTTCGATCATCCGGGATATTCAGGGGCGGAAGATGAGCAAGTCGCTCGGGAACTCACCTGATCCAATCGATTTGATGGAAAAGTATGGGGCTGATGGGCTGCGGTTTGGTCTGATGCGGACTGCTCCGATTGGCGCAGATCTCCGTTTTGATGAGGCGCAGGTCGAGGAAGGGCGAAACTTTGCCAACAAAATTTATAATGCCTGCCGATTCCGTCGTATGGCCGGGAGTGATTCCAAGGTGACGTTTAAGCCATCGGAGTGCGAAACGTTGAGACCATATCACCTTAATATTCTGTCGAAGTGCGATGAGTTGGCGGGAAACCAAGAGTCGGCGTATTCCGATTATCGATTCAATGAAGTTGGTCAACAACTCTACGATTTCTTGTGGAGCGAATTTTGTGACAAGTTCCTGGAGGCGGTGAAAGGGGATCTTCGTGACGAAGCCACTGAGGCCCAGCGCGAGACAACGCTCGGTGTCTTTGATTCCGTCATGGCTCGTTATCTTCAGTTGCTGCACCCTTACATGCCGCATCTAACTGAAGAATTGAGCCTGCGAATGGGTTACATTGCCGAAGGGCAGTTTGTAATGGAGCAGGAACTTCCTGTCTCCGGACTGCTGGATGGAGTGGATGCCAGCAAGATTTCCGAGGGCTGCGAGCAAGCGGCGGCTGTCTATGAAACGGCAGCAAAACTGCGTAATCTGAAGGCAGAATATCGTCTCGCGGCCCGCAAAGATGTTCGATTTGTCGCTAAGACCGGCCCTCTGTGGCTGGAGGCAGAAGCTGGGACGTTGGCTCTCCTAGTGGGTGCGGAAGGTGTCGCCCGGGATGCGGATTATGTCCCGGAGCAGGGCACGCCTGGTGCGGTGACGGCAGCTGGAGATTTGTTTATGCCGCTTGATGGGTTAATTGATGTGGAGGCTGAAAAAGCCCGCCTTGATAAGGAAATCGAGAAAATTCAGAGGGAAGTCGGGAAGTCAAAGGGCAAGCTGGGGAATGAAAAATTCGTCGCAAATGCCAAGCCGGAAGTGGTAGCGGTTGAGCGAGAGCGCCTTGCCGAATGGGAGGGGAAGTTAGCGCAACTTCAGGAAATGCACACAAATCTCACATAAATAAATCTTAGGTTGGAGCCTTAGCTCGAATCGTGTTTATACTTTTCCAGAAAATTACGTGGTTGATTTACTTAAAATTCAGGGTGTGGGTGATAGCGGTGTGGAGCTGCTTGGTGCGGTTGGCGTTGAAACATCCTGGGCTCTTGCCCAGAGCGATCCGGGAACTTTGTTGGAGGAAATGGAGCATGCAAATTCTCATTTGAAGCTGATTGACCAGCTCCCGAATCTGGATCTTCTGATCGGATGGATCGAGGCGGCTCGGAATAATCTGAGCGAAGTGGACGGCCCCCTCGTAGGGCGACTCAGCGAGGTCGTGGAATTAGTTCCCATCGAAGTTCTGAAAGCTTTCCCCGTGAGTAAAGAGAACATCATGAAGAATGAGATCGGAGTTGGGGATGTTCCTATAATGGATGAGTTCCTTGAGGAACGGGAACTCTACGAAGAACAAGTTCGAAATATCGATGCAGAGCCGGCTGAGATCAAGGCAACGATCCGCGAGATCACACCCAAGACATCTTTGCAGACGCAGATTTCGAGGGGGGATGTTGAAAATTTTTCTTCGAAGCCGGATAAAACTAAGGTTGAGCCGTTGCAGAGAAATGCCAGTTTTGATGTTCGCAAAACGGCAACTCCGGAAATTAACGAGGGTAAAAAGGTTCATTCACGGGGCTATATTCGCGGGGTTTTACATCCGCAACCGGGTAGGGTGAGGCTCGGTGCATTTCTGAGTATGCTAACGATTATCCTGTTTCCGCTTTCATTCCTGGCCGGAGGTGCGCTTGTTTTTCTCAAGGACTATCATGAACTAGTAATATGGTCCGCAGCTGTTCCGGCTGCCCTGGTGATCGTAGGCTTAATGAATTTGATGTTTGCCCGGCCAATGAAATGCCGAGTCTGCGGGCAACCGCTGTTTCAGCCAAAGTCTTGTCGACGAAATCCGAAAGCCCACCACATTCCGATTTTAGGTTACATTCTCCCAACCAGTTTGCAGATGCTGATTTTTAATTGGTTCCGCTGTATCTATTGTGGAACTTCGGTTCGCTTGAAAAAGTAAGCTATTCGCGGTTCCGCGAGTCCATGGTGATGGTGATAGGTCCATCGTTGATGAGGGACACTTCCATCATTGCTCCGAAAGCACCCCGACCAACTGGTTGTCCAAGTTCCTGAGAAAAGTATTCGCAAAATGACTCATAAAGAGGTTCCGAGATTTCGGGACGCGCAGCCTTGATGAAGCTTGGGCGATTTCCTTTTTTAGTCGAAGCGTGGAGGGTGAATTGACTAACGATCAGGGCTTCGCCGTTTCTGTCCCGAAGTGAAAGGTTCATTTTCCCATTGTGGTCATCAAAAATCCGCATGTTTAGAATCTTTCGCACCAACCAATCGATATCGCTTTGATCGTCGCTGGATTCGATTCCAAGAAGAATGAGAAAGCCTTCTCCGATTTTCGAGATTTGATCTCCCGCAACCTTGACTGAAGCTTCACTCACTCTTTGCAGAACAACTCGCATGGATTGGATCTTTCCCGTTAGAGAATTTGTTTCAAGCGATCTTGCTAACGATTGTAAATAAATCCGAGGCTAAGAAGTCCGTCGCCCAGAGTCATGAAGCTTAGAATGCCTGGAAGGGGATCAAGTTTGCCCAAGCCGATCAGCATGAGATGCCCTAGGCTGCAGACGAGGAGAATTAGGCCAATGATGCAGAAGCAGCGACGATTCGGCCATAGCCTTTCAAGTTGTTTTTCCATCGTTCGCAGAAGAGCCCGGCTCCGGTGATAAAGAATGAAAGGAGATACATCATGGAGAGGCGTAATCCCGGACTGAGGTCACGAACGCAGGAATCGTAAGTGTATCGACTGAGGAAAACAAATCTCGTGGTGAGTAAAACAATTCCAAGGCGCACAGACCAAACCTGTCCGAGATGCATTTTGAGACCGGCAAACTCTGTTTTGAGTTTTGCGGGCTTGGCGCTGTAACCTCGACTTCTTCGACTGATTCTGAAGTCGCTCCGTTCAAAACCAGATTTGGTTGGGCTGAGATAGGAGTCAGTTCACTCGCCTCGATGGGTTCAGGAAGTTGTGCCGGCAATGGTGGTGGTGTCAGTCCTAGATGAGAAGTTGGAGAAGGTCTTTTGAAGACCTCTTCATTCATAATTTCTTGTTTTAAGCCTGAGATGGTATCTGCCAACCGTTTGACGGTGGCGTGGAGTTGCGTAAGCTCGGACGCGATAAAGTGGACGCGTTCAGCCAGTGGGTTCATGGGTGACAGAATGGCAGGAATGGAGATTGCTTTTTTATTGATACATTGATTGAAAACATTGATTGAAATGATGGAAAGGGTAGCTAGAATTTCGAAAATGAACATTCATCATCTCGAGCTATTTTACTTCGTGGCAAAGTTTGAAGGAATTACCGCCGCTGTGCGAAAGATGCCTTATGGGATTCAGCAGCCAGCGGTGAGCGGGCAAATTCTTCAACTGGAAGACAAGCTTGGGGTGAAGCTGTTTAATCGTCGGCCCTTTGCACTTACTCCGGCGGGAGAGGAACTCTATGATTACATCTACCCATTTTTTTCGCGTCTCGGAGATCTGGAGGAAAAACTTAGGGGCGAGGAAGGTCGACATTTACGGCTCGCTGCCACAGCCTCGGCGCTTAGGAATCATCTTCCGGATTGTCTGGAAACGCTCAAGAAGAATGAGCCGAATCTTAAGTTATCGCTGCGGGAAGTGGCGCCGTCCGATGTTCATGGACTGGTAACTTCCCAGCAAGCTGATATTGCTATCGGGGTGATTGGCGGAAAAATGTCAGAAGGCTTGAAAACTGAACCTTTGCTGAAAATCCCGACGGTTCTCTGGGTTCCGTCCAAATCGAGAGCTAAATCATGGAGGGACTTTCTGGAAAAGGATCCATATTCAAAATCAGGATTCATCGGAAAGGAACCTATGATTGGCTTGCCTCCCAACGAGGTCTTACAACAGCTTTTTCAGAAGGAATTTGATCGGAATGAGGTGAATTGGCCGGTCTCGGTTGAGGTTAATTCGACCGATGTTGTTCGTGATTTTGTAGGGCGTGGATTTGGAGTGGGGATAGGCATTTTCATACCGGGGCTTCCCTCGCCTAAAGGCGTGAAGCCGTTAATATTAAACGATTTTCCCCCATTGGTGATTGGGGCGATGTATCAGGGGAAGCCAAAAGGGGTCGTCCAGGACTTTCTCGCGATTGCCAAGGCCCACGTGAAGGGTTTGTCTAAGTAACGCAAGAGCTCGCCGTAGTTTCGCTTGCTATTGAATCAAGGAAGATAGTTGGGGCGGGTGTGTAATCGGTTTTTATTTGTCTGGCTTGAATTCTCATACGTATTGGTGCATGGAGCGTTCATGCGCGAAGGTCTTATTCTGAAACTCACTTGTCCTGACAAGCATGGCTTGGTGGCAAGGATTGCCAGTCATGCTTCCGAATTTAGTGCGAACCTGGTCGAATTTAATCAGTTTGTTGAGCAAAAGCGCGGGGTGTTCTATGCTCGTCTCGAAATTGACACAGAGAGTCTTGAGGTTCCAATCGAAGATTTTATTGCGAGCTTTGAGGTTTTGGGGCGTGCTATTAAAGCTGAATGGCACTTTCGCCGGTTACCTTACAAGATGCGAACGGCGGTTCTGGTCACGAAGACAGATCATTGTCTCAACGAAATCCTCTGGCGAACAAAGCTTGGCGAGATGCCGATTGAAATTACTTCGGTGATTGGCAATCGAGCGGATTGTCAACAGATGGCGGTAAACGCCGGATTGCCGTTTCATCATATTGAAATGGAGGAGAATAAGGAATCTGGCTTTCGAGAGATTGAATCTCTTCTTGAGGGGCAGGAAGTTGAACTGGTCGTGCTTGCCCGTTTTATGCAGATCATGCCGTCGTGGATGTGCGAGAAATACAGCGGTCGGATGATAAATATTCACCATAGTTTTCTTCCGGCCTTCATTGGCGCTAATCCATATCGACAAGCCTATGAAAGAGGGGTGAAATTTATTGGTGCCACTTGTCACTATGTAACCGGGGAACTCGATGCCGGTCCCATCATCGAGCAGGAGGTTGAACGGGTCCAGCATCACCATAGCGTGCTCGATTTAGTTCGACTTGGGCGCGATTGCGAGAGATCTGCCTTAGCGAGGGGGATTCGCTATCATGTGCATGATCGCACAATTATTGATGGTAAAAGAGCCATTGTCTTCCCTGATTAAAAGGGGGCTTTACGTCCTGTTTTGGCCCGTTAGCTTTTTAGATAAACCAGATGGCAGGTTCAAAACGGCGCATCGACACACTCCAGGCGGTGGAACTCGCCGAGGGGATAGAAATTAATCTTCGGACTGCGGGTCCCTTCTTGCGCCTGATAGCGTGGCTTCTTGATCTGGTGATCGAAGTGATCGCTCTCATGTTATTGAATTTAATATTCAATTTTGTTTTTCCAATCATGGGCGAGAACGTGGCGGAAGGTTTTTTCCTTCTCTCTTTTTTTGTGATTTGGTGGTTTTACCACGTATTTTTCGAGATCAGCCCGTGGGGCGCAACTGTTGGGAAACGGGCACTTGGTTTGCGTGTTGTAAATCAGGCCGGGGGAGGGATTACGATGGGAGCTTCTATGATTCGTAATTTCATTAGGGGCGTGGAAGTGATGCTGCCGTTTATGCCGCTGATTGTTTTTTTTAATTCGCGTTTTCAGCGATTGGGAGATTTGGCGGCCGGGACCCTTGTGGTTTACTCGAAGCCCCGTATTGACCCCGTCATTCCCGGACCTCCTCCTCTGGAAAAGGTGCCGGTGAATTTGACTTTGAGTCGGGAAGAGGAAGCTGCGATTCTTTCGTTTCGCTATCGAAGTGGTGGATGGTCTGAAGCACGTCGCGTGGAATTGGCCAATCATCTTGAAAAGGTGACCGGCGAAGTTGGACCCAAGGGGGTTTCGAAATTAATGGGCATGGCACACTGGCTGGAGGAACAACGATGAATCGGCAGGAATTTGAAAACAAGAATGCCTCCGATTGGCAAACCTTTGAATTGCAGTTGGGAAGTTCCGAAGGCAGAAAGCCGACCGTAGACGGCCACAAGGTCCCGTCGCGATTTCGCAAGATTTGTTACGACCTGTCATTGGCACAGTATCGCATGTTTGGGCACCGCATCTGCGACCGTTTGAATGGCTTGGCGATTCGAGGTTATCGTCAAATCCATCGAAAAAGAGGAGCGTTTGGAGAAGGTCTAATTCGTTTTTTTCTAGGCACTTTTCCAGCTGCTTTTCGTCGGGAGTGGAAACTCTTCGCGGTGGTTTCGTTTGTCTTTTGGGTGCCCTTTTTTGCGATGTGGTGGTCGGCTGACAAAGAGATCGAGTGGGTGCAAGCACTGCTCGGTGCCGAGGCGATGTCGAGCATCGAGGGTATGTACGGCAAGGATGCCGATAGTGTGGAGCATTTACGCCAAGAGCATGGATCGAATTTTATGATGTTTGCCCACTACATAAACAACAATGTGGGAATTGATTTTAGGCTTTTTGCAGGAGGCATCTTTTTTGGAATAGGGACCCTATTTTTTCTTATCTATAATGGGCTCTATTTTGGCGCGGTGGTTGGGTATGTAGAATATGCTGGAGACTCGGAGTTGCTTTGGAAATTTGTGGCGGGACACTCGTCTTTTGAACTTTTGGGAATGTTAGTCGTTGGAATGGCTGGCCTAAAAATGGGCTTTGCTCTGTTGGCTCCGGGGCAACTAAGTCGGGGTGATGCTCTGACCCGAGCCGGTCGTGACGGACTTCCCTTGCTCATTGGTGGTGCTTGCATGACCGCTTTGGCAGCAGTGGTGGAAGGCTTTTGGTCGGCCCAGCCTATTGATACCAATATCAAGTATACGGTTGGTATTGGTTTTTGGATATTGCACCTCCTTTACTTTGCGTTCGTGGGAAGGGGGTATCGTGGAGCTTGAAAAAGTGACGGCGGAAATCCGGCCCCGCACCCAGTGGGAAGCCATTGATCTGGGGGTTCGCTTGACGGGTGAGCATTCCATTTCGCTTCTGAAAGGGTGGATGGCCTCGGTCTTTCCCCTCGGGATTTTAATCCTGGCGGCCTTTTATCAATCAGTGGGCTGGGGCATGTTTTTGATCTGGTGGTTAAAACCAATTTGGGAACGTGTTGCTCTTCATCCATTGAGTCGGAGTCTTTTTGGTGAACATCCCACCTGGCGCGAAACGATGAAGGTGCTGCCCCAGGAGATGCTCAAAAATAAGGGTTTGGTGCTCATGGGGCTGGGGCTGACTGCCGTTGGGTGGTTTCTTCATTCGGATGATGGTGATGAGGTGAGCGCAAAGGCCGGTTTTGCGGTGATCTATTGGTGTGTAGTGATTGGACTCTTGTTTTATCGCTCACCCTTGAGCCGATCGCTGGTTCTTCCAATTCGCTACCTTGAGGGATTGGAAGGCGTCCGCTACAAGGCTCGTTATCAAATTCTATCCTATCGGAGTTCGAGTTCAGCCGTTGGTCTGACCTTCATCTGCCTGTTGATGGAAATTCTTCTCTGTGGAAGTCAGGTTTATTTCGTGCTCATGATGTTGCCCGAGGGTGTAGAGATTAGTGAGTTCCTGACATGGGACGCATTTTTTGAAGGGGAATCAAATCTGCTGCCCAAATGGATATGGGTGGTTTTTGGGGTGTTTTATTTGAATGCAGTTTCCGTGGTGGCCTGGTTTTACACGGGCGCCGGATTTGGGCTTTATGTCAACACGCGGACTTGGACGGAAGGTTGGGACATTGAGCTGAAGTTTAAAGGGCTTGGTCAGAGACTCGGACTCGTTTTGCTGGGGCTCATGATGCTGGGTTCAACGGTGCGGGTGGAAGCCAATCAAGATGCCCAGCGGGTTCTGGATCAGGATGAGTTTCAGGTGCGTACTCGCGGAATATACGAGGATGAGGAGAACGAGAAAGAAGAAGCCGGTGATTCCTCGGGTTCCTCAAATTCAAGTGTGGGAGCCGGCGTTTTTGAGGGAGTTGGACATCTTCTTTTCTGGGGCATTGTCATTGCCGCGGTTGGTGGATTGGTTTGGGTCATTATTAACAATCTGCATGCTTTCCGTAAGAATCCCAAGGAGTCTGGAGAGGAACGTAAGAAGGTGACAACCGTGGCGGGAATGAATGTGGAACCTGAAAATCTCCCGTCAAACCTACTGGCGGAGGCTCGCAAGCTATGGGAGGCCGGGCAATATCAGGAGGCACTCGGTCTTCTTTATCGAGGCGCAATTTCTTCTCTCGTAACTCGTCAATTGGTGGAGATTGAGGAGAGTGACACTGAGATGGATTGCTTGCGCAGGGTTTCTTCCAAGGGGGAGGCTGCCAATGCCTCTTACTTTACCATTCTAACCAATGCCTGGATTTCACAGGCCTACGCGCGTCGCCGTCCGGACGACAAGACGATCAATGAGCTGTGGAGCAATTGGCCGTTTCAGGAAAGGAGGCGCCCATGAGGTGGCTCATGCTCATCGGCCTTCTCTTTCTGACGGGGTGCGACCCAAAAGAAGATCGCAGGAAAGTAGGTGAGATTCCTCTGGGATATACAGGGAAGGCGCGCATCAATCCCTACTTGGCCGCTGAAACATATCTCGATCAGCAGGGTTGGGATGCCGAGAGCTCACGGACCTGGTCGAACTATGATTATGAGACTCAGGTCATCATAATGCCTGGTTCCTTTTTGCAGACGAGGGGGATGGGAATTCGGGTTTTGGAGTGGGTGGCCAATGGAGGAAATCTGGTTCTTACTGTTGAAGGTGGAGAACCTGAGCGGAATGATTTTACTGATTCCTCATCCGGAATGGGCGCTCCGGAAGAGGGCGAGTATACCGGTCTTGATCATGTCTTTGAGGAGCTTGGGGTTTCTTCAGGCGACTACTCTTATCAAGTGATGGATGATGACTCGGAGAGAGAGGGGCATCTTGCCCGGCCTTGGGAGACGACACAAATCAGAGAGGAGTGGGGCGGACACAGACTCGAATTCGAAGGTGAGGTTGGATTGGAGATCGAGAATGGCTGGGATTGGATTCCCAATGCCGATGGAAGCTCCCGCATGATTGGAACGACTTATGGGGCAGGTGAGGTGATCGTGCTCGCCCACGCTAGGCCTTTCCGTAATCCATACTTGGCACGTGCAGATCACGCCGAGTTTTTAAATCATTTGGCAAAAGAATACGGGGGGAATGGCAGAATCGTGTTTCTTTATGGTTCGTCGGATTCGTTTTTTGGCCTAATTTGGAAGGAGGGCCGGATGGTTGTGATCGGAGGCTGCCTCCTCCTTTTCGCATGGCTCTGGATGCGGATTCCTCGTTTTGGTCCAGTCCTTCAAGACAATGCGATTAAACGCCAACCCTATGGTAAGGCGCTGATCACCTCAGCCCGTTACCTATGGCGGTCGGGCCAACTTGAGTATCTCTTGCGACCTCTTCGAGCCCGGCTCGAAAAGGAAAATCAAGGCGATCCCGAAACCCTTTGTGATCGATTGGCTGAAGAGTCCGGTTTAACACGCGATGACGTGGCCGTGGCTCTAACGACTGACCCTCCCAAAGATCCTGGCCACCTCGTAAAGGTGGCGCAAAAACTCCAAGCTCTTTTGAAACGATGACAGAACATGATTCCTATTCCCAACCCGCATCGGAGGCTCCTGCTTCGGTGGCAAGTCCGGCGGAAGCCTCTCCTGATCTCAGCGGGGTCAGCCGCCTGTCCAATAGTTTACGCACTGAAATCCAAAAAGTGGTTTATGGACAGGGCGATACTGTAAACCAGATGATCGCGGCTCTTCTTGCCGGAGGTCACGTTCTTTTGGAAGGCAAGCCCGGCTTGGGGAAGACCCATATGGTTCTTGCGCTTGCGAGCACCTTTGGTGGTGAGTTCGGCCGCCTTCAGTTCACGCCCGACATGATGCCCTCGGATATTACTGGCTTTACACTCTTTGATATAAAAAGCCAATCGTTCCAAACCCGTCGGGGCCCTGTTTTCACTAACCTTCTCTTGGCGGATGAGATTAATCGGGCGCCAGCAAAGACCCAGGCTGCATTACTTGAGGTGATGCAGGAACAGCAGGTGACGATTGATGGCGAGTCGCTTCCGGTTGCTCCACCATTTATGTGCTTTGCGACGCAGAACCCGATTGAGCAGGAGGGGACTTACCCGCTGCCCGAGGCTCAGTTGGACCGCTTTCTCATGAAGGTGATTATCAATTACCCGACGATGGCCGAAGAACTTCAGGTGGTCTCAGCCGTGACTTCTGCTCCGGGTGCCAAGGGGCTCGATCCACGCCGCGTTGAGCAGGTGTGTGATTCGGCTACGATCATAGAAGCCCAGCGCCTGACCGCGATGGTCAAAGTGGTTCCTGAAGTGGTTGACTACGCTTTGCGCCTGACCCGCCACACCCGTGAAGCCCACGGTATGAGCCTCGGAGCTGGAACACGTGGTGCAATCAGCCTCGTGCAGGTTGCCAAAGCTTACGCTATCATGGGTGGCCGCAATTACGTGATGCCCGATGACATTAAGCAAGCTTCGCTGCCGGTCTTCCGTCACCGGGTTCAAGTTGCCCCGGAGGTTGCGATCAGCGGTCAAAACGTTGACGACCTATTGAGTTCTTCTCTCGAGACCGTGGTTGCTCCAAGGATTTAACCTTCTGTCATGCCACTTCGCCCCACGCGTGCGCTCATTGCGCTTTTGATCCTCTGGACTCTGATGGGTTTGGCGGGTTCGATGTATCCTCCGGTCTCAGGTTGGTGGGGAATCACGGGCGGAATCTTAATGCTTGTTGTTTTGTTCGATGCGCTTGTCGCTTTTGTTTTTAAACCGCCCCGCGTAGAGCGAATCTTTCCCGGGCGTATGGCGGTTGGAGTCGAGGATGAGGTGAAGTTGAGAATTATCAACCCAATCAGTCGACCACTTCATCTTGGCGTGTTCGATGGTATTCCGAATCACTGTGAATGTGAGGCCTTCCCGTGGCGTGGTTGGATTAAAGGGAAAGGTTATCTTGACCTAAATTACCCAATTACTCTTCCCGAACGCGGAGAAATTGGCTTTGGGAAAACCCACGTTTTGATGACGTCATTGCTGGGGCTTTGGTCACGGCTAGTGAGAGTGGGCGATGAGGGTGCGGTTAAAGTCTACCCCAATTATCAGCCGGTTCTAAGTTACGCCTTGATGGCAATGGCACACCGGCAGGAGCACACCGGGATTATTCGAAAAAATCGCGCCGGACTAAGTCGTGATTTTCACCAGCTACGAGACTATCAAATGGGCGATTCACTTTCCCAGATCGATTGGAAGGCGAGCTCAAAACGGCAGAGCCTGATCAGTCGTGATTTTCAGGAGCAGCTGGACCAGTCGGTCATTTTGATGCTCGATTGCGGTCGCCGGATGCGGGCAATCGATGGCGAGATCAGTCAGTTTGATCATTGTTTGAATTCAATGCTCCTCCTTTCCTACGTCGCACTGCGTCAGGGAGATCAGGTTGGAATTCTTAGTTTTGGAGGCACGGAGCGCTGGCTTCCGCCAGTCAAGGGTGCCAGCGCCATGACCACGGTGCTCAATCACCTTTACGATTACGAAACCTCGCCCTTTCCAAGTGATTTTTCGGAAGCAGCCGAGCGTCTCCTCAAGCACCAACAGCGGCGTTCGATGGTTGTGGTGATGACAAACCTGCGAGGTGAGGACTCCGATGAACTCAGTGAGCCCCTGAGGAGACTACGTCAAAAACATGTCGTCGTGCTCGCGAGTCTCCGGGAAATGGGGATAGGGGAGATGATGGACAAGGAATTGGTGAGTTTCGAGGATGCGCTGGGTTACCTTGCGGCCCACGATTACGCGTCCGAGCGGGAGGCCGTTCTCGCCACTCTCAAGGCTGACGGGATTGTGACCCTGGATGAAACGGCACAGCAATTTCCGATCGCGCTGGCAAACGCCTACCTTGATACCCGCCAGATTATCTAGTTTTCGAGTGAAAAGCGGGGTTGCCATTTTCGTCAGCCTCGATTATCCAACGTGCGTTATGAAAGTCTTTTCGGTTCTTACAGCAGTGATTGCTCTCGGTTTATGTTCTTGTGAACGTCACGAGTGGGAATCCGAGACTCCGAAATCAAGCGACACCATCAATCTCTTCCCCGCGCACGGCGAGCATGGAGGACATGATGACGATGCGGAGCACAAGAAGGATGGCGACGATGCCAAACCAGAGGGTGGAGAAGAAAAAAAGGACGCCGATTCTGGCGAGTAATCGCATTAGATTTTGCCTTCCGAGCCGACGACGATATTTCGGGAGACGGTTCGAGGTCTTGCCTCATCGCTTGCCGAAGCCGCCATTGATCATAGTGCCTTCGAAACACCGCTGCCTATCTGCGAGTTGACGAAGTGTCGGGCGACATGCTGTCATGACGGTGTCATTTTATCGCCCGAAGAGGCGGATCTTCTGAGTCGGGAAGGCGAGGGAGTAATCAAGTTGGAGGATGGTCGTTTCAAAACCGATACTATCCCAGCTTCGTCTGACCAGCTCGCGGAAGACTTCCCTGAGCATTTTCCCGGGACCCGTTGTGTCTTTCTTGATGAACATCACCGCTGTCGTTGGCAGCTTCGAGCGGTGGAAGAGGGAAGGCATCCGTGGTTTTACAAGCCCACGTCCTGCTGGATGCACCCATTAATTTTGAGGAGCGAAGGAGGTAGGCCAGTCCTTACTTTGCTCACACGGGAGCAAGATGAGGCAGCGTTCGCCACCTTCACTCCATGTGGGAAATCAGAAAAGACCGCTTCGCCCGCCCGCGAATCCTTGAAGATGGAACTCGAGATGCTCGGAGCCATCTCGGG
>JBDNAG010000082.1:0-10548 GCA_039768565.1 Akkermansiaceae bacterium | reverse complement strand
TTTCAGCTCGTCCGCGTAGGAAAGCGAAGAGGGCCTGATCAGTTGCGAATGAAGAGGTGCCGCTTTGCCCTCCGGCCAGGCTGGCAACAAGTTTATCAAACAAGCGGCGGTGGTTGCGCCTGCCAAGTTCGGCCCAAAGAGCGGAGCGTAGCCATCCGGCGAGTCCCTCATGCGAGGTATGTTCGTCGAGAAGGGCCTCAATTTGTGCAATGGTGAGGCGTTTGGTGCGAGACTCGATGCTGGAAAAAGTGGGAGCTGAACTTAGATTTAGGTTCGGAATTTCTTGGAGGGTTTGAAGGTTTTTGTCCGCGATATTTTTGAAACTTCTTTTCGAGCCTGGGTCCGGGGTGTTGCTAGTTGTCCGGGGTCCCGCAGGGGGCGGATTCTCTCGGAAGGTGTGTTTTTTTAGGGCGATGATGGCTCCGCCTATGAGGAGGATTAGGGCAAGGCCGATAAAAAATCTAATGTTCATCGCTTTTGAGTGTCAGGGGGTGCTTCCATTTAAGAACGATCCGCCGGCAGAGATTTTCTTGGCGATTTTTTACTGGGATCGATGAGGGATAGCCAAACACTTGCCTGAAAATCTCTGTTCCGGGCTATTTGGGCAAAGGGATGTGGGCTTTGTTGATGATCGCTGCCATCTCCTTGACGATTGTGGATTGCTCATCTGCCAGGTTCTTCTTTTCGAAGGGATCGTCTTCCAGGTTGTATACTTCAAGTGGTGACATTTCCCCGCTTTTCCGGGCCTGGCGGTAGGCTTTCCACTTTCCCTTGCGGACCGCTTGAGAAAAAATGGTTTGCTGATCGCCTTTGCAGAATTCGAAGTAGAGGAAGTCGTGCTTCTTTTGCTCCTCGCCCTTCAGCAAGGGCAGGAAGGAGATGCCGTCGACGTTCTCGGGCGTTGGCTGTTTGATGAGGTCGGCCATGGTCGGAAGGATATCCCAAAAGGCACTGACATGATCTGTCGTGCGACCCGGATCAATGACCAATGGCCAACGGGCCAGCATTGGAGTTCGGATGCCGCCCTCGTGCATATCCCTCTTCATTCCGCGCAGGGACGCGGTGGAATTCCAGAAGTCGGGATTGTGCCCACCTTCGCGGTGTGCCCCGTTGTCGGAGGTGAATATGACGAGAGTGTTGTCGGCAATTTGGTAGTGATCAAGAAGGGCGAGGATGTCACCGATCTGATTATCGAGATTCTCGACCATAGCTCCGAATCCTGCGATGGGATTGGTGACATCTGGAACAGTTTCAGTTCCGTCGCCGCGGTGAATTTTGTATTTACCCGTGATCTTGTCAAATTGCGGGTATTTTTTGCGCCATTTGGCGTGAAGCTCTTTGGGCGCGTGCATCGCAGCGTGCGGTACGGCGGTCGGGATATAGCAAAAGAAAGGTGTTTTGCTTTTGGCATTGGATTCAATGAACTGCATGGCGTGGTTCATCATGATGTCGTGAACGTAGGCGCCTTTTTTCAACTGCTTTTCCTTCCCGTTGTGGACGTAAGTTGTGGGGTAGTAGGTGTGGGCGATCATCTGGCTCTTCCAACCCACGAACTCATCGAATCCATGAGTGAGTGGATTGGCATTGCCTGTGACGTGGGTATGGCCAAGCCCCCATTTCCCATAAGCACCAGTGTTGTATCCGGCTGCTTTGAAAACCTCTGGGAGAACAGTAAGCTTGGGGTCGAGAGGCGCGACTTCGTTTTCAGTGACATTGCCGCGAAGGTAGACCGCGCCGGGTTGGTGACCGGTCATGAGGACAGCGCGAGAGGGACTGCAGACGGTGTTGCCGGAGTAATGGGCGGTAAATTTTAGTCCCTCGGTTCCGATGCGGTCGATGTTTGGTGTCTTGAATTTTTTTTGCCCGTAAATCGAAAGATCGCCGAGGCCGAGGTCATCGGCGAGGATATAGATCACGTTAGGCTTATCCTGACCTTTAGTGAGAGCGGAGGAAAGCAGGAGAAAAAGAAGGAGTCTCTTCATGCCGAAAAGTTTTTCCAATGAGAGGGCGTTCGTCGAGTTATTCCGAAACCCGGGTAATACGGTTATCGATAACCTTGGGAAGGTTCACGTATTTTGTCTTGTCGCATTTCCCGTAAGAAAGGCGTGCTTTGCCGGGAGAGTATGCCTCCTACAACCCAGAGAATAATGAAGGGTAAGACGATGGCGGTGGCTAAGGACATCATCGCTCCGTTTCCGCCCATGCCGAGGAATTCGAGTGTGGTTGCAACGATCATTATGGGCATCACAACTGTCATCCAAGGGGAGGTTTTTCGAAGTATACGTCCCAGTTTTCCGGGCCCAATTTCCAGAGAAGAGCGGATGTCGTATTCTTTGCCGTAACAATCGCACCTTCTAGGCAGGTCTGTCGGCCAACTTGATGTTGAAGAAAATAGTTTTGTTTCTTCGTTCATCTCTTCTTTCCCTTCTTAGGAGTGCCAAGATTCACTGAGAAGGTCTCGTTGGCCGTTACAAGATTGACCAACTTTTCCATTTCTTGATCACGCGCCCTCTCCATCAAAGTGGCGTAGCTTCTCGTGGCGCTCCCGAATTAAGCGGACGACCAAGGAAGTCCAGCCGGTTTGGTGCGAGGCTCCGAGGCCTTTGCCGGTCTCAGCGTGGAAATACTCGTGGAAGAGAATGTGGTCATCCCAAAGCGGGTTACCGCGGTGAGGGTGATGTACTCCCACGAAGTGACGGGAGCCGTCCGGTCGACGCATGAAGAGCTTGATAAGTCGATCGCAAAGATCGATTGAAATCTCGCGGAGTGTCGCTTCCTTGCCGGACCCGGTTGGATACTCGATGGTAAAGTCATCCCCATAAAAATAGTAGTAGCGTTCGAGAGCTTCAATCAGGACGAAGTTAGTCGGGAACCAAATGGGTCCCCGCCAGTTGGAATTGCCCCCGAACATCTCGGTGGTCGATTCCCCCGGAGTGTATTCAACGCCGTAAGTTTGGCCGTTCGTTTCAAATCGGAAAGGTTCTTTGCGGTGTGCCTTGCTGAGAGAACGGATGCCGAAGTCGGAGAGGAATTCATTGCGGTCAAGCATCCGGGTGAGAGTAGCACGGAGCTTGTCTTCGTTCGGGATGGAGATGAGCCACCGGTCGGGGTTTTTGACACCATCGATGTGCTTGAATTTGACATACTTCATGATGTCGGGTCGGTTTTTGAGGAACCACTCCATCCGAGTTTTGAATCCCGGAAGATTATCAATCTGGGATTGCTTCAGAACGGTTGTCGCCATGATGGGGAGCAGTCCGACGAGTGAACGGGTTTTGAGCGGAATGGACTTTCCGTCATCACCGACGAGTTGGTCGTAATAAAATCCATCTTCTTCGTCCCAGAGGCCACTGCCACCGAGGGTGTTGATGGCATCGCAGATCTCGATGTAGTGCTCGAGAAATTTTGAGGCGATATCCTCGTAAGCGGGTCGGGATTGGGCGAGCTCCAATGAGATTGACAACATCGTGATGCAGAAGGATGCCATCCATGCGGTTCCGTCTGCCTGGTTGAGTTTTCCTCCCCCGGGAAGCCCGTGCGAGCGATCAAAGATTCCGATGTTATCCAGACCGAGGAATCCTCCTCCAAAAATGTGGCGGCCTTCGTTGTCCTTCTTGTTGACCCACCAGGTGAAGTTCAAGAGCAGTTTTTGAAATGCCCGCTCGAGGAAGAGGAGGTCTCGATTTCCTTTTTCATCTGCGATTTTGTAAACCCTCCAGACGGCCCAGGCGTGGACCGGCGGGTTGACATCGGAGAAGTTCCACTCGTAGGCGGGAATCTGGCCATTGGGATGCATGTACCATTCTCGAAGGAAGAGTAAAAGCTGGTGCTTGGCGAAGTCCGGATCGATTGCTGCGAAGGGGATCATGTGAAAAGCCGTGTCCCATGCGGCAAACCAAGGGTATTCCCATTTGTCGGGCATTGAGAGAATGTCCCGGGCGTAGAGATGTTTCCAGGCGCTGTTTCTACCATACTTCCACACGTCTTCGGGGCGGGGGGAGTCTTTGCTTCCCTTTAACCAGTCATCAATGATGTAGTAGTAGAACTGCTTGGTCCACAAAAGGCCGGCATAGCCTTCACGAAAAACCTGACGCTCTTCCGGTTCGGCGGTTTCCGGAATGATGGCTTCGTAAAATTCATCAGCTTCCTTGATTCGTTGTGCGAAAACTTCGTCCGCGCCATCGAGTCCCGATGCTTCCGAGTCGGATGAGTTGAGCCGGCAGGTGACGGTGATGGTTTCCCCGGCGGGAATCATGGCAATAAAGTGTGCCGCTGATTTTGTGCCGTGTTGTTTCGGGGCGACGGCCGCTTCATCTTTTTGAATGATCAATTTGTGAAAAGCGTCCTTCAGATGCTCGGCATGGTTCTCGGTTCCGAAGAGTGTTTTGTTATCACTTTCGTTCTCGGTGAACAGCCAAGCTTGCTCGAGCCCCTCGGACCGGGCGTGAAATTCAAAGTCTCCCAATTCTTCCTGCCAGAGTTTGAGGTGATCACCTTCCAGCTTGATGGAGGGCTTGGTTAGATCTGCTTCCTCGCCAGTACCCTTCCGCCAGGTGTTTCGAAACCAAACAGTGGGGAGGAGATGGAGAGGAGCGTCATCAGGTCCGTGATTGGTGGCGGTGATACGCCAAAAAATATCGTTATCGGTACGTTTGGCCACTTCTTGAACGATGTCAAAGAAGCGATCTTCGTCGAAGACGCCGGTGTCCTCGATTTCGTATTCACTTTCCTCGCGACCACGACGCTCGTTTTCTTGCCAAAGCCTGCTGTAGGGATAGCGATTTTGGGGGTAACGGTATAGAGCTTTTGTGTAGGAATGGGTGGGTGTGCTGTCCTTGTAGAAATAGATCTCTTTGACGTCCTCACCATGGTTGCCCTGATGGCCGGTCATCCCATAAAGTCGCTCCTTGAGAATGGTGTCGTTTTCGTTCCAAAGTGCGATTGAGAAACAGAGGCGGCATTTCCGATCACACCACCCTTGTAGGCCGTCTTCGCCCCAACGGTAAGCCCGGCGCCGGGCATCGTCGTGGCTGAAAGCATCCCAGCTGTTTCCATCGTCTGAGTAATCCTCGCGAACGGTTCCCCACTGGCGCTCGGAGAGGTAGGGTCCCCAGCGTTTCCAGTTGTAGGTGCGGTCACGGTCTTCTTGAAGACGCTGTTTTTCGGCGTTCACGGGCGGACCTTAGCAGACAAAATACCGTCTGTGGCAACTGATCGAAAATGTTTTTCAGGTTCCGCAAAAAGTATGACAAACAACCTCTTCAGGTGCTGGTGATTGTTGGTAATCTTCGCGACCATCCTGTTCGGCGAAGGGGCTTTGAAGCACTTGGTTCAGCTCCTTAAACGGGAGGAAATCGCCTATCTTTGCTGCCTTGATCACTTCTTCGATACGGTGATTTCGCGGAATATAAGCAGGATTCACACTTTTCATGAGTGATGCATCGGGAGTTCCCGCAGCGTTCCATCTTGCCAGCCAATCTTTGACGGGTTCCTGATTTTCAAAATTGGAGAGGAATGATTCAGGTCCGTTACTGAGCCCGCGGAAAGTGAGCGTGAAGTCGGCCTTTTGGGCAGCCATAAGATCTAGCAAGACCTGAACGAGCTCACGGTCATAGTTTTTGGGCAGGCCGATTTTTTTAGAGAAAATTTCAAGGTGCACCTCCTTGAAAAGATCGGGAAATTTTTCAAGCTCAGCTGTGGCTAATTTAACAGCCTCATTCTGATCGTCATCAAAGAGCGGGAGAAGGGCTTCGGCGAGACGGGTGAGATTCCACTGGGCAATGCCGGGTTGGTTGGAATAGGCGTAACGACCGTTTTGATCGATGTAGCTGAATTTTTGGGCAGGGTTAAACCGGTCCATGAAAGCGCAAGGTCCGTAGTCGATGGTTTCGCCGGAGAGGCTCATATTGTCGGTATTCATAACCCCATGAATAAAGCCGACGCCCATCCATTGCGCGATGAGCCGGGCTTGTTTTTTGATGACGCTTTGGAAGAATTCGAAGGCGTTTTTTGCCTCTGGTTCGTGACGTTGAATGGCGTAATCAACGAGCGCCTTAAGGCTGTCGATGTCGCCACGGGCCGCGAAGTATTGTGCGGTGCCGATCCGAAGGTGTGAGCTCGCGACGCGGGTGAAGATGCCACCTTTTTCGGGCTGCTCGCGCAGCACCAACTCGCCGCTCAAAACGGCTGCGAGTGCGCGGGTGGTGGGAATGCCCATGGCGTGCATTGCTTCGGAGACAAGATATTCCCTGAGAACCGGTCCAAGTGCTGACCGGCCATCGCCACGACGAGAAAAAGGAGTGGGGCCCGCGCCTTTGAGCTGAATGTCTTTTCCTCCGATTTCGCCAAGCAGGATGGCGCGACCGTCGCCAAGTTGGGCCGAAAAGCCCCCGAATTGGTGCCCGGCATAAGCCATGGCGAGAGGTTCGGCTCCTTCTGGTATGGAGTTTCCAGAGAGAATGGCGAGGCCATCGTCACTGCGAAGAAACTCCGGGTCTATTCCCAGTTCTCCTGCGAGGCGGTCATTCACTGAAATGATCGAAGGTTGAATCACCGGAGTCGGTTCGGCTTCCTCAAAGAAACTCTTGGGTAGCCGGGCGTAGGTGTTCTGGAAAAGGGGCTTCATTGGCGGAAGCTTAGCTCGGATTGAGGGGAGCGCGACCCTTGAAATGAAGGGCTTCCTTGTAGGGGGGGCTGTTAGATTTCTTGCCCTATGAGTTCGAAAATCTTGAGGGTATTGCAGCTAAGGCGCTTGGCGCGATAATTTGTATGCCGCCGAAGAATATCCCGGCAAGGGACGTTTTGCTCTCTTGTCTAATCCTCAGGGCGCAGCGATTTCCCTTTGATAGATTGTTTAGGCTTTCGCTAGGGGAGCTTTCAAAAGTAAAAAGTCGTCTCTTGGAAAAATCTAGCGCGTGTGGGGAGACCCGATTGTGATCCTGCCTTCGAGTTAGTCCTTGGTCTGGACTGAATTCCACCATGTTTTGTTGGGCTTGAAGTCCGGCAGGAGGAAGTTGGCGTGTTGCTTTTCAAGCTGGGCCTTTTTCTTGGTGTGAAGTGCTTTGATCTGAAGAATCTTCTTCTCGGCGTCGAAGCGAGGATCGGGCTTGGGTATTTTGGCCCCCACTTCACTGAGGTGGGCAGTGAGTTTGCCCGAGAGTTTTTTAACCAGATCCGGGTATTCGGAGGCGAGGTCCTTTGTTTCGCCAATATTTTTTTTGATGTTGTAGAGTTCCTCGTGGCCATCCTCGTAATAGCGAATGAGTTTATGGTCGCCATCGCGAATGATTCCGCTTGGTTCGCCGCCTTGGTTCCCATAGTGCGGGTAGTGCCAGTAGAGGAGGCGCTCGGAGTGGCCTCCCCTGAGGGCGGGGACGAGTGAGATGCCATCCACGTGGTGGGTGGGGAGCTGATCCATTCCCGCGAGTTCGAGGAGAGTGGGGTAGAAATCGGTGCCGGTAGCGAATTGGCTGGAAGTGGACTCAGGCTTGGTGACACCTGGAGCGACGATGTAGTAGGGTTGACGGATGCCGCCTTCCCACTGTCGACCTTTCCCGCCTCGCAGAGGAAGGCAGGCGGTGGCGAAAGCATCTCCCGATGAAACACCGCCGTTGTCAGAGGTGAAGATGACGATGGTGTTTTTCTCCAGGCCGAGTTCCTTCAGTTTATTCATGACGAGACCGACAGCATCATCCATGGATTCCATCATTCCCCCATAAATCGGACAATCCTGCACCTGACGGACGGGAAGGGTGCGATCGTTCTTGAAGCGTTCGGTTGCGAGGCCGGCAGCGGTGGCCTTTTGGCGATACTTATTCCAAAGATCTGGGGAGGTTTGGATGGGGCCGTGCACCGAGTAGAATGAGAGGAAAGCGAAGAATGGTTTTTTTGATTCCTGCTGACTGATGAAGTTGGAAGTCTCGGTGGCAAGGCGAACGGGGAGAGATTCGCCTGCCGGGCCATCGGAGAGCTTGGGGTTGTTGAATGGTGAAAAGTAGCCACCGCGTGGAGAGCCGGAGTAATAGCCACCTTTGTTAACTTCGAAGCCATGGTCTTCCGGGCCCGAACCTTCTCCGCCGATGTGCCACTTGCCGGCAAAGAAAGTACGATAACCGCCGGATTTAAGCGCTTCGGCAACCGTGGTGATTTTTGCGGGAAGCCGTGATCCGTTCTCTGGTGGCAGAATTTTGTCGTTACGTTTCCATTTCATTCCGGTGGCAGCACCGATCCAGTCCGTGATGCCGATACGGGCGGGGTATTGCCCGCTCATGATGGAGGCGCGGGAAGGGGAGCAGACCTGACATGTGGAGTAGCCGTTGGTGAAGCGCATCCCGCTTTTAGCAATGGCATCGATGTGCGGAGTCTCGTGAAACGTGGATCCTTCGCAGGAGAGATCCTTGATGCCAAGATCGTCGGCTAGGATGAAGAGGATGTTGGGTTTCTCCGCTGAGAGGAGGGGGAAGGTGAGGAAAAATGAGAGGAGAATCCGCATGGAACGAGAATCGTCGGAGTCGTTTGTGAGAGCAAGGTCAAATCAGGGAAAGCGAAGATCGAGGCGAGAAATTTGGGCATGAAAGATGCGGGCTACTTTCGTCGTCCCGCATTGAGAGGAAAAAGGGGTGATGCTTGTCTAGCGGCGCCGACGGGCAATTCTGAAGGGTTTTGTCCTCGAATTTTGTACTGATCGTTACCGATCTGCTAAATCGAATTTCCCAGCAGTAGTTCATCCGCCCAACATCGGCGAAGCTAATTTTTTTCGATGCGGTAGACGTGTGTCTTGGTGCGCAGATAGATGGCCTTGCCATCGAGGGCGGGAGAGGCCATGCAGCCTTCATCGAGTTGATTGGTGGCGATGATTTCCAATTCTGGCCCGGGCTTGACGACGAAGGTTTTGCCTTTTTCGTCTGCGAGATAGAGATGATTGTCCGCCAAGACTCCGGAGGCTGAAAAAGCGGTTTTGAGAGCCTTGTATTTTTCAATTTCACCTTTGTCGCAATTCAAAACGCTGAGGATGCCGGATTCGGAAGTGAAGTAGGCCTTGCGCCCGATGACAACTGGTGAGCAGCGGCCGGGGATACGCTTGAAGATGTCCCACTCGATGTGGCTCTTTGTGATGTCGCCTTTTGCCTTATCGTCAAGTCTGACTCCCAGGAGGTGGGGTTTGCCAAGTCCGGTGTTGATGAGGGCCATGTTGTTTTCGACGAAGACAGGAGCTGCGGCATTGGAAAATCCTTTGTATAGGATTTTCCAGAGTTCCTTGCCGGTGTCGGCATCATAGGAATAACAGGCCTTTGCCCCGGGTGAGACCAGTTGGTGAACTCCGTTCAAGGTGATGAAGTTCGGAGTCGAGTAGGCTTTTCGGAAGTCTCCGCCGCCCCGGATCTTGCCATCGGCTTCGATATCACCGAAGTCGGTGCCGCGTTCGGTCTTCCAAACGTTTTTCCCGGTCTTGCGATCAAGGGCTACGAGATATTGGACATCGACTCCGTCCATACTGAGGATGACGAGGTTTTTGTGGAGGACGACCGAAGATCCGGGTCCGCGAAAATGTTGGCAGGGGAGGTCGCGGCGCTCCCAGACTGCTTTGCCGGTTTTGCGATCGAGGGCTGTGGTTCCGTAGCTTCCGAAGTGGATGTAAACGTGATCGGCATCGATTGCTGGTGAACAGGACCCATAGCCATTGACATGATTGCTAAGTGGTTCGGGATCAACATTCTCAAAGAGGAGGAGGTCGTGAATCTTTTTGCCGGTAGTTTTTTCGAGGCAGACAGCATACATTTTTTTGCCATCAGGGGTGGCGTTGGTGACCCAAACTTCATTGCCCATGACGACAGGGGTGGACCAGGCACGGCCGGTGACGGGTGTTTTCCAGATGATGTTTTTGTCCTCGCTCCACTCGGTAGGGAAGCCGTGCGCCCTGCCATCGGGGGCTGCCGGGTAGTGGCCGTCGTTCGTGGGTCCGCGGAAAGCGGGCCAGTCGGCATGGCTGGGAAGAGTTAAGCAAACAAGGAGAAGGGCTCGAACGAACATGGGGAAGAGTCTGTCATTTGGGGATCGGGCATCAAGGGGGAAGTTTTGTGCTTATGAGGGCGAAGGATGGTTTGGAAAACGGTGAAGATTGAATGGAGATGCCCGATTGGGGCTAGGTAGTCGGATTGATTGCTCAAAATAGGTGTTGATTGTTAGAGGTCCACGGTCCTGAATCGGCACAAGATATGAAAAGGACCGAAAAGACCCTTATCGCAGCTGCTCTTTCGACACTTGTTTCTAGCTCTGCTTCTGCCGTCGTCCTTGCGTCTACGAGCTTTGATGGTCGCACAGCGAACGGTAATACTGCTTCCGGTCTCAATTGGACCACCAATGGAATTGATGACCCGGGCGACATGTCGGCGCTGAACGCTAGTGGTGGTGCGCAGAATCTTTTCAACAATACGAACTTGGTGCAGAATATGTTTGTTCCAGGTATCAATACTGGAAATGGGAATACCTTTTGGACCACCTCGGTTGCGCTTACCGTTTCGGGTCCTGAATCTGTAGCTCTTGAAGGTG